>SLDA01000290.1 GCA_007125545.1 Thermoflexales bacterium | reverse complement strand
TTGGTGGTATGCCGGTAGATTCGCCCTATGCCTCCGGTCGCCAGAACAGTTGCTCGCGCCAGCACGCGGTTAACTTTATTGGCGGCCCGATCGAGCACGTAGGCGCCGTGGCATGTGACCGGATCGTAGACTGCCAGCGGGTTGCTGCTGTGGTGTGCGGAAGTGATCAGATCTACCGCCGTAGAGCCCGTGAGAATCTGCACGTTAGGTAGCGCCTGCACCTGCGCGATGAGCGCTCTCTCGATAGCCTCTCCGGTTGCATCTCCAACATGGAGGATGCGTGAGACTGAGTGCCCGCCCTCTCGCGTGTAGGCCAATGTCCCGTCCGCTTCACGGTTGAACGGTACCTGCAACCTGTCGACCAAGATCTCCTGAACCAGACGCGGCCCCTTCTCTGCTAACAGCCGCGCGGCATTGGGCGAACTAAGCCCCGCCCCAGCTCCAAGGATATCCTCGACTAGGAGGTCAATGGAGTCGTCTGTCCCCCTGGCTACAATGCCTCCCTGTGCATAGCGGGTGTTGGATTCCTCCGGGTCGTAGGTGCGCGTAACTACGGTAACCTCTCGCTGGGCATCCTGTGCCAGGCGAAGCGCAGCCGTTGCGCCCCCGATTCCTCCACCAATAATCAGGACATCGGTCTCGATCGTCATATCCGCCTCGATTCGTCCACGCAGCACCTCATCCCGAAGAGATGACCTGTCACGGGAGCTCTAGCATGCGATTCAGGGCTACCCGGGCCCAATGCGAGTTCTCTGCGTCGACGGTGACCTCATTCATCAACTCTCCCCGATCCAGTGCAGCGATGACCTCGGCCAGGTTCTGCAGCGTGATCTGTCCCATGGTGTTACAGAAGGGCGGTACATCGGCAAGCGGGATGATCTTCTGTTCTGGGTGTTCCTGCTGGAGGCGGTAAACGAGCCGGCTCTCCGTTCCCACCGCCCATTGGCTGCCGGGTTCGGCTGACTCAATCGTGTGAATGATGGTTGAGGTCGAACCGCTCTCGTCTGCAAGCGCGACAACCTCTGCCTTGCACTCGGGATGCACGATGACGCGCATTGCCGGGTTGCGTTGCCGCACCGTCTCAACGTGCTCCGGGCGGAAGCGCTGGTGAACCATACACGCGCCGGGCCAGAGGATCACGCGTTGCGACTGGATCACTTCAGGCGCTGTAGGCGTGAAGCGGTTCCATACCATCATGTCTGAAGCGGGTATGCCCAGAGACAGCGCTGTATTGCGACCCAGGTGCTGATCGGGGAAGAAGAAGACCCGAGGTCGCTGAGAAAGGGCCCAACGGACCACGCGCTCCGCATTGCTTGACGTGCAGACAATTCCGCCGTGACGTCCACAGAAAGCCTTAAGCGCAGCCGAAGAGTTAACGTAAGTGATGGGCGTAACCTGCTCGTCTGCGTTCCCCAGTGCCGCATCCAGTGCATCCCATGCTGCATGCACCCCTTTCGGCGATGCCGTATCGGCGAGGTAGCATCCGGCGGTCAGGTCGGGGATCAGGACATGCTGGCCCGGCTGCGCCAGAATAGCGGCGACTTCCGCCATAAAGTGAACGCCACAGAAGACGATCGTCTCGGCATCGGTTTGAGACGCCTGTCGTGCGAGCTGCAGCGAATCGCCACGATA
Organism: Thermoflexales bacterium; assembly: GCA_007125545.1. Classification (GTDB taxonomy): domain Bacteria; phylum Chloroflexota; class Anaerolineae; order B4-G1; family SLSP01; genus PWVB01. The sequence continues at coordinate 23,116 of SLDA01000290.1, read as the reverse complement.
GTCGGCCAACTCAATTATCTCGTCGCGCTGATAGTGATGGCCCAAGATCACGAGCCGGTCACCCAGTCTCTGTTTGACCGCCCGAATGTCGGCTGCCAGCTCCTCCGGCGTGGGTGGCCCTGTCCGCCCTGCTTGCCGCGGGCCGATTTTCATGCTCAGGTCCAGTGCCGTGACCGAGTGAGTCAAGCTGCCCGCGGAGATATACGCCACGCCCGTCGCTGCGATTTCGGCGACGCGGTCGGGCGTGACATTCCCTGAAGCCTCCAGAGGTACCCGCCCGCCGGTTTCCACGACAGCTTCCTTCATCTGATCTAACGACATATTGTCGAGTAGGATGCGATCCAGAGGTGGCGTGAGATCAAGCGCTTGGCGTAACTCCCGCAGGTTTCGCACCTCCACCTCGATGGGTAAGTCCGGATACCGCTCACGGGCACCACGAACGGCTTGAGCGATCCCGCCGGCGCCATCGATATGGTTGTCCTTGACTAACAGCATATCGTTGAGCGACATACGGTGATTGGTGCCGCCGCCCATCCGGACGGCATATTTGTCCAGCACGCGGTATCCCGGAATGGTCTTTCGTGTGTCCAGGATTCGTGCATCTGTGGTCGCCACTGCGTCCACCATCGTGCGGGTTTGAGTCGCGATCCCCGACATACGCTGCAGAAAGTTGAGCACCGTGCGTTCAGCCGCTAACAAGCTGCGTCCTGGCCCGACCACCTCGGCGATCAGTTCGCCGCTTACAACCTCTTGCCCATCTTCGACATGCGGGGTAAAGGTGATGTCGGGGTCGACGTGACAGAAAACTGCTTCAGCTACCGGCAGCCCGGCGATGACGCCAGGCTCCTTTGCGACGATACGACCTGCCAACTCAACATCCGGTGGCAGCGTCGAGAGGCTGGTGGCGTCGCCGGGGCCAATGTCCTCCTCAATGGCTAGCTTGATCAAAGGTTCGGCAGCAGCCAACAGGGTCTCAAGGGATGGGGTATGCGTTTCCATGGCCGTTCTTGCTCCTCTCGTCCGGCTCAGAATCGTGACCGGTTAACCTGGTATCAGCTAGGAGTCAAACGCGGGTTCGCAGTCTGTTGCGCGATCGTGCGTCTGGCTCCAAACATCAATATTACCATAGATGAGGATTTAGGTCAGTCACCGTCTCGACCGAGGAGGATCAGCCACACAAACTTGGGGAGCGCTAGTTGGCGGCGCCATCGCCAGGGCTCCCAGATGAGCCGGACCAACCATTCCAGCCCCAAACGCTGTGCCCAACGCGGCGCTCGCCTTGCGGCACCGGCGATGAAGTCGAAGGAGCCGCCCACGCCAATGCCGACCGCTGCGCCGGTGCGATGAAGATTGCGCCTTAGCCATAGGTCCTGTTTCGGCGCACCGTAGGCAACGAGCAGCAGATCGCTGCGTGCTGCACGAACGCGCTCGACCAGGTCGTCGTCTTCATCGGGGTGTGGAGAGCCGGCGTAGCAGCCTGCGATCTGGAGTGCGGGATATGCTTTCAGGAGTCGTGCTGCGGTCTCTTCGGAGATCCCGGGAGCCGCGCCCAGGAAAAAGACCCGCCATCCCCGTGCTGCCGCTTCACGAGCGAGCCTTGGTACGAGATCGGATCCCGCCACACGCTCTCGTAGGCGACAACCGCGCAGACGCGCTGCTAACAAGACGCCGATGCCATCGGGGATGCACAATGACGCCTGTTCCAGACAGGCCCTGAACTCAGCATCGTCACGCGCCCGCATCAAGAACTCAGGATTGACGGTCGCGACTTGATGGGCACCTCCCTTCTCTATCCAGCGTCCGATCCAGCCAACTGTCTCTTCCATTGTCACATCGTGGATGGGGACGCCCATCAGGGTCAACGCGGTGTTTGGAGTATCCATTGTGCTTGGTATCCATTGATTATCGTAAGCCCGCCCGGTTGCTGGAGCCGAGCGGGCTATAGAAATGTATGGCGTGTGAGGGTGGGGCGCCGCAGCGCCTGCTCCCCCCTACATCAGGTTCAGAGCCCAGTCACCAATCAGCCAGTAGCGGAAGTCCTCGCCGTTCGACGTGCCGATGGCGCCAATGATGCCATACACGAGCGCCGCAAGCGGCATAAGCAGAAAGACAAATGTCAGTAGGACCGCAAAAGGAATCAACAGGATGCCGATTAACACCGCGCTTAGGGCGCCGACTACGGCCCACATAGCACCTATCAACAGACCGCCGCCCGCCCAGAAGATGAGTTGGAATAAAAACGCCTGCATCGACTGGTACGCTACATAACGCGAGCGGTCCCGATAGATCAAGTAGATGATCAAAGCCGCTGCTACACCCAAAAATCCCGTGACGAGGTTCAGCAATACGCTGAGATGCGCAAGCATAGCCCAGGTCCGCTCATCACTGGGTGACATTGGCTGAGGGGTTGTTCTGTAGTCAGGCGCCGGATTATCACGGTCTGGCGGCGGTGTCAGGGGTGTCGTTCTCCCTCCTTGAGGGCCGGCGGTTCCCTTTGTGCCTGCCTCCGCCCGAGGTCTGGCTACGTCCTCCAGCACATCCGATCGTTCATTTCCTGCGGGTCCTTCCCAATGAGATTCATTCTCCACGTTCATCATCCCTCCCGGTTATGTGGTGCCCCAGCGGGTTCAGATGCCGAAAGCACCCGTCTCTTCTACCATAATTACGCAGTTCAACTCGAGAGGTTGCACGTATCGCAAGGAATGGGCTCGTGGATGGATAAACACGTTTTCGCCCGCTCTTCAGGCCTCCTCGTGGAATTTCTGGGCCTGATAGATCGAGACCTTCAGGTCACCACGGCGCCAGGCATCGGCCGCGAGGCCTGCTTTGAAGCACAGATGGGTCAAGAACTCTTCGGTGCTGGGAAGTTGCTCCCACACCTGGGGAAGAAATGTCGCTCTGTGCCAATCGCGTTCGATCGTCACCCCATCTATACCGGGTCGAAGCTTCTGCACGAGATCCTCGCCGCCCTGGTAGTCGAGAGGTTCTGGCTCCGTGAGCACGGATACTTCGATCACGAGCTCGGGCAGCTCGGACGCTACCATCGCTGGGAATCGCGGATCCTCAAAGGCGGCAGCCAGGGCATTGGCTTGTACGTCCTCGACGAGTGGTCGATGACCGACCAGTGAGCCGATGCAGCCTCGTAGTTCGCCGTCGCGTGTATGGAGTGTCACAAATGCCGCGCCTGGCGCCAGCAGCCGGTCTGTTGGCGCCGGACCGAGCGCCGTGGCCCCGGGCTCAGCGTCCAATACTTCAGTAATGGCGTAGCGCGCAAGACGGACCAGAAAGGTGCCCTCTTCTTCACTCAGATCCCCTCTAGCCATGCCTTGTATCCGTATAGGCTATCGCGGCGTAACCCACGACCTGGCTGTGGTCTCCCGTAATGTCGCCGGATGTCCGGTAGTCCAGGAGGTGCGGCTGCCAATGATGGCTCTTCGCCAGCGTCATCAGTGTTATGATGGGGGACTGTCCACATGCCTCGCCAGACGCCACGCCTTCCACATTGCCGGCGAGCACGGCGTCGATGAAGCCACGGTCGAGACGATGGGCTGCCTCGTTGCTATGGTAGTGACTCAGGTCGGAGCTGATAACAAGGAGGTCTCGGGGCGTTAACCGCCCGTTCAGGAGTTTTCCGACCTCTATGGGATCGACTTCACCGAAGAGCATCGGCACAATCGGAACAGCGTCCAAGATGGTCTGAATGAATGGAATCTGGACCTCTAGGCAGTGCTCCGGTGTGTGCGGCGCGGTGATGGCGCTGAACACACGCTCTTCGCTGGCCAATGCACCGGCGTACTCACGGTCGACAGGTTGAACGCCTAAAGGCGTCTGGAAGCCATCGACATCGGCAATCGCGACGCCGGGAAACCAGGAGCGGTGGGAGGGTCCTAAAACGAAGATGCGATCCGGGCGGGTTTCCTGTTCGGCAAGCAGCTTATAGGCATACGCCGCAACCGGTCCCGAGTACACGTAGCCTGCATGTGGCACGATCACGCCGCGCACCGGTGCCAGATCCGGAGTCTGGGCTGCTTCCATATAGCGGTCGATCTCCTGCCGTAAGATGGCCGCTTCTGCCGGATAGAACATACCCGCAACGACCGGAGGGCGTAGATCCGTCATCAACAGCTCCTTTCGCGGCCAAGCTCACGGACTTGAACACGCTCCAAATCAAAGGCCCCGGCTATAGCAGCCCGGGGCCATGTTCTGCGATTCAGCGCAGGCGGGTGTGCGGGCCTGGGCTCAAGCGTTGATAGCTACCCGTTCACACCTTTGAGACTGAATGCAATGCGTCTCTGCTCCGGCTTGACCGAGATAATCCGGACTGAATGCTGGTCGCCGACTTTGACGACCTCTTCGGGATGTCCGACATTCTCCTCAGACAACTCGGAGATATGAATCAGTCCCTCGAGCTCGGGTCGGTCGACCAGCGCCGCAAACGCACCGAAAGACGTGAGGTTGACAATGGTCACGTCGATCATCTGGCCGACGGTGCAGATGTCCCCCAACGTCTCCCAGGGATCAGCGCTCAGGCGCTTGAGGCTTAGCCCCAGCCGTTCCTTGTCCAGGTCAATGTCGAGGACGTGGACATCGATCGTCTGGCCCACCTCAACGATTTCGTGTGGATCGTTCACCCGCTTCCAGGACAGTTCTGACACGTGCAACAACCCGTCGACACCCTTGACGTTCACAAATGCACCGAAGGGAACAATGTTGCTAACGATACCCTTCTCGACCGAGCCAATCGTCAGCCCCTCCAAGATGTTGCGCTTGGTGGCTTTTCGCTGATAGGCATTGCGCTCGGAGAAGATGAGCCGGTTGCGTTCCGGCGTCACCTCAATCACCGTCAGCTTGAGAATCTTTCCCAGCATCGCGCGCCACCGGCGTTCGGGTTGTGAAGCATCCTGATAGCGCCGCCAATTTGGCATCAGTTGAGAGCCGGGCACAAATCCACGCAGCTCACCCAAGCGCACGATCACCCCACCCTTATTGCTGTCTACAATCGGCAGTTCGATCGTATCGTTGCTCTCCTCTAATTTGCGCGCATCCTCCCAATCAGTCTGCTGAGCAGCTCGTACCAATGACACAATCATGGTGCCGTCGTTGTCACTCTCGATGACGTATACACTCACATCCTGCCCCGTGGTAAAGGACTCGCGATCATCTTCCGTCATACGCTCAACTTCACGGGGATGTACCACAGCGTCTGACTTTCCACCGATATCAATGAGGATAGATTTTGGGCTTACTGAAGCGACGACACCTTCAACGATGTCGCCGCGCCGGCACCGCTGGGCATCGACATACTCGTCTAAGAGCGTACCCATGAGGTCAACGTCCGAACTGGGGGAAGAGGCTGCGCTTTGCATACTTGAGATTCTCCTGACTGTGATCTTCTATGTTCTATTATAGACGCATTTCCTCAGGGTGCAAAGTCGTGATGTAGATGCAAGTTATAAAGGGCAAGGGCGTTGGTTTGCCATGATGCAAAGAGCTGGTTGCTATCTCGGGAGGGGACGTTATACTTCAGGTTATCAGTATGGCGGCAGCACGTTCCTGCCGTAGGTTACCACTATTGCCGCCTACCCACTTCGACCCGCGGTCCACAGGGTTGGAGACAAGGTTAAGACTTCGGGATCAGGGGGATGCGCTGAAGACCGTAACGATGCCGCGTTGGACACTTTTTGCTTTGCTCTTGCTGTTCTCTACTGCATGTGCCCTGGTCGCGCCATCTCCGGCCCCGCCGGTGGAGCCGGTTGTGGCGACCCATGTCCCTCGCGCAACCACGGCCTTGGCTACGCCTATGCCACGCTCCGCCACACCCACATCGCTCGCGACGTCGACCGTGAATCCATGTCCTGAGCCAAGCCATATCGAGCCGCCGGCACGCGATCTGTCGTTGGACGCATACATCGTCGCGTTACGCGAGTTCTTGAGGCAGGGCGGTGATCCCGCTCTGGTCTCACTCCAGGAGCAAGAGGAGCTGCACCTGGGTGATCTCACAGGGGATGGTGTCGAGGAAGCTGTTTTCCTGTTGATCGATCCCGATGCCCAGCAGTTCCCGCCGAAGGGGCACCTTGCCATCTATACGTGCGAGTCTGGTGAGGTTACACTGCTCTATCATTACAAGCCCGGGGATTGGTATGGGCTTGAGCTGATCGGGATTGCTGACCTTACAGAGGATGGCGTGGCCGAGTTGAGTTTCTCCGAGATCTCCTGCGGAGCGAATACCTGCTGGCATACACCGCGAGTCTGGTCCTGGCAAGGCCGCGACTTTGAAGCCCGGATGGAGGACGAGTTCCTCTTCCCCTTCCCCTGGTACACGCTACAGAATGGTGCACTCGTAGTCGTGAGTCACGGTATGGGCTCCGTAGGTGCGGGCCCTCAGAGGACCATCACCACGACGTTGGCCTGGACTGGAACGGCGATTACGATCACCGATGAGATCTTTGCACCTGCCACGTATCGCTATCACGCTTTTCTGGATGGTGACCGGGCACTGGCCGGCGGGGATTTCGGGACGGCAGAGGCTCTCTATAGGCGCGTAGCCGAGGATCCGTCGCTTGAACTCTGGGGCGCTTTCGCAAGTACAGAGGAGGAACAGACGTGGCTCGTAGCTCTGGGACGCTGGCGCTTGATGCTGCTGCAAGCTTATCTAGGCAACTCTACTGAGGCCGAGGCGACGTACGCGACCTTGCGCGACGAGAATGCCCCTGGCACCACCGCATATGCCTTGGTTGGACTTGGTGAACGTTTCTGGCGCGGATATCAGCGCAACGATGACTTGGGCAATGCCTGCAGTTACGTGATGGGTGGGGTAGAAGTTCCTGCGGTCCTCGATTTTTTGGCTACCTTCGGCTACGCCAATCCGATCTACGAGGCGGTGCATCTCTGCCCATTTACGGCGTCCGGCGTCAGCGAGTTGCCATTCTAGGAGGGCTATGAAAGCAGCTTCACCCGCTTCCATCCACAAGAATCGCCGCGGCTTCCGGCGCCAACTGCGGGAGCTGCCCGCCTTTCGGGCGCTGCTGCGGGCCGTCGAAGCGGATTTCTACCAGGATCTGCCGCTCCCGGGGCCGGTTCTGGATCTTGGCTGTGGCGACGGACACTTCGCAGAAGTGGCTTTCCAACAGCAGCTTGACGTCGGTCTCGATCCTTGGTGGGAACCCTTGACGGAGGCCGCGGCCCGCGGGCGGCATCGCCGGATGACGTACGCCCTGGGTGCGCCGATGCCCTTTGCAGACGGCAGCTTCCGAACCGTCGTCAGTAATTCCGTTCTGGAGCACATCCCCGACGTGACACCCGTGCTGCAGGAGGTCGGGCGCGTGCTGGCCCCGGGTGGTTGGTTTCATTTTGCGGTGCCCGGCCCCAACTTCCGCCGCTTCCTATCTGTTGCTCGTATGTTCGACGCGCTGGGCATGTCCGGGACTGCCGAGCGTTATCGCCGGCTCTTCGACCGGATCTCACGCCACCGGTATTACTGGCAACCCGAGGAGTGGCAGGAAAGGCTGGGCCGTGCCGGCTTGGTCGTCGATCGTTGGTGGACGTACTTCTCGCCGGGCGCCCTCGCCGCCCTCGAGTGGGGACATCCCCTTGGCCTCCCTACGGTGCTCGTAAAACGACTGACCGGGCGCTGGCTTCTCGTGCCTAAGGACTGGAATCTATGGTTAACGGAGCGCATCCTGCGACGGTTCTATGAAGAACCGCTACCGGAGGCAGGAGCTTACCTCTTTTTTTCGGTCCGCAAACCGCTAGAGGAGCAGGGTGCTGATGTTTTCGATCGCTCCGTTCTGGAGTAGACTTAGAACGTGATAAGTCAGTGGCTGCTGTTGATTCTCTACGGCATTATGGGGATTGCCAACGTAATACGGGGCCTCGATGCCTGGATGCTCCGCACCGTTCTGACCGAAACTTCATTGCCTTTGCCGGTCGTCGGCATGGTGTACATCATACTCGGTCTATTGTTCCTGGTCGTCGGCGGACTGTACTTCAGAAAATCGGATCGCCGCACCCGGCGCTTGGTCCGAGGGCTGGCCTTGGGTTACCAGGTCATTGTGTGGATGATTCATCTTCTGGGGGATCGTGGCGCGTACATGAGGCGTCTCTGGGGACGCAATCTGGTCTTGTCGCTGATCTTTCTGGCCTTTGTGTTCCTGATCACGCAGATGCGAGTTCGCTTAAGGAGGTGACGTGTGGCTCACAAACATGATGAGATCCGCAACGAAAAGGAGATCTGGCGCGAGACAGTGTATGAAAACGCGACCTCCCGCTTCCCGGAGCGCAAGACTGCTTTTGAGACTCCCTCCGGCATACCGCTTCGGGCGATCGAGACTCCTCCAGATGTCCCTATCGATTATCTGACGGATCTGGGCTTTCCCGGCGACTACCCTTTCACGCGTGGGGCACAACCGACGATGTACCGCGCCCGTTTCTGGACGATGCGGCAGTATGCGGGCTATGCTTCGGCAGAGGAGTCTAACGCCCGCTACCGCTATTTGTTGGAGCGGGGGCAGACAGGGCTTTCTGTGGCCTTCGATCTACCTACACAACTGGGCTATGATGCCGACGATGACCTGTCAGCGGGTGAAGTCGGGCGGGTCGGCGTCGCGATCAGCAGTGTGGACGATATGCGCCGGCTTTTTTGGAAGATTCCTCTCGACCAGGTGAGCACCTCTATGACGATCAATGCCCCCGCCGCAATCCTGTGGGCGATGTATATTGCTGTGGGAAAGTCCCAGGGGGTGGCTCCCGGTGACCTGCGTGGTACGATCCAGAATGATATCCTCAAGGAGTATGTTGCACGGGGCACCTATATCTTCCCACCGCGCCCCTCAATGCGTCTGGTCACCGACACGTTTCGTTATGCCGCCGCCGAGGTGCCCAAGTGGAACCCCATAAGCGTCAGCGGGTATCACATACGCGAGGCGGGTAGCTCCGCGGTGCAAGAAGTGGCTTTTACGCTGGCGAACGGAATCGCTTATGTGCACGCGGCTATGGACGCCGGGCTGGATGTAGACGCTTTCGCACCGCGGATTTCCTTTTTCTTCAACGCTCACAACAACTTCCTGGAAGAGATTGCCAAGTTCCGGGCCGCGCGCCGAATGTGGGCACGTATTATGCGCGAGCGCTTCAGCGCGCAGGAGATAGAGTCCTGTCGCCTTCGCTTCCACACGCAGACTGCAGGATCGGCACTGACCGCGCAGCAGCCGATGAACAACGTTGTGCGTGTCGCGCTGCAGGCGCTGGCAGCGATTCTTGGTGGGACGCAGTCACTGCACACGAATTCGATGGATGAGGCGCTCTGGCTACCAACGGAGGAGAGCGTTCGGCTAGCTCTTAGGACGCAGCAGATCATCGCTCACGAGTCGGGCGTCGCCGATGTGGTCGATCCGCTGGCTGGTGCATACCATATTGAGTATCTGACGAACGAAATTGAGCAACGCGCCAACGAGTACATCAGCCGCATCGATGAGCTGGGAGGAGCGTCCGCTGCCATCGAACAAGGTTATATGCAGGCCGAGATCGCTGATGCCGCATATCAGGCACAGACTGCCCTTGAGCGTGGCGATCAGATCATCGTTGGGGTTAACGACTTCCGAGAGGACGAGGGAGAGCTGGAGATCGAGCAACTGAAGATGGATCCAGCTATCGGAGCCCAACAGCGGGAGCGCCTCGCACAACTCCGGGCTCGGCGCGATACGAGTCGTGTCTCCGAGATGCTCGAACGTATCGAGCAGGCTGCCAGAACCCCCGCAGCTCCCCTGATGCCCCTGTTTGTTGCAGCGGTTGAGGCCGAGTGCACCTTGGGCGAAATCTGTGGTGTGCTGCGGGATATCTGGGGAGAGTACCAATCAAGAGTGGTAATCTAGCGTGTGCACGCCTTGCGCTAGATGATCTCGACGCTGACCTTCTTCTCCATTTTCGCCGCTAAGACACGCGCCAAGGATCGGATAGCATTGATGGTACGACCTTGGCGCCCAATCAGCCTCCCCATATCTTCGGAGGCGACCTTGATTTCAATCATGATCACGGCTTCCCCCACGGATTCCTCGACTTGGACGTCTTCCGGCTTGTCGGCCAAGCTCTCAGCGACGAACTGAACCATGTCCTTGATCTCTGTCATTATCCTCTCCTTGCTGAAGGGTCGCTTTCAAACTGTTTCCTCGACTCCCTATTAGTATAACCATGATTTAGCAAATTACCAATGCACCCGCCCTCACAGAGTGCGCGTCACTTTTACGCATCACCCGTGCGCGGGTCTTCAAAAGACCCGCGCACGGTAATCATCGCTGCAGCCACCAGGACCATCTACCCAGACTGGCTTCCCTAACGATTAGTTAGTTTTCTCCAATGGTAAACAACCGCCCATCGCTGCGTCCGAAGACCTCTGGGAAGTAGAATTCGGTGGCTGTGGTGGGAATGACGTGGTAGTCGCCCGGCAGCGTCGCCCGGAAGGTGTAGCTGTACTCGTAAGTGCCGGCAGCCATTGAGTCGGCGAAGAGGACGACCTTCTCATCCTGCAGCTCGCTGCGGCTGTACCAGTGCCACCACCACCACCAGCGGCTGTCCTGCCGCTCCAAACGCGGGCTCATCGCCAAGAGGCTTGTCGTAGCGAGCCCGGTGTCGATGGCCTCGCCTCCGGCGGGTAGCGGATCTTCGACGACGACGTAGTATCGGTCGTGCGGTGTGATCAGCGTCAGATCGACCCGGATCACGTCCCCGAGCTTGGCCTCGTGTACTTCGGGACACTCTCGGCGATCCTCGGCCTCGCAACTGGCTAGCGTGTACCGGCGGTAAACCACGAAGCCACGATCTTCAGCCTCAATCTGATCCACCGGCAAGTAGACCTGAAGGTGCGCAGTATAGTAGAGCCGCCCCGGCCCTTCCGTGCGTGCAAGCGTCAGCGCATTGGTTGCGTCAGCATTCAAGTCGGTGAGGGGAATCACAGTCGTCACACTCTGCTGCACGGTATCGCGTGTGACCGTCGACCGCGCTTGTTCGATCTCATTGAGATAGAAGGCGAAGTCGTAGCTCGCATCCAACTCCCCGGTTACGGACATCCAGTGGGTCAACGCGATGAGGGCCCAAGCAGTTTCCTGTGGCGTCTCCCAGATGCCGGCCTGCCGGGCGATCATAAGCCATCGTACCACGTTCGAAATCAGCTGGTTGTCGGGGTCGAGTTTTGCCAGCGTATCCAGGATGATGGCGGTCGAGCGCGTGTCGGTGTTCATGGCCCACCAGTCGTGGTAGGCCTCCTCCCAGTGCGCGCCTGTGGCGCTGAGGATGGCGGCATTGTTCAGGTCCGAGAGAAGTGTCAAGAGCCTGCTGTCTGTCCTGTCCAGAAGTGCCAGGGCCTGCGCCAGATAGGCGCGTCCATAGTGGCTTAGCTTGTCCCGGTTGTTGAACAGCTCGTTAAGAGCGCTCCGATCTGCGGCACCACCCTCTGCCAGCACGTAAAGCAGCCAGGCCTGACGGTTTGCGTCGTGGGTATTCCTAAGTTCGCGAATGCCCTTGACCTGAGCCTGGATATAGCCCAAACCGTGGTTCAAGACCTCCCGCCTGACATTGAAACCTGCGTCCCGAGCTTTGACAAGGGCGAAAACCACATATGCACTGACATATGGGTTGCTGCGTGGCTCATCGATCCGGTACCACCAACTCCAGCCACCATCCGGGTTCTGTTGGCTGTAGAGGTTGTTCAAACCTTCCTCGACCAAACCCGGCAGCCGCCTGTTTAACTCGGGGTTGTCGATATTGAGCGTTTGCAGTGCCTGGTAGGTGAGGACGTTGGGGAGGAACCGGCTCACTGTCATATCCGTGGACTCGTATTCGTGATGCTCCAAATAGGTGAGCCCCTCCTGCATCCCGGCTGCAAGGGTGGGGTCTAGCTGAACCGTGAGCTGCCCACGGCGTTCGTCGAACGCCGGCGGGAGCGCGACGGCTTCGGTTCTGGCCCCGCCCTCGGTTAACTGCCCTGCTGTTCCCACAGTGTCTGGAGCTGTATAGCGGAGCACGAACAGTGTGCCATCCGGGCCGGTTGTCAACCTGGGCTTGCTGGCGTCCACATACTCGCCGGATTTTGCACTGAAGATCAACTCGATCTGCCGCACGTCGGTCGCGACAACCCACCAGGTAACTTTGGTTTCGCCGTTTGCCGGCACGGTCACGGTCTGCAGCGCCGGAGTCTCCGTGCTGATTGTGACACCCTGTACCGTGAGTCCAACGTCCACGCTCAGGGTTTCGTTGGTGGTATTGCTCACGTTTGCGGCCAGCTGCACTCGGTCGTCGACGACAAAAAAGCGGGGCGCGACAGGGCGAACGAGCAAAGGCTTCGTGGCGACCAGTTCGGAGGTTCCCTCCCCGGCCCACGTCTCCGCCGTCAGACCTACGCCGCGCGCGACCCACGTTGTCAGATTGTCGGGAAGCGTGAGGGTCACAGTGGCGCGGCCCTGCGCGTCCGTGACGAGGCGGGGGGTCCAGTGCGCCGTATCAGCGAACTCCTCGCGCACGTCGACGCCTTCTGGGAGCGGTGCGCCTTCCGACTTCGCTTCGTCCATCTCCACGGTTGCCATCGGCGCCTCTGCCATCATCTCGGCCCCGCCGAGTCCTAACGCGGATCTGGCCATGTCCCCACCGTCCATCGCGTCCTCTACAGCGCCCCGTTCGGGCCCAAGATCCAGTTCCTCCTGAAGTTCCTGTAGATAGAGGTTTCCCGAAATGCTGAGTCCGCTAGAAGTGACCACCTGAAGCATTCTCCGGCTATAGAAGCCGTCCAGGATGGTCTGCACGCGCGGCTTGAGGCTCAGAATAGCCTTGTCGACAAGGTCGAGCGAAAGCTCGGCCCCGGGTACCGGTTGCCCGTCTGGTCCAAGGGCGGTGAGTGTGTACGTGACCTCCTCGCCGGGTCCTGCGCGCTCACGGTCGGCCTCTACCCGGACGGTCAGCGTTTGGGGTGTGGGCCGAACTTCCAACGGAATGACTCCCATCTTGAAGGCCGCAGCTTGGTCATCGCGCGCCTTGAGCAGCACGACGGAGACGTAGATATTGGGGATGTCAGTGGCCTGAATCGGTAGCCGGTAGATGGTGCTGTTGCTCTCCAGGCGCAGGACCTCATGGCGTCGGACCCCCTCGCGTTCGACCGTGACGAGTGCCCAATGTGGGGCTTCGAAGGGGGAGGGAATCAAGATCTCGGCGGTTTCTCCCACGTTGTACGTGGTCTTGTCGCTGATCAGGGTGATGCGGTCGTGATTCTCGCGGCGCCAGGAGATATAATCTGGCCCGGAGATCCAGATGAAAATCGACGAGCGGATATGCGCGGTGCGTGAGTCCGGCTGGGCAGGGCCTGCGACGACGTGATAGGAGCCGCCCGCTTCGGGTACGAATCTCGCCGCTGCCTCGCCCCGGGCGTTGGTCGTGACAGTCGTTTCGGCAACTTGCGTGTCCTTGGTCTCCCAACTCCACCGCCCACCGCCCAGTTCATTTTCTACAAAGGTATTAATCCACTCGCGAAGGTAGAAGGTGACTTTGACCTCCTGGTTCGCGAGCCTGTTGCCCTTCCAGTCAACGACTACCAGTTCGGTCGCACTTTCGTTCCCGGCGCGCCCGACGTACGTGCGCGGTCGGAGCCCAATGTAGAATGGGCCCGGGTGAGCGGTGACGCTGGTGCGTCCGGAGATCTCCTGATTGTCCGGGCCCGTCGCCGTTGCCTCCAGGATGAGGCGCTGAGCACCACTTTCAAGAGCCGCCGTGAGTTCACTGCCGCTGATGTTGACTGCGAGGCGCCCCGCAGCATCTGTGACTCCCACTCCACTCAGCACGGGTTCGCGGCTGGTGGGCTCTTCCCACCACCAACAGTGGAAGCACCGGTAGGGATCGTCGTTGTCGCTGAAGGTGTAGTTCCCGCCCCAGGGGGGTTCGAACGTCGTGGCCTCTGCGATTAGATTCCAGGTGGCCGGTGTGTGCTTCAGAGGTCCACCGAAGAAATAGCTCACCGCAATAGTGGCGTTGAGGCTGTCACCTCGCTGAATCTCATCTTGGCTGGACTCAACGGTGACCGCGAATTCCGGCGGCCGATAGGCAGCGACCGTGAAGGTGGTGCCGTGGTAAACGTCCGCGACCTTCGTTGTAATGGCGTATTCGCCAAGACCTGCTCCGGTAGGCAGCTCGAGCTGCGCCTCAAAGGTACCCAGTTCGCTCAGTGTGAGTGACGCTGCATAAAGCTCCTGTCCGTAATAGTCGCGAATCGTGACCTGCACCTGTCCCCGGTTGAAAAGGCTGTACACGGCATCGTGGTCTTCGCGCACGGCGCCTTTGAGATACACAGTCTGTCCGGGTCGATAGATGCCGCGATCCGTGTAGACGTAAACTCGATGCGTGTCCCCGGCAACGCCATCGTTGACGCCGAAATCCCACGGCCTAACACCTCTGCCCCAGTCGCTCGAAGTCGCGGCGAACGGTGTCCGGCTGTGGACCACCACTTCCCTCCGATCCCGTGGATGTGGATGGCGGGCGTAACCCTGTGCATCGGTCGTGACGGTGCCTCGCTCTCCCCGGCGGTACTCGTCGATTGACAGGGTGAGGTTGGGCACGGGTGCACCGGTTGCCAAATCAGTTGCCCAAATGACGAGTTCCCCGGGTGCGGTTTTCAGCGTCAGGTTGAGCTCGGATACGACCAGTATATGGCGGCGTTGGCGCCAGTACGTGTCAGAGTCGAGGTCTGGAGCATCAACGTCCAACAGGTACACGCCCGGCGCCAGGGTGCTGTCTGGTGTGTTCGCCAGCGGGATGACCACAGTCTGTTGTTGATTGAGCGGGGCTTCGAGGCGCACTTCCCACTCGCGTCTAAGCGCGTTGCGGTCAGGCACCCGGTTGGCATCCTGCCATTCCCAGGGATAGTCCTTGAGGGCGTCAATAGAGAGCTGATAGAGGCGGAACGAGAGCCTGTCGAGGTTCACGTAGCCGACAGCGATCTCTGCCGGCAATCCGGCATCATAAGTCGCCACGAGGTCGGGTACGCGCAGTTGGTAGTCGGGTGACAGCGGGGCCGTACGGAAGCGCACCGTCTGCCCCCGCGGGATTGTGTTCCCGTAGGGGTCGGCAATGCCGTTTTCGATGACGACGCTGTAGTCGGTGGAGGGCTTGGCCCCGAAGTAGAGCGCGAAGGTGTTGTCATATCGGGAGAAGTAAGTGTGGACGTCAGTTGCAGCCAGATCGGGCGTGATCGTCAGGTTGGGCATGACCGTCTTCGGATCAATGGGCGTGTTAAATACGATCCGGAAAGCGGTGTGGGGTGGCGCTTCTCGCGCTCCATCCCGCGGGTCCGTCTCCACGATCCGGGGGAGCGGCACGGTTGTGAACCGCCACGTGTGGGGCTCCGCCATCCCGCTGCCGCCCGCCGTCGAGGTGACGCCCGCGTCGATGCTGACAGTGTAGCGAGTATCGAAGCTGAGCGGACGGGTCGGTGTAAAGGTCAGGGTGTTGTCGACAAAACTGAATTCACCACGTATCGTGCCGGCGAGCACCCCGTTCCCCTGCAGGCGAAAAGCGTTCCTGGCAGATTCGGGATCAACGGGTTGATTGAACTGGACCGAAATGGCAGTGTTAATGTCGACAAGTGTGGCCTCTTCTCGCGGTGATACCCAGGTCACGGCAGGCGCCGCCGTAGTGAAGCTCCAGCCATAGTCTGTGGGCAGCGGTGCTCCGGAGATGTCCTGGAGGCCGGCGGTGACGGTGGCTTTGTAGGTGATACCGCCGGCAAGCGGGGCGTCAGGCGTGAAAATGTAGATCGAGGTGTTCAGCCACTCGCCGCTGCCCGCGATAGGAGGATCGAAGCTGAGGGGGTGGGGGAAGGCCTGCATCTGAGCCAAGGTGGTGAGCGGGACGACGGGCCGATTAAAGATCACGGTTACCACCACATCGGTCTCGACGCCGGCGGTGCCTGCCTCCGGCATAACCTGCGCGACCTCGAGATCGCCGGTGGTGGCAAAGCGGAAGGCAAAGGGCTCGCGTAGCGGTTCGCCGGAGCTGGCCTGGGCATCCTGGGTCAAGATCACATCATAGGAGGCGCCGCGCACCAACTCTGTCTCAGGCTTGAACTGTACCGTGCGGGTGTCGGGCCAGGCGAGCGTGCCGGCGACGACCTCGGCAGTCCCGGCGCGCTCCACGTGGAAGGCTTTGGCGACAGCCTGCTGATCCATAGGCTTATCGAAAATCAGCTCGATCTCGCCATTCGGGGCGAGGGCTTGTCCGCGCTGTGGGCTGCGCTGAACGATGATCGGCGAAAGCGTGTCCGGCGGCACAGGGATGTAGTTAATCACCGGACGCGGGGGAACCGGAGTGTCGGGCGGACGTGGCGTCGCCGTCGCGTCCGCAGTGGAGTTTGGCGCGGGTGTTAGCGGAGTTCGTAGTCCACACCCTGCCAGCATTGCGATGAGCAGCATCAGGTTAAGGACAGGATACCAAGTTCGCACTGAGACCGGTGGTTGTCTGTTCATGCCACCTCCTTCTATGGATAAGACGTTGTTCAGGGGTGATGAGTTCCACCAGGTCAGAATCTGGGAAATGCGGGCGCGAGGCCACCGGGTAGCCGGGTGGCTTCGTGGCTGAACGGTTCGACTGTCCCCTTGCTCCTGCGGCTCACGAGGGGTCTCGTTCGAAGCCCCACCTTTCAAATACGTCGGCATAAGTGGATAGAATCTGCTCTCGGCTGAACCCCACTGCCTCAAGCGTGTAGACGTGCTTGCTCTCGTGCTCGTGAGCACGTTCGGTCGCCTCTTTGAGAATAGCGGCAAAGGATGCGTCAATCTCCAGCCCAAAGTGATCATAGATCTCGGTCACGATCTTCTCCGGGTCAGCGACCATCTCGTGGAAGTTGACAAAGAAGCGACTCTCCGCAGGTGCCTCTTCGAGCCGCTGCACCGGGTAGCGATACCAGTGTTGCGTTGAGCGCAGAATGTATTCAGGGTGCGGATACCGTTCCTTCGGCTCGGCCAACAGCCGCAGCCAGTGTGCCGAGAGACTGGCATAAGAGGGCACCACCTGGAGCGGATTACGGGCCAGGTAGATGATTTTGGCGTCGGGGAAGGTCTCATAAAGCGCGTCGACCTTGGGGGTGAAGAAGGGGTTCTTGGATAGGATACTGCGTTTTTCGCCATGAGCGTGCAGGTGCCGCTGCAGGCAGTGGCGGTAGAAGCGCATAATCATGCGCTTCTTCCGCCGCCGAAGCCGGGTATCGAAGAAGACAAAGGGATACGCGGCTTTCGGAAAGCCGAAGAAGAGCCCCGCGATAATGGTCTCCCCCTGATGGATGAGGAAATACTCATCCTCTTCAGGGATCATCAGGCTCATCCTGTGCATCACGTTGGAAGCGCGGACAAAGTTTCGGTCGAACCATTTCACCACCTGGTGAAGCAGGCCACCCAAGCTCCGGTCGATTGCCGCCCATGTCTGGACGAACTTGCGTTGGGTAATTGAGGGCGCCAAGAGAATCTCCCAGAGACGAATGCTCGTGAAGTTATGCTCGTCTTGTGCCATCAGACGATGGAGAAAGGTCGTACCGCTGCGGGGATTTCCTACGATAAAGATCGGTTGTTTGATCTGTACCTTACGGAAGCCGGGAAAGAAAAGTTCATCGAGGAGGAAGCTGAACCAGGTCATGACTTCCAGAGCGATGTAACTGATGTAGAAGACGAAGAGCACTAGCAACCGTTTTGGTGTGAGCCGTGCGAGGGTATTCTTGGCCCTGAAGAACACCAGATACGTTATCCGCAAGAAGCCTTTAATGCTATATGACACAACCGATCTCCCTATCTATTTTTCTGCGGCAGTGGCAAGGTTTACCGACAGGCGCCCTCATATGAGGGACTTGGTTGCAGGAGAAGGTCCCATCGGATCTCGTCAAACATCGATATTATAGCATTCTTCAGTCTACCTTCTATCACTTGCAGAAGGGCTACTTCAGCCTATACTTTTGAGCATCCGTTCAAAAACAGAACAGAGGAGATTTCCTTATGCTGATCGGTATTTCAGCCTTATTGAGCCCGGATCTGCTTAACGTGTTGTATCGTATGGGACACGGCGATGAGATTGTTCTGGCTGACGCGCACTTTCCGGGCGAGAGCTGTAACAATCGCGTGATTCGGGCGGACGGGCTGGGGGTAGGAGAGCTGCTGGACGCGATTCTGCCGCTCTTCGCGTTGGATGCTTATGTGGAAGATCCTGTCGCGATGATGGAGCCCGTCCCCGGAGATGAGTTGGACCCCTCCGTAGAGGAGCGTTATCGGGCCGCCATTGATCGACATTGGCCTGCTACGCCGGAGATCGTGCGTGTTGAACGTTTTGCTTTCTACGAGCGTGCTAAGCAGGCGTTTGCCGTGGTCATGACCGGCGAAACGGCGAAGTATGGCAATGTGATTCTGAAAAAGGGTGTGACGCCGGTCGCGTAGCCTCCCCGGGCCCCTTTTTACTTGATCCTGGGGAGCGTTGTGATAAAATTATGACCGTGGAACCGCGGATCGTGTTTATGGGAACGCCGGAGTTTGCGCTTCCCACGTTGGAGCGACTCGTTGAGCGCTACTCCGTCGTTGGAGTCGTGACACAGCCAGACCGCCCCGCAGGGCGAGGTCAACACCTGGTCATGTCTCCTGTTAAGGAGCTAGCGCTAGCTGAGGGCATCCCTGTCTTTCAGCCGTCACGGTTGCGCAACGTGGAGGCCCTAGAGCACATTCGGAGCTGGGCTCCGGATGTGGCGATTGTGGCTGCCTACGGACAGATCCTGCCGCCTGCAATACTCGAGACTCCCCGATTTGGTGTGCTGAATGTGCATGCGTCCTTGTTGCCAAGGTGGCGGGGGGCTACGCCCATTCAGGCTGCTCTTCTGGCAGGCGATTCGGTGACTGGCGTCACGATAATGAAGTTGGATGAGGGTCTCGATACCGGTCCTATACTCGCGCTGCGCGAGACTCCCATTGATCCCGATGAGACGGCGGGTGAATTGGAAGGGCGGCTTGCCCATCTGGGTGCCGATTTGCTGCTTGACATGTTGCCGAATTACTTGGCTGGCGACCTGAAGCCGCAACCACAACCTCAGGAGGGAGTGACGGTGACGCGGATGATCCGCAAGTCGCAGGCTGCTATCGACTGGTCTCAGTCCGCTGAAACGCTTCACAATCATATTCGCGCGTTTTCTCCCGACCCCGGGGCTTATACATTCTGGGATGATGCCCGTATCAAGCTGTTGCGCTCGAAGCGGATCTACCCTAACTCTGCTCTTGAAGGTAAGCCCGGAACCGTTTTTATGTGGGAAGATGGTCTTGGTGTTATGGCAGGTAGTGGATGTTTGGCTTTGATTCATCTGCAGATGGCCGGCAAGCGTCCAATGGACGGCGGCACATTCGTGCGTGGAAGACAGGATTTCGTGGGGACGGTGCTAAGTTCCCAAAGGCCGGGCGAGTAGGTTGAGTCGCCCGGCTGCTTTTGTCCAGGTGGCCGTCTGTGTACTGGGGTTGGCTCTACCGGCAAGCGCTCGTCGAAGAGCGCTCTGCTATGGCAGAACTCGAGCGGAGTGTTGAAAGAGAGATAAAGGAGGACCTATGTCTGGTCATAGTCATTGGCAAACTATTCGTCGAAAGAAAGAATCAAATGATGCGAAGCGAGGTGCTATCTTCACCAAGGTCGCACGCGAAATCGTGATTGCCGTTCGCGAGGGTGGTGGAGGTGATACCGACACCAATATCCGTCTGCGCATGGCGCTGGACAAGGCCCGCTCCTTGGGCATGCCCAAGGATAACATCGAGCGTGCGATTCGCCGTGGCACGGGTGAGGATAAGGGTGCCGAGGAAATCATCCAGGTGCTCTATGAGGGCTATGGTCCCAATGGTGTTGCTATGATGATCGACGTCTTAACCGATAACCGGAACCGCTCGGTAGCGGCGGTCCGTCATGTCCTGACGCGAGCTGGGGGGACGATGGCTGACCCTGGCGCCGTGGCATGGCAGTTCGAGCGCCGCGGATCGATCGCGGTTTCGGCCAGTATGGACTTCGAGGAGCTATTTATGGCGGCGGTCGAGGCCGGCGCTCTCGACGTGATCGATGGTGAGGACGACGCTCACGAGGTCATCACGGCGCCAAGCGATCTCCACGTCGTCAGCAACGCCCTCAAAGAGATGGAGATCCCGGTTGAGAATGCCGAGCTCATCATGATGCCGCAAAATGAGATTGAACTGGAAAGACAAGATTCCGTCAGAATTCTCCGGCTGATCGATGAGCTGGAGGAACTGGACGACGTGCGCCGGGTATTTTCCAACCTCGAGATGAGCGAGGAAGCAATCGGTGCGTACGCTGCAGTAGCCGGAGACTGATCTGTGCGTGTCTTGGGGGTCGATCCGGGAACGGCGACCACCGGATATGCTGTAGTGATGGAAGAGGAAGGGCGTCTTCAGGTTGTGACTTTGGGTGTGGTCACAACGCCCGCGAAGACGCCCCTGCCGATCCGTCTTCAGCAGATCTACCAGGATCTGAGCGAAGTCGTCGAGATGCATCGTCCCGACGCTGCTGCAGTGGAGGAGCTTTTCTTCAGCCGTAATGCGCGTACGGCTATGTCGGTGGGACACGCGCGCGGCGTGACACTTCTCGCCCTGATCAATGCGGGATTGCCCATTGCCGAGTATACGCCGATGCAGGTCAAGCAGGCGGTCACTGGGTACGGCAACGCCGACAAACATCAGGTTCAGGAGATGGTTCGGGTGCTGCTCAACCTTCGGGACATTCCGCGTCCTGATGATGCCGCTGATGCTGCGGCTGTCGCCATCTGTTATTTGCATCGCGTCAAACTAGATAGTCTTCTGGAGGGATGACGGGTTTGTGTCCCCGGTGAGTCTCTCAAGAGAGTGCAGGTGAGGCATGATCGCTCAATTGGTCGGCAAGGTCTCGCACATCGGTGATGGAAATCTTGTGCTCGACGTAGGCGGCGTTGGATTTGCCGTTCATATACCCACGACGTTGGTGCTGCATCACGGCGATGTTGTTACGCTGTTCACCTACCTTCAAGTGCGCGAAAATGAGCTGGCACTCTATGGTTTCGGCGATGCGGAGGAAAAGCAGCTCTTCGAGTTGCTGCTGAGTGTCACTGGGGTTGGGCCCAAGGCAGCGCTCAGCGTTATGAGCACCCTCTCTCCGGATACGTTGCGGCTGGCGATTCTCAATGGCCAACCCGAGGTTCTATCACGGGCTCCCGGTGTCGGAAAGAAGACGGGTGAAGCAATTGTGCTGCACCTGAAGGACAAGCTCAAGCGATACGGCATCATCGACATCCAGGTCTCCGAGGACGACGCTGACGTTGTCGCGGCCCTGACCGCTCTTGGCTTTAGCATCGTCGAGGCCCAGCGTGCGCTGCAGCAACTCCCCCGCGATCAAGCGCTCTCTCTGGACGAGAAGATCCGCCAGTCGCTGACCTATCTTGGACGCTAGTCGGGCCTTACCCCTCCGTCTATGATGCGCTGGCACCCTTTTGGTTTTTCGCCACTGCATGCCCGCTCACGCGGACTATGCGCTCTAGTTTTGGTCGCCTTTGTGCTCGTCGCCTGCCGCTTCCCCGAAAGGGAGATCACTGTCGTCAAGATTGGCTTGGTGGCACCCTTCGAAGGCAGCTTCCGCGATATCGGGTATGATGCAATCTACGCAGCGCGTCTGGCGGTTCGGGAGATTAACCGATCGCAGGGCGCCGACAGCTGGCGCCTTGAGCTGATCGCCTATGATGACCGTGGCAACCCCGAAATGGCGGCCCAAGCCGCCCGCAATCTGGTGGCCGATCCTGGCGTGCTGGCCGTGGTTGGTCACTATCGGGCAGACACTACCCAAGCAGCTGCTCCGATCTACGCTGCCGCCGGCCTCCCTTTTATCACCCTGGGCGGTTGGGGCGCGCCCGCTGTGACGAACTGGCATCTGATGCCTGCTCCGGACACACTGCTGAGCGCAATGCTCCATTTCGGGAGGGGAGATATGGATGTCTCACCCGTCGTGTGGGGAACGCCTCTGAGCAACGGGCTGTCGGGATTCAGCGCCGAGGCACCAGACCGTGCCGATGCGGTGGAAAGAGAGGTTCCGCTTGTGCTGAGCTTGCTTCCGCCCATTCCTGCTGGCGAGAGGTTATCGCAATGGCGGGAAGAAGGTTGGGTAGGGCAGGTGGTGGGCGACCTGAATTTCGCAGCGTCCGCTTTTGCGACTCTCGCCGGGCCGGATGTCATAGGGGCAGCCTTTGTGACACCCTACCCATTTCCCGGGGACATTCCCGACACCAGCGGCTGGATCATTGACTATGAGGCTATGGGGCCCCACGTGTCGGCGCCCGGTGTATATGCTCTGCCCACCTATGAAGCCGTCTATCTCGTAGCTGAGGCCCTCAATGCTCGAGCCGGTGGACAAGCTCGCCGTGGTCGGCAAGCGGATGTGCCGGCAAGCACACGAGAGGAGCTGGCAAGAGCCGTGGGACAGGTGACGCGGACCGGGTGGCTGGGGCCTATTTCCTGGGACGAACAGCACACCTGGGATGAGCCTCCACTCTATGTCTACCGCTGGACGGAGGAGGGGCCCGAACATGTCGAGACCCTTGGGCCCCGAGGCGAGTCTCAGCCATGAAGCCGCAGCGTGAGCATAGCAGCGAAGCTGGGTTGGAAAGCCCGGCAAGCGCACACAAGCCTGTGGTTACCGGATTGTTGCTCGCGCTCTTGGCGGGCTTCTTGTCTGTGGTCGTGCTCAATGCGTGGCTCTCCGATGATGCGTACATAACCTTTCGTACTATCGACAATTTCATAAACGGCTATGGACTGACCTGGAACGTCGGCGAGCGCGTGCAGTCCTATACGCATCCCCTCTGGATGCTGTTATTGAGCGGCTTCTATGCGATCACACGGGAGATCTACTTTACTAGCCTGGCCACTTCAATTGTAGTCTCCTTCGCAGCGGTTCTGCTGGTGATACTCTCAGTACGCCGGTCTCCACGCCTGGCGGTCCTCGCTCTGGTTGTGTTTTCTTTTTCGAAAGCATTTGTCGACTATGCCACCTCAGGACTTGAAAACCCTCTGACGCACCTATTACTCGCTGCCTTTGTGCTCATCTACCTTGG
>SLDA01000470.1 GCA_007125545.1 Thermoflexales bacterium | reverse complement strand
GAGGCACTCCACGTCACCTTTGGATCGGTTCTCGATGCGTATGGTCAGCGACTGAAAGCGGTGCTCGACGCCAACGAGGAGGCACACTATGCCGTTCTGGAAACGCACTTCATGCGGCATCTCGCCCCGTTTTGTCACGCCTGAGGCAGGACTGGTCCGGCCTTCAGCGAGAGCATGGAGATTGTCTTGAATTTGAGTGATAGGGTAAGGAGGTAGGATGGACAGCACGAGTTGGGTAGAGTTGTTTGATCTGAGTGGCAGGGTTGCCGTCATTACCGGTGGCGGTGGCGTGTTGGGGGCCAGTATGGCGCGTGCTCTCGGCCAAAAGGGGGTGAAGGTCGCCATTCTGGATATCAATCCGGAAGCCGCCGAGGAAGTCGCAGAGGCGATTCGGGCTACAGGAGGGCAGGCTGCCGGTATTACCTGTGACGTTCTCGACAAGGTGAGCATCCAGTCTGCTGCGGAGGCGGTGGTGGATGAGTACGGTAAGGTCGACATTCTGATCAACGGTGCCGGCGGGAACAGTAAGGGCGCCACCTCTACACCGGATCTTCCTTTCTTCGATCTGCCTGCAGATGCGGTGCAGTGGGTATTTGATCTTAACTTCATCGGGACGCTCTTGCCCAGCCAGGTCTTCGGCAAGATGATGGTCGAGCAGGGGCGCGGCGTCATTCTCAATATCTCTTCGATGAACGCGTTCCGACCGCTAACACGTATTCCGGCTTACTCTGCTGCCAAGGCTGCGGTGAGTAACTTCACTCAATGGCTTGCCGTGCACATGAATCAGGAGTATTCTCCCGATATTCGAGTGAACGCCCTGGCGCCCGGCTTCTTCCTGACGGCGCAGAATCGGTTTCTGCTGACGGAGGAGGACAGCGGAGAGCTGACCCCACGGGGCCGCTCCATCATCGACCAGACACCTATGGGCCGCTTCGGTGATCCTGAAGATCTGATCAGCACGATGATATGGCTACTTTCCGATGGCGCGCGTTTCGTTACCGGCATTGTGGTGCCGGTGGATGGAGGCTTCAGCGCCTTCAGTGGCGTCTAATAACCCTACTCGAACAAGACTAGTCAGGAGGCAATTGTGGTAACCTATCCCGAGGTCGCTCGACCCTTAGCTGAGATGCAGCCCACGCACGACTTTTTTGTCGGCATCGACTCTGATGGATGCGCTTTCGATACGATGGAGATCAAGCACAAGGAGTGTTTCACACCGAACATCATCAAGTACTGGGATCTTCAGGCGGTCTCGAAGTATGCGCGTGAGGCTTCGGAGTTCGTCAATCTTTACTCAAAATGGCGGGGCATCAATCGCTGGCCCGCCCTGGTTATGGTTTTTGATCTGTTGCGCGATCGCGAGGAAGTTCAGGCGCGCCACGTAGAACCGCCCCAGGCGAACGATCTCCGCGCTTTCATCGCGGACGACGCCTTTGCCAAAAGTAACGATGGGCTTGCCCAATATAAGAAGGCGCATCCCAGCGAAGAGCTTGACCGAGCGTGGGAGTGGACGCATGCCGTCAACAACACCGTCGCGGATATGGTCCACGGCGTTCCTCCCTTCCCCTACCTCCGGGAAAGTCTTCAGCTCCTGAACGATCAGGCGGATATGATCGTGGTCTCGGCGACGCCGGTCGAGGCATTGACCCGCGAGTGGGAGGAGCACGATATTGCGCAGTTCGTGCAGGTGATCGCCGGTCAGGAGATGGGGAAGAAGCAGCTTCACCTGGAGTTGGCGGCCAAGGGCAAATACGATGCCACGCACATCCTTATGATCGGTGATGCGCCCGGTGATATGCAAGCGGCCAAGGCCAACAACGCGCTTTTCTATCCCGTCAATCCGGGTGATGAAGAGGCATCGTGGCAGCGTTTCTACGATGAGGCGGTGCACAAGTTCCTGGCTGAGGAGTATGCCGGGGCTTACGAGGCAGAGCTAATCAAGGAGTTCGAGGCGATGTTGCCGGCGACTCCGCCATGGAAGCGTTGATCGAGGGTTATGAAGCAACGCATTGTCGTTAAAGTTGGGACGAGTGTATTGACTGAGGGGACGCGTCGGTTGAACTCGGCGCGTATGGTCGACCTGGCACGGCAGTGTGCGGCTCTCCACGAGGCAGGGCACGAGCTGATTCTGTGCACGTCAGGCGCTATGGCTGCGGGGCGCGAACACCTGGGCTATCCGGATTTGCCGGCTACGGTGGCGACGAAGCAGATGCTCGCGGCTGTGGGGCAGAGCCGGCTTATGATGATGTGGGAGCGTTTCTTCGAGATCTACGGGCTCACCGTGGGCCAGATTCTGCTGACCCACGGTGACGTCGCGAGCCGGGGTCGCTTCTTGAATGCCCAAGATACGCTGCAAGCCCTGCTTGCGCATCGCATCATTCCCATCATCAATGAGAACGATGCGGTCGCCACCGAGGAGATCAAGATTGGGGACAACGACAATCTATCGGCGCTGGTGGCGGTGCTGGCGGACGCGGATTTGCTTATCCTGCTGACCGATCAGCCGGGGCTTTTCACCGCTGATCCGCGTGAGGATCCGGAAGCGGAGCTCATCGCGGAGGTAAGTGTGATCGATGATGCGATCCGCGCGCTGGCGACCGGCAGCCGCAGCGGACTCGGGATAGGCGGAATGGTCACCAAGCTTGAGGCGGCTGTGATCGCGCGCCGGGCGGGCATTAAGGTTGTCATCGCGCGGGGCCTGGAAGCAAATGTGCTGCCTCGCATCGCGGCAGGTGAGGAGCTGGGCACCCGTTTTGTAGCGCCGCTAACAAGGGCCCGTGGCACGTCCCCGGAAAACCGTAAGCGGTGGATCTTGGCGGGTGCGGTCAATACAGGGCACATTCTGGTCGATGAAGGTGCAGCCGATGCCCTGCAGCATCAGGGAAGGAGTCTTCTGCCCGCAGGCGTGGCAGCAGTGAAGGGCACCTTCGACAGAGGTGACACGGTATCTATCCATAGGCACGACGTTGCCAATGCGTCTGCCGGCGAAGAAATTGCGCGCGGGATCGCGCGTTATCCCAGTGAAGACTTGGAACGTATTAAGGGTTCCCACTCGGAGCGGATTGCAGAGATTCTGGGTTACACTTATGGGAGTGCGGTTGTGCACCGGAACGATCTGATTCTGATGCGCGATGCGTGAAGTGGAGGTTCAGCTTCGGCTGTAGGAGCGAGGGGGAGAGCAATGGAGACAGGCGATAAGCAGATGTTGGTCGACCTGACGGATCTGGGCAAACGGGCCCGGGTAGCAGGCCGGCGCCTGGTGGCGATGACGACTGACGAGAAGAACGCGGCACTGTTGGCAATCGCCGACGCACTGGAGACGCATTCAGCAACGATCCTGACGGAAAACGCGCAAGATATCGAAGCGGCTCGCACAAAAGGATTGAGCGATGCACTTCTGGACCGCTTGCTGCTGACTGAGGCCCGGATTAAGGCGCTGGCAACAGCGACGCGTGATGTCGTGGCACTGCCCGATCCGGTGGGTGAGGTGATTGAAGGGAGTCTGCGGCCCAATGGCCTGAGGCTCGTGCGCCGCCGTACGCCAATCGGCGTGCTGGGTGTGATTTACGAAGCACGGCCTAATGTAACTGTGGATATCGCGACCCTGTCACTTAAAACGGGGAATGCCGTGATCCTGCGCGGGGGAAGCGAGACCTTGCGGAGCAACGTGGCGCTGGTCGAGGTTATACGGTCGGCCCTGTCGGAGAGCGACGTGCCGTTGGATGCGGTGCAGATCATCACGAGTTCCGACCGCGCGCTGGTCGCGGAGCTTCTGCGGCTCGACACCTATGTCGATATGATCATTCCGCGGGGTGGTCCCGGATTGCACCGGCTCTGCCGCGAGACCAGTACCATTCCCGTCATCACCGGCGGCATCGGCATCTGCCATCTATACGTTGAGCCCAGTGCAGATCTGGAGCGGGCTGTTGACGTAATCATCAACGCCAAGACGCAGCGTCCGAGCGTGTGTAACTCGCTCGACACGCTGCTGGTCCACCACCAGATCGCGGAGAGCTTCCTGCCCAAGGTCGCGGCTGCATTGGCAGCCCATACCACGAAGTCCGGTGCCACTATGGAGCTTCGCGCGACCGGCGATGCTTGGCGTATCCTGTCTGATGCTTCAGAAGCGGGGCAGGTGGGTGGGGCGGATGTCGTTCAGGCTGGAGCCGAAGATTTTGATCAAGAGTGGTTGTCGCTGATTCTGGGCGTCAAGGTGGTGCAGGGGCTGGAAGAGGCCATCGAGCACATTCAGGAGCATAGTACCTTTCATTCGGATGGCATTCTCTCGAATGATTCGGCGGCTATCACGCGTTTCGTCGATGCAATCGATTCGGCCGCGGTCTTCGTCAACGCCAGTACGCGCTTCAACGATGGGGGTGAATTCGGTTTGGGCGCTGAGGTAGCCGTCAGTACGCAGAAACTACATGCCCGCGGCCCGATGGGGCTGCGTGAACTGACGACCTACAAATGGATCGCTTATGGCGATATGCACGTACGCAAGTGAGGTGAGATATGAAGATCGGCAAGGGTTATGTAGATGGGTATCTGAGTGACGCTGAGGTCGAGGAGATCCTGTCCGCTGGGCTAGGGCAGCTTGGGCTCGACGGGAAGCGGGTGGTTGTGATCATACCCGACAGTACCCGTACCGGAAACATCCCGCTGATGTTCCGGCTCTTCACGCAACTGTTGCGAGGCCGCGTGGCACAACTCGACTTTCTGGTTGCGCTCGGAACCCACGCCCTGATGAGCGACGCTGCATTGAACAAGCTGGTAGGCATCACGCAAGAGGAACGGACGACGACCTATGGTGGCGTCGGTCTCTACAATCATATGTGGAATCAGGCGGATACCTTCGAGAGGGTCGCAGAGATCACGCAAGATGAGATCGAGGAGATCACAAGCGGGATGCTGTCGATGGACCTGTCTGTTACCGTGAATCGCCGGGTGCTGGACGCCGACCACGTGATCGTGTGTGGACCCGTCTTCCCGCATGAGGTAGCCGGTTTCTCCGGCGGGACGAAGTACTTCTTCCCCGGCGTTTCGGGCCCTGAGGTCATCAACTTCACCCACTGGCTGGGCGCGTTGATCACCAATATCGAAGTCATCGGGACCGCGGACACACCCGTCCGCGCGACGATAGATCGGGCGGTGGCCTGCATTGAGACACCCTCCCATTTCGCAAATATGGTTGTGACCCACGATGGCATGGCTGGGCTTTACTTTGGTGATTACAAGGAGGCCTGGCTCGATGCAGTTGAGCTTTCATCAAAGCTGCACATCCGTTATGTCGAGCGACCGTATAAACGGGTCCTCTCGGTGATGCCCGAGCTGTATGACGATATCTGGACTGCCGCCAAGGGTATGTACAAGCTTGAACCTGTCATCGAGGATGGCGGTGAGGTCATCATTTACGCACCGCATATCGATGAGGTCTCCTATACGCACGGCAAGGTGCTGGACGAGATCGGTTATCACGTGCGCGACTACTTCGTAAAGCAGTGGGATCGCTTCTCGCACCATCCGTGGGGCGTTTTGGCCCACTCCACACACCTGCGTGGTACAGGAGAGTATGACGCGGAGTCAGATGTTGAGACGCCACGTATCCGCGTTACGCTGGCCACAGGAATCCCGCGCGAACGCTGTGAGGCGCTCAACTTGGGGTATCTCGATCCGGCATCTATAGATTTCGCTGACTGGCGCGACCGGGAGGATGAAGGCATCCTCTTTGTGCCTCGTGCGGGCGAGCAGCTCTATCGGCTCAAGTCGTAGGTATATTTGGAATCCATCCACAGGAGGACTTACATGGACAAGGTTAGAATAGCTGTTATCGGTCTGGGGAATATCGGATCGTTGCACTTGGAGAATATCGCGAAGGAACCCAGGGTCGAGCTTACTGCCGCCTGCGACATCGTTCCCGAGAAAGCCAAGGCTGCTGCCGAGCGCTACGGCGCCAAAGCTTTTTTCGACTCGGATTCGCTTCTCGCGGCCAAGATCTGCGATGCCGTCATCATTGCGACACCTCACTACGCTCATACAACGATCGGCATTGCCGCAATGGGTGCCGGATATCACACGCTCGTTGAGAAACCCATCTCCGTACATAAGGCCGACTGTGAGCGGTTGATCTCGGCGCACACCGACCCCGATATCGTCTTCGCCGCAATGTTCAATCAGCGCACGGATCCCTATTATCAGAAGATTCGCGACCTCGTGAAGTCGGGTGAGTTGGGGAAGCTCTTACGCGTAAACTGGATCATCAGCAACTGGTTTCGCACACAGACCTACTACGATTCCGGCGGCTGGCGCGCGACCTGGGAGGGCGAGGGCGGCGGCGTGCTGCTCAATCAGTGCCCGCACAATCTTGACCTGATGCAGTGGATCGTGGGTATGCCGCTGCAGATTCGTGGCTTCTGCGACATCGGTAAACGGCACAATATTGAGGTCGAGGATGAGGTAACCGCCTACATGGTTTACCCCGACGGCTGCACGGGCTTGTTCGTCACCTCCACGGGTGAGGCCCCGGGTACGAACCGGCTTGAAATTGCCGGTGACCAGGGGAAGCTGGTGATGGAGGACGATCGCATTCTCTACACGCGCAACGAAATCCCGGCGACCGAATTCTTACAGACCTCGAAAGCTGCCTTCGCCCGTCCGCCGGTATGGGATGTCACGATACCCGTTCAGGGACACGGCGGAGCACACGCTGCCATTCTGGAGAACTTCGCTAACGCGATTCTACACGGTGAAGAGCTGATCGCGCCGGCCGAGGAGGGCATCCACTCCGTCGAGATGGCGAACACGATGCTCTACTCCTCCTTGAAGGGCAAGCCGATCGATCTGCCGCTCGACAGTGCTGCCTACGAGCAGGAGCTGCTACGGTTGATCGCCGAATCGACCTTCAAGAAGGACACGTCGACGGAGGGCACGGTGACGGATATGGCGGCCTCATTTAACTAAGTGACGGGACCTGAGCACGGGAGGGAAAAGATGGGCAACCAGAAAGCGGACATCGGCATTGTTGGGCTGGGGGTGATGGGTCAGATGCTGGCGCTCAATATGGAGCGCAATGGGTATCGCGTTGCCGGCTATGACGTCGATGCTGCCAAAGTCGAGCAGTTCAACACCAAGTACGAAGACCGCAACGTTATCGGA
Source organism: Thermoflexales bacterium (assembly GCA_007125545.1). Lineage (GTDB taxonomy): Bacteria > Chloroflexota > Anaerolineae > B4-G1 > SLSP01 > PWVB01. The sequence continues at coordinate 1,130 of SLDA01000470.1, read as the reverse complement.
TACTCTACGGAGGCGGAGTTTCTGGATGACTTGGTAACGCCGCGCCGGATTATGATGATGGTGCCTGCCGGCAAACCGGTTGACGCCGTTATTGAAATGCTGGCGGATGAGTTGGAGACAGGCGACCTGCTGATCGACGGCGGCAACTCGCACTTCAAGGATACCGAACGCCGCAGTCAAATGCTTGCGGATAGAGGCCTCCACTTCATCGGCACGGGTGTGAGCGGCGGCGAGTACGGTGCCCTGTGGGGGCCTTCGATTATGCCCGGCGGGCCGGACGAAGCCTGGGACCTGGTGCAACCGATCTTTGAGGCGGCGGCGGCAAAGGTAAACGGTGAGCCTTGCGTGGCCCACATCGGGCCTGGAGGCGCCGGACACTATGTCAAGATGGTGCACAACGGCATCGAGTATGCGATCATGCAACTGATCGCTGAGGTCTACGACGTGCTACACCGTGGGCTTGGTGTGGGCGTGGAAAAGCTGCACACTGTCTTTGTAGAGTGGAATGATGCGGAGCTGGCCTCTTATCTGGTCGAGATCACGCGCGACATCTTCGCCAAGGTCGACGAAGAGACGGGCGAGCCGCTGGTCACCCTGATCCTCGACGAGGCCAAGCAAAAGGGTACCGGAAAGTGGATGTCGCAGGATGCATTCGATCTCGGCGCGGCGACCCCAACCGTAAATGCCGCGGTCGAAGCGCGCATCCTCTCCGCACTGAAGGATGAGCGCGTAGCAGCATCGCAGGTCCTCAGCGGTCCTGAACCCGCCTATGATGGGGATGTCGATTTGTTCATTGGGTTCGCACGAGACGCGCTCTTTATGGCCAATCTCTGCGCTTACGCACAGGGGTTCGCCCAGCTTCGGGCTGCAAGCACCGAGTACGGGTATCACCTGAGCTATGCGGACATCGCAAAGATCTGGCGGGGCGGTTGCATTATCCGTGCCGCCGTTCTGGAGGAGATCCGTGCCGCATATGGGCGCGAGCCTGACCTGATCAACCTTCTGATGGATCCCGCTTTCGCCGAGATGGCGGGAGCGCGCCAGGACGCATTGCGGCGGGTGGTGGGCTTCGCAGCGGCAAATGGTATCCCGGTGCCGGCGTTCTCCGCGGCACTGGCCTATTACGATGG
>SLDA01000300.1 GCA_007125545.1 Thermoflexales bacterium | reverse complement strand
GGAGAAGAGAATGAGCACAGCCGGGATGGCGATGAGCAAGATCGAGCGCTCTTTCGGATAGAGTCCCGGGGCCATAAAGCCGTAGATCTGGAGCAGGATGAAGGGCAGCGCTATGGCCAAACCCGCGATCATCGCAATCTGGAAGTAGATGATCGGGGCTTCGGTCGGACTCAAGACGATGACGCTGACGGTACCGCCGGCTGCGGTGCGGACCGGCTCCACAAGCCAACCCACCATGACGTCCACGAAGTTCATCGCGATAATGGTGCCCAGGACCCAGGAGAGCGCCGACCGGAAAAGCCGCTGGCGTAACTCGGCAAGGTGCTCGAAGAGCCCCATTTGCCTTTCTTGAGCGGTAATCATTTATACATCCTCCTGCACGGTCTCTGCCTCGCGGGGCAGCTCTGCGGCGACCTCAGCGTCAGTCGCGGCGACCTCAGCGTTCTTCGCGGCGGCTTCAGCGTTCTTCACCGCCACTTCAGCGTCCTTCACGGCCACCTTAGCGTCCTCCATAGCAACTTCAGCGTCCTTCGCGACGACCTCAGGGGCCTTCGTGGCAACCTCTGCGCGTTTCACGGTCACCTCAGCGTCCTTCACGGCCACATCAGCATCCTTCGCGGCCACTTCAGCGTCCTCCACGGCAATCTCAGCATCTGTCGCGACGATCTCAGCATCTGTCGCGACGACCTCAGCATCTGTCGCGACGACCTCAGCATCTGTCGCGGCAACCTCAGCGTCCGTCACAGCGACTTCAGCGTCCTCCGCAGCGGCTTCAGCGTCCTCCGCAGCGACCTCAGCGTCCTCCGCAGCGACCTCAGCGTCGGTCGCGGCCACATCAGCGTCCTCCACGACGACCTCAGCGTCTGTCACAGCGACTTCAGCGTCCTCCGCAGCGACCTCAGCGTCCATCACAGCAGACCCGTTGCCTCCGGCCGTGGTGTCTTCCGCTTTCATCGTACGCCGGTTGGCGCCGGCCCATCCCGATACCGAGGGAACGGTGGCACCCCTACGCAACGTGGTCTCCGCCTCGACGACCTGCTGCTCCAGAGCGGCGGCACTCTCCCTGGCCTCCGAGGTCAGTGTCTCCTGGACGCCGGCGAGATCCTCACCCACTGAGGCGCCGATCTTTTCGACCGACGTCTTGACACCCCCAATGGCCTTCTCCGCCTCGGCGAAGGAGGCTTTGGTCTCGTCGAGCACCTCGTTCAGCTCCTTGAGTGCATACTCCTGCTCCAACGTGGTGCTGAACTCCTTCCACATATTCCGAGCCTGGCGCGTATAACGCCCGAGGGTACGCATCAGTTTCACGATGTCCTCGGGACCGAAGAGGATGAGTGCTAGCAGCACGATGATGAGCAGCTCAGCGGTTCCGATATTGAGAAATTCCACAGTTATCTCCGATCGATCTTGTGAAGCGTGCCTTGGCACGTGCTAACCTTGAGCGCCCAGAGTTCGCCCACAGGATCCGCTCATATCTCTATGTTCCGTCGCTACGACCGACAAGACCGCCCGTTGCGAAATATATCTAATGATACCGGAAACCCGCCGAATGACCAGGGGTGGACGTCACTTTTTCGCCTCACCGGGCAGAAGGTGTCGCTGTCCACTCGCGTGGGTGGGAGCCGGTTCGATAGCCGGGCGTGCCTCGCCTGCCTCGACCATACGGCGCAGCAAACGTTCGCGCATTAACGCCTTCACCTCGTCGTAGGCATCGTAAGCGATCAGATTGTGCAGCTCGTAGGGATCGGTTTCAAGATCGTAGAGGAATTCCTCGACATAGCGGTCGGCGGTAGGGTCGGCGCCGCCCTGCTTGTCGGGGGCGCTGACGCTGTATTTCCAGCGCTGCGTGCGGACGGCGCGCCCGACCTGGGACTCGCTGATCTGCAGGAACACTTCCTCAGGCCAGGCCGGCGAGCCCCCGCGAAGCAGCGGCAGAATCGAGCGACCGTGGATGGAGTCCGGTATGGGAATGCCGGCGGCGTCGAGGAGCGTGGGCGGCAGGTCGACCAGGCTCACCAATTGACGAATGCGCCCACCGCCGTTGAAGCCAGGTCCTGTGACCACCGTGGGAACGCGAATGGCGCTCTCGTGACAGGAGCGCTTGTACTCGCCATTGCGCGTCTTGAAGTGGCATCCGTGATCGGACGTGAAGAGCACGATCGTGTTTTGGTCGAGCTTCAGGCTTTTCAGGGCGTCGAGCAGGCGGCCCAGGGCCTCGTCGAGGCGCTTGACGATGCCGTAGTAGCCCGCGAGATGCTGGGCCGTGGAACCGCCGAGAGCGGTCAGGTCGGGCGGGGTCCAGCGGCTCTGGTAGGCGGTGCGGGTGCCGTCGGGCGGCACGAAGTCGTCAACACGGTTCTGGTGATGGGGTTCGAGGTAGGAGAGGAAGAGAAAGAAAGGCTCGTGCTGGTGGGTGTCGATGTAACGGATGGCCGCGTCGGTCTGGGCGTCCACCCGATAGCCCGGGAGCTTGACCGGGCGGCAGTCCTGATCGTACATCACGGTGTCATAGGGCTCGGACGAAAACTCGAGCACATTGCTTGCGAGCCAGTATTCGTACCCGCCCCGCTGCGCCTCGCGCACCGCCTGGTCGTCCGCCAGGTGCCACTTGCCGATGTAGCCGGTGGTGTACCCGGCGTCGCGAAACCAGTGAGCGAGCGTGCGTTCGTCCTCGGCGAGCGCGATGCCGTTGCGCCATACGCCGGTATCGAGGGCGTAGCGACCGGTCTGGAGGCTGGCGCGCGCCGGCCCGCAGACGGGCTGGCAGGTGAAGGCGTTGTACACGTGGGTGCCCTCGACCGCGAGCCGGTCGAAGTTGGGCGTGAGACCCAGCGGGTTGCCGTGGACGCCTGTGGTATCCCAGCGCTGCTGGTCTGTGAAGAAGACGATGACATTGGGCCGTTCGATCTGTTCTTTGGGCATGAGGGGTGCTCCTTGGCGTTTACGCGACCGCCGCTGTGGAAGGTCGCGAACGCTGTGACTATCTCAGTGATCGGATATGTCCACGAGTATACCCGGTTGTCGGAGGAAAGGCGAACGGGCCTGCTTATGGCGGGCCAGCCCGGTCGTGGGGTGCGATCAGGGCCGGTGGGTGTGTCAGTTTGCGACATGATGCTGAGATGAACAGTCTGGGCTCTGCACGCGGGAATGTGACGCACACAAATGCCATTCTGCCTATTGACAATTCGACCATAGTGATGTTAAATAGAGGTAGATCCATCGCGATCGATGACAGTACAAGAGGAGGTGAGAGCATGCCCAGATTTGATGGAACCGGACCGCGTGGTACGGGCGCAATGAGCGGACGCGGCGAAGGCTATTGCGCCATCGCCTATCCCGAAGACAGGCGCCCGTATGGCTACGCTGGAGTCCAGGGAAAGTTCGTGAGCGGCTTTAGTCTCTTGCGTTGTTTGAACCCTTTCCGCACTTTCGGACGTGGCTTCCGGGGTGGTGGGCAGGGACAAAGAACCCGATGGTAGAAACGGAACGCTTGTAAGGAGGTGAGTCATGGCAGGCGAAGATCGCACTGGACAGCAAGGATTGGGCCCGCGCACCGGGCGCGGATTGGGCAATTGCGTGACCACGGACCGGCCGCGCCTGGGCTTTGGGTTTGGTCGTAGGCGCGGTCGCCGCAACTGGGCACGCGCGACCGGACTACCCGGATGGCTACGCTTCGGCGAGTCGGGAGCAATCCCATCGCCGGTAGACGAGTCCGAATCACTCAAGGCGCAGGCCGAGCAATTGCAGGCCGAGTTGGAAGCCGTGCAACAACGGCTGACCGAACTCAGCACCGAGTGACGTCCTTTCTTTCTGCCACCGGCCCTGACAGGTGCAGGGCCGGCGGCGTTGACAGTTGATATGGAGAACATAACGTCTGACGTCGGCTGGCACGCCCGCTTCGCACGCGACCTGATGGGCAACGATATGTCTATTCTGGTGCTGTAAGCCCATTACCTAGTCCCCGCTCCCCCATCCATGTTTCCACAACACAGCCCATGCGGCTCGCAATGCTCTGGCCGCCGCTCCGTCACCTGCTGTGATCGGCTCGCCACGCACCATCGCAGCGGTCACGGCAGAGTCGTAGGGCAGGCGCCCCACCAGCGGGATGCCCATCGCGGCGCAATGCGCCGCGATGGACTCTGCCTGCGCCGGGCTGAGGTCACTTTTGTTGAGCAGCACTGCCGCCGGAATGTTGAAGTGCGCTGCCAATCCCAGGGCGCGCTGCAGGTCGTGCGCGCCGGACACCGTCGGCTCCGTCACAATGAGCGCCAGATCCGCCCCGGCAAGCGAGGCAATGACGGGGCAGCCGATGCCCGGCGGCCCGTCAATCAGCAGCAGGTCGGCCTCGTCGTCGAAGGCGCGCAGCCGCGCCATCTGTTTGATTAGCGTGACGAGTTTGCCGGAGTTCTCTTGCCCGGCGAAGAGGTGCGCATGGTAGAGGGGCCCGTAGCGCGTCATCGCCACAAACCATTGGCCGGCGCACTGCGACTGCATCGCAATGGCATCGGCGGGACACTCGTAGACGCAGGCCGCACAGCCCTCGCAGGCGAGGGGATCGACCCGGTAGACGTCACCCGCGCATACCGCAGCGAAGCGGCAGACCTCCGAACAGCGCCCGCAGGCGATGCAGCGCGCCGGATCGACCACGGCAACTTTGCCGCCGATAAAGTCGTGGCTTTCCTGGGGGACAGGCGCCAACACCAATCCCAGGTTCGCGGCATCCACGTCCGCGTCGGCCAGCACCACGCGGTGATCCTGCGCCGCCAGATGCGCCAGCGCCGCCGCCACCGTCGTCTTACCCGTCCCCCCCTTGCCGCTCAGAATGACCAGTTGCTTCATCATTACCAGGTCTTTTCTCTCCAATGCTCACTGCTTTACTCGCCTGTCGCGATCACAAACACGTGCCCCGTCCCGCTTTCCAGGTAATTCGCACCAAACGCGGCGGCCAAGGCACGCCGCGCGTCTTCGCCGGTGCAATGGCTCGGCGCGATGCGCTGCACACCAAGCGCCTGCAACTCGGCACTCACAGTGGCGATTTGGGTGGCGTTGGCGTCGCGCAGGTGGAACCCACCCAGCGCGAGCGCAACGTCACCGCCCACCGTCGTCTGGGCCTGGCGCACGAGCTTAGCAATGCCGGGGTGAGCGCAGCCGGTGATGACCACCAGGCCAATCGGGGTCTCCAACACCAGCGCTTGTTCGCGGATCCGGGTGCCGAGTTCGCCGGTAGTGTGGGCGCGTGCAACGATCGTCGCAGGGCCGCTTACCTCCATCAGCGTCGCGCCCGCCTGCCGGACGGTGTCTTTGATGTTCTCCGGGAAGGATTGCGGCAGGTACACGGTGACATCCGGGTTCTCCGCCAGAAAGGTCGCCAGCCCGCCGGTATGATCGCCGTGGAAGTGCGAGAGAAATACCGTGCTCACGGCGTGTGGGTCCAGCCCCAACGCGCGCATATTCCGCAAGAGGATATCGCCCTTGCCGCCGGTATCGAAAAGCAAGGGCTGCTCCAGTCCTTCCACCAGACAGGCGAACCCCCAATCGGTCTGCAATCGTGGGTCGTGAGCCACGTTATCATATAACACGGTGATCGTGAGCATGGTTGTGATCTCCGTCTGTTGCGGTTCAGGCGTCAATGTGAAGGTCGCGGCCGGCGTCGCTGTGGACGGCACAGCGGTAGCGGTCGGTAACGGTGCCGGTGTTGCCGTGGACGTTGGCGTGCGCGTTGCGGTCGCCGTGGGTGATGCCGGTGGCAGCTCTGTGGGCGCGATCGTCATCCAGGGCGTTGCCGGAGCCAAACCCGGCCCGCAACTCATCAACGACACGACCAAAATAATGCCCAGGAGTCGCGCTCTCATCCTCTATCGTTATGCCCCCGTTGCCATTCCTTCGATGTGCTCCCACAGCGCCACAAAGCGCGCCTGATATTCAGGACGAATGGCGATGAGGGATGCACCGTTGGCGATGCCTTCCGCAATGGCGCGTTCCAGCGGAATGCGCAGCAGGATGGGCAGGCCTTCAGCAGCGCAGTAGGTGTCCACACCCTCGTCACCTACCCCGTCACGATTAACGACGACGGCGACGGGCAGGCCAAGTTCGTCGCGGGCCACTTGCACCGCCACGCGCAGATCGTGCAGGCCGAAAGGCGTTGGCTCGGTAACGAGCATCACCGCGTCGGCCCCGCGCATGGTTTCGACGACGGGACATGATGCGCCGGGGGGTGCGTCAAGGATAACGGGCCAGTCGCCCGACTCCGGTGGAAGGGCCCACTGCTTGAGTTGACGGATCACCGGCACGGCCATAGCCACGCCCACATTTACCGTCCCCTGGAAAAACAGCACGGTACCTGCGACGCCCCTCTCTAGCGTCCCCATCACGTTCAGCTTCTCGTGGATCGCACCTTCCGGGCATTGGCGCGTACAACTGCCGCAGCCGTGACACAGTTCGGGGAAGACAAGCACCTGCTTGCCGATGACAGCGACGGCATGGTACCGGCAGATTTCAGCACAGCGCCCACACGCAGTGCAGCGTGCCATATCCACTGCGGGGTTGAGCAGGCCCACGGCGCGCTGTTCGACGATATCCGGATGCAAGAACAGCGCGGCGTTGGGTTCCTCGACGTCGCAATCGAGGAAGAGCGGAGGGACAGCAGCCGCGGCCAGGCTCAACGCCAGGCTCACGGCCACCGTCGTCTTGCCGGTGCCGCCCTTGCCGCTGGCAATGGCCAATTTCATCGAGACCCTAGTCCCGAATGGCAAAATCGGCAATGAAGAACATCAAGTCTACGCGTGTCCGTGCTCTACACTCTCACGGCAAGGTGCTGCGCCCTGCAGGTCGCCGCCCAGGTAACGGGATAGCGATGCGCGCACAGTGCCTGCCGCGCCGGTCGCGGGTTCGATGCCATACTGCTTGAAGAAGGCCACGGCGCGCCCACCCATCCCGCCGGCGAGCATCACCTGAGCCCCCAGGTTGTGGATGAAAGCAGGAACTTGGCCCGGTTCGTGGTTGGGATAATGTGGATTGGCAACCATCTCCATAGCGCTCACTTCTTGTCCCGCGATCTCCACCAGGGCAAAATAAGGGCAGCGTCCAAAGTGCGGGCTAATCTGGGCATCCAGGCCATTGGCATCTAAAACAGCCACTGCTATTTTCGTCATCGAGGTCTCTCCTTATTGTGAGTCAGATCGTCGTGAGTCGGATGGCCGGCAACGCCAAAATCCGAAACTTAAAGTCCCTCCTTAACGGCGTCGCCCGCCGCCGAGCCCAACGTGCCCGTCGCCGGGAGTGTCCAGAAGTGACAACTGTCCGGCGTTGTAGGCCGCAACGACCTCGTGGACGGTCGTGCCTTCCATACGGTAAGCGGGGATGCCCGCCGCCTGGATGACGCGGAAAGCGTTCGGTCCCAGGCTGGGCGCGATCACGGCGCCGACGCCGTGCCGCAAGACGGTCTGCGCCGCCTGGACACCCGCGCCGCCAGAAGCGTTGAGCGCCGGGTTCGGCAGGACCTCGAAGTCCAGCGTTTCAGGGTCGATAAATATGAACGTCTGGCAGCGGCCAAAGACAGGGCTGGAGGACGAATCCAGGTCTGTGCCACTGGCAGGAATCATAACTCGCATCGCAGCCTCCTTAGGGATAACTGGAATTTCGCCGGCGGCGCTCTCTTTGCGCACCATGCACCTCCAGTCTCAGTATAGCATCTATAGTCGTATTGTCAATAGATAGAAGTGCACAATCCCCTTACTCTCCGGCGCGGGCGCCCTGCTCCGCCCGTGCCCGCTCCAGCACGGTCCGCATCTGGTCGGGCGACATCGCCTCGCCTGCGAACTTCAACGCCAGGCTGAGCGCCGTCAGGTCGTCGATCCAGCCCTGGGCGGCCGCGATGGCCAGCGCCTGCACCATCTCGTACGCGGCGTGCGCCAGCCCTACAGAGTCCGCCCGCGCTACCTCGCCCACGGTGGCGCGCAGCCCCAGGCCCGGCACGCGCAGCTCCGGATCGGCATGTGCGCCCCGCACCAGGGTATAGCGCCGGTAAGCCACCGTCACCAGGTCCTCGAGCATCCACACAATCTCCTGCTGCCGGTCGGCGTAGAAGCGCGCGGTCGGCTCGCCCATCTCCCGGGCGGTGGCGTAGTTCGTGCCCTCCCCCTCACCCAGATAGTGCAAGCCCAGGTTCGCGCCCGTCGCAATCGCCAGACGCAGCGCGCGGCCATCCTGCTCGGCCTGACTCGCGTCAATCTCCAACCTGTGCATCGTCAGCTTCTCGCCCGCACCGTGGACGTAGATGCCGGCCTCGATCGGGTTGCTGCGCCGCAACTGGCGGCG
>SLDA01000239.1 GCA_007125545.1 Thermoflexales bacterium | reverse complement strand
TGCCTTGAAAGGCCGCTGAGGACTCTCCGAAGGGCGAGAAACGGCCTCTAATGGCCTTCACGAGCGGGGTCACGGCTCGATTCCTGATAGGATTCGCGCAAGTGTCGAAAATAGGCTTAGGACAGTTGCCCGTGTGCGACGACCGACGGATAGCGGAAGCCGGGGGCGTCGACCGAATGAAGATGACGCTGCATACGCCCGCGAGTGGATCACCTTCCTACAACCTCAACTTGACAAGACAGGTGAATGACTATGCTGTTGAACTTCTTTAACTCGCGCTCCCTGCTCGTGGCTCTCGAAGCTCCCCCGGCCTTCTGCCGGTCATCGTGGCCTTTACCGAGAATCCACTCTGGGGTTGGGCCTTTATCGCCTGGGGGTTTGCGGCTTTTGCCCTCGATCACCGACGCTTCTTCGTGCGCTTGTGCCGCTTCTTCAGAGGTTGGAACTCGGTGGAACGAGGTAGGACATGAAGGAACCGAATGGACCTCGAACGTGTGTCGTTACAGGTGCTACATCTGGAATTGGGCTGGCCTTGGTGGAGCACCTACTAGATCTGGGGCTCGACACCATCGGGGTGAGCCGCACACCGGAGCGATGTCGTCTCCAAGAGGAACGGCTCTCCGCTGCCTACCCCGGGGCACGGGTCGCCTACGTCTGCGCGGATCTCTCGCTCCAAGTTGATGTGCGCCGGGCGGCGGAGGAATGTAGGGACCTTCTGCACGATTGGGGCTGCAATGCCCTTGATGGACTCGTCAATAAAGCCGGGACCTTCCCTGCTGTTGCGCTCGTCCGATGCCCGGGTCATCACCATCAGCTCGGCCTCCCATCGCGGAGGCAAGCTCAGGTGGCGGGACGTCCAGTTGCTGGAGCGCTATAGTCCGCTGCGGGCGTACAAGCAGACAAAGATGGTAAACGTGCTGTTCACTGCTGAGCTGAACCGGCGCCTCGGTCCGAGTTCACCCGTGCGCACCGTCGCGGCTGACCCGGGCCTCGTGGATACGGACATCGGGAAGAAGTCTGGTGCCCGGATTAGCCGCTGGTTCTGGTCGCTGAGGCGCCGTGGGGGCATCCCGCCCGAGCGCTCGGCTGCCGGTATTGCGGCGCTGCTCTTCGATCCTACCGTGCGCACCAAGCCCGACTTGCTCTGGAAGCACGCCGTACCCCTACGCCCTGATCCATACGCGCTCCAGGAGGCGCACGGCTCGCGCCTGTGGGAAATCTCCGCGAAAATGACGGGTATAGGAGAGAAGGCGGGTCTCTCATCGGCGCATTCATAGGCGCGGGCTCAAGCGGAAAGGAACCCTATGCTACCAGAGGATATCTCGACACGCGAGGCAATCCTCATTGGCCAGGCGTATGAGGCGAAGGATGAGGCGAGGTGCCGGCGCGTCGCCGCTCACTATACCGAGCTTTTCTGCGCTTGTGTCAATCAGGTGGATAGCGCAGGCAGTTAGGGCCCTGATGCCCGTGTCGTCGGTGAGTACACCCACCAGGACGCAGACGTGCTTGTGGAGCGACGCCGGTGGGAGGTATTATGCGAGCTGATACGCACCGCACGGCGTAATCACGGAGCCGAGTTTTGACATCCCGATCTATCTGACTACACTGCCTAAACACCTAGTACGAGTGCAATCCAGGATTATTGGGCCCGTGTGAGGCTAGAATTAGTCCAGGGCAACGGGCCGTGACACATCGATACCTGCACCCCAACATCAACCGCCGTATCCCTTGAGGGTCATGATGAAGCAGATCCAGAATCTACCCGTGTCCTGCCTGATGTCTTACCGTGAGATCGAGGAGCAGCATCCCGTGCTGATGGTCACTTCCGCCGCGGCTTGGAAGGCGGTCGAAGCGCGATTGCACGGGCTCAAGATCGCCACGAAGCTCGAAGTGAGCACGGCGACGACAGAACACTGGGACACACTCCTGTCCTCCGCTGCCCGGTCCAATGCGGAAGTTGTCTACGCGGTGGGGGGTGGATTGGCTGCCGATGCAGGGAAATATCTCGCTGCCGAACTCAACCTTCCGCTGACCGTGCTACCAACGGCCCTCTCGGTAGATGCTTTCCTTACAGCAACCTCGGGTGTTCGCTGTGAAGGCTGCGTGGCCTATATCGAAACCAAAGTGCCCGAAGTCGTCATTCTCGATCTTGAGGTCATCGCTGCGGCGCCGGCTTCCATCCGTGCTGCCGGGATCACGGACGTGATGTCCATTGCCACGGGCAGTTGGGACTGGAAGTTCGCCCACGAACACGGGCAGAACCTCCCGGGAATGGAGTTTATCCCTTGGGTCTACGAAAATGCCCAGACTATCTTGGATGGTGTGCTCGACTGCGCCGTCGCAGCCGGTCGCGGCGACCGCGAGGGACTGAAAACACTCTACGATTGTCTCGCGATGGAGGTGCAGCTATGCAACCAAGTTGGACACGCGCGTCCCGAGGAGGGCAGTGAGCATTACTTCGCCTATTGCGCGGAAAACTTGGTTGGTCCGGGTTGGCCGCATGGCGATCTTGTGGGGCCGGGGATTATGTTGATGGCGGCGATGCAAGGGCAGGCTACCGAACGCTATGAAAGCGCATTGCAGGCCTGCCACATTCCCCTTGACCGGATTCCCACCGCGGTCACGGAAGAAACGCTCGCGGCATTGCCCACCTACTGCAGAAAGCACAACCTGCCCTTTGGAATCGCGCATGTCTTGTGACACTCAGCGCGAGTTGAATGGAGACTAATGATGAAATTAGGTTATGCTCAGGCTATCATCACCCCTTCGCTCGCTCGCCCAGTCTATCTGGCGGGCTTTGGGACCAATCGTCAGGCCGACGCCGTCCATGACGACCTCTTTGTGCGGGCGCTAAGTATACAGTGCGGAGCTGCCACGGTAGTACTGTGTGCTCTCGACCTGATCGGCTTCTTCGGACGGGACGTGCAGAAGGTGATCCGCTTGGTCCACCGGCGCGCGCCTGATGCGAGAGTCATCATCGCCTGTACCCACACGCACCACGGTCCCGATACGTTGGGCTTCTGGGGCCCTGATAGCAATACCAGCGGTGTCGACGCGACTTACCTGGACGATTTGATAACCACAACTGCAGACACAATCCTGGACTCACTATCGGCTCCGCAGGCGGTCACGTTTAAGGCCACATCCGTCCACGTTTCCGGTATGGTGAAGAACGCCCGCGATCCCGGTATCGTAGATGATGAGTTGACCCTGGCGCAGTTCTTGGATGCCGAGCAGCACATCGTGGCGACATTGTTCAACTTCCCCTGCCATCCCGAAGTGCTGTGGGAGCATAACCCGGCGATCACCTCGGACTATGTCGGCTATCTGCGGGCCGAAGTTGAGGACCTGACGAGCGCGCCATGCATCTTCTTTAGCGGGGCGCTGGGAGGTATGTTGACCCCGGATGTGCAGGACCATTCCTTTGCCGAAGCAGAATCGATGGGCAAAGGGCTAGCGAGGCAGGGCCTGACGGCTCTGACAGCAGTTAGCAGCCGGCAGGCAGCAGATGTCAGCCTGCAGAAGCGTGAGATCCAGCCCAAGCTGACCAATATCCTGTACAAGATGGCCTTTCGCCGCGGACTGGTCCCCGATGTGCGCGTGCATGGCCGCATTACGACCGAGGTTAACTTGATCAAGATCAATGGCCTGTGGTTCGCTACTGTTCCCGGCGAGATGCTGCCCAAGCTCGGCCTCGCGCTCAAGAAGCAGTTATGCGACGCTGGGGCACGGGTAGCCGGCGTGATCGGGCTGGCGAACGATGAACTGGGTTACATCCTGCCGGTGGAGGACTTCAAGTACCCAGTGAACCCCTTCAAGCCGGGCAACCATTACGAGGAAACCAACTCCATAGGGAAGGATATCGGCCCCCTAGTGATGGAAGGGTTGGGTAGCTTGCTATCCCAGACGGACAGTTAAAGGCGTTGAGCTTGTGATCCAAGGCTATTGTCCTTATAATTCAGTATAGGGAGGGAACACATGGAATACAAACGCTTGGGACGTTCGAATATGACCGTGAGCCGCATCTGCGTCGGTACTATGCACTTCGGAAACCGCACGCCAGAGGATGAGGCCTTTGCCATCATGGACAAAGCCCTCGAGATGGGCATCAACTTCTTCGATACCGCCAATGTCTACGGTGGTCGACCTAACACAGGGCTTACCGAGTCGATCATTGGTCGCTGGCTTGCTCAGGGTGGCGGGCGCCGGGACGCGATTGTGCTCGCCACCAAAGTCTACGGACCGATGGTCCCCGATCCCGGTCCAAACGAGACCGCGGGCATCTCTGCGTACAAGGTCCGCAAGCACCTGCACGACTCACTGGAACGCCTGCAGACCGACCACATCGACCTTTACCAGGTGCATCACCTCGACCGCACGATCACGGTGGAGGAGTTCTGGCGCATCTTTGAACGACTGGAGAATGACGGCGACGTTCTTTACATCGGCACGAGTAACTTCCCCGGTTGGGGCCTGACCAAGTTTCAGATGGCAGCCTGGCATCGCGGGCTCTTGGGCCTGGTATCGGAGCAGACGCAGTACAACCTGCTCAGCCGCTACCCGGAGCTGGAGGTCCTTCCCGCAGCGCTGGAGATGGGAATTGGGGTTATTCCCTATATGCCGGTTGCGGGTGGCTTACTCACCGGCAAAGAGGTCGTGCAGCCCGGTTCACGGACTGCCGATGTATGGAACGAGTACGGATTCAGCGATGACCGACAGCCGCAGCTCGACGCGTTCTCGGCCCTGTGCGCGGATCTCGGCGAGCCCGAGCACGTCGTCGCGACCGCCTGGACGTTGGCACACCCCGCCGTTACCTCCGCCATCGTGGGTGTACGGACGATTGCACACCTCGAAGGACTCGACCGTGCCTCGGAGCTGGAGCTCGACGCCGAGACTTTGACACGGCTCGACGAGATCTTCAGTATTAACCGCGGACGTCCGCTGAAGCCTGGGCCCGCTCCAGAGGCTTATGCATGGTAGTAGCCGGTTGCTTGTAGAAGCCGGGGCGCCATTGGCGCCCCGGCGAAGCGCACTTCACGCAGGTAACCAGCACCATTCACACACGCTCAGTCCACTGTGCACGGCTATACTTCTCTACCAGCAGCCGCTCAACCTCACTCCGCTCCTCTGCCGTGAGGGGAGCGGGCACCAGGTCCAAGTTCAGCGCCTCGCAAAATCCCTCTCTGACTGCGTCTGCTGCGGCGTCCCAAGTCACCCTCTGGCCCAGCGCATCTTCGAGGCTCAGGGCCAGAGAGCGAATGCGTGCCGGGTCTGTAGGCACTGCCAGATAGTGGCCGATATCGGCGATGTCGCCGCCCAGCGGCAAAGAACCGTGCTGGAGAATGCCCCCGCGGATGCGCATCTGCGAGCTGCCGAATAGCTTGCGCCCGCCAACAGTGATCTCATAATCGGACGGCAGCTCAAAGCAGACCGGACTCCTAGCATCCCTTGAAGGGCGCTCCCCGTCGTCTGGGAACGCCTCTTTGGCAGATATGCTGGCTTCGGCTGACTTTACGCCCAGCCGCGCCAGCGCGTATAGCAGTGCGCTGCTGATGCCGCGGTAGCTCTCGGCAATCGACCCTGCTGCCAGGCGCGGTTCACGATCCGTCACGGCCACCATGTAGGACAGTTCGTCGCGGTTAAGCACCGCCGTCCCTCCCGTCATCCGGCGGACCAGCGTCACCCCGGCGCGGCGAAGCGCATCGGTATCAGCATCGCGGTGAGATTGTCCGCGACCCAGCGTGAGGGTCGGAGGCGACCAACCATAGAGGCGTAAAGTGGGCGGAGCCCTGCGGGCGGCAACCGACCGGAGCACAGCTTCATCGATGGCCATATTGAGGGTGCCCGGACGAGGATGGGCATCCAACAACAACCGCCACGTTGCCGGCGAATAGTCAGACCCGGGATGCTTTGACATCATCACAATTCACACTACGGCGCGATGAGCTCATCGCGGATCAGTAGCCAGGTGGCTTCATCCACCCAGGGTATCATGCCTGACTCGCCCTCGCCGTTAGTGGCCCTCTCACCCACCACCCGGTACCCGATCGTCCAGCCATCATAGCGCTTAATCGGCTGGAGCACCCAATCCTCAACGCGGGGATCGTTTAACTCAATCAGGTAGACAGGATGATCGCGCAATCGTGGTGCGGCTTCCTCCCAGGTCAGGTAATAGGGCGCCGGGCCTGGCGGATCAAAGGAGCCATCAGCAAGATAAACGACAGTGAGCTCAGGGCGCAGATCCTCAGCCCAGGATATGTAGCGCAATACCCATGTCTGCACGAAACCATCCGTAGCCGTAGGAGGCGTCAGCAACCAGGCACCTTCCTCGAACTGCGGGAGCAGCTCTCGCGCCCATGCATGCCAGTCTGTCTTGTGACTCTGGTCCGCAATCGGGTAGTTGTTGCGCAGCACCAGAATCAAGAAGACCGCAACAGCGGCCAACCCCACGCCGCACACCCGAGGCACCCAGCGCACATCCCATTCCCGAATCGCATCCCGCAACGTATGCCAGACAGCTTGGAGACCTGCCGCGATAAGGGGCGCGAAGAAGACGTATACCGGGGTCATGAAGTCATCCCAATCCACTACGGCATAGGTCGAAACGAAGAACCACGACGCGACAAGCCCCAGCAGCCCGGTCACGGCCATTCGGAACCGAGCACGGAGCAGGGCCAGGGCACCCACGCCGCCGAGCATCACCCCAACGGGCCAGAACTGCAGCGCCAGCTGATAGCCGGAGTCGGCCCAACGCTGGAGCCAGTACTGTGAAGGCAGGCCGAAGGAGATATGCCACCATTGCTTTCCCCGCCAGAAATCAAAAACGCCCTGCCAATCGCTGGGACAGAAGTTGCATAGGGGAGCGGGCGGCACTGCGAAGGCGCGCAGTGGAACCCAGAGATACTGCAGTGCGACCAGAACAACAATAGCCGTAGCGATCGCCACATTGCGCGGGCGAAGGACTAGCTTGTGATCGGTGGTCAGCACGGCCCAAAGCCACATCGGAAGCAGCACGATCGCGGGAACGTTGACACCGAAGGTCAATGCATAGAGGAGAACGGCCAAAAAATAGAGCCGCTCACGCGGCGTCTCCATAAAGACGAGGAGAACTAGCCAGGTGCCGGCGACGATGGCATTGTAGACAGGATAAAGCTCGGTGTATGTTGCCTGATACCAGAAGCGTACGGCGAGCGCCAGGGATAGGGCGCCCAGGGTTGCGGCGGTCACAGATCGCGTCAATCTATAAGTAACTCGCTGAATTAACAATACTGTGGTGACAGCACCGACAACGCTGAGCAGGTTTAGGCGGAAAGCAGGATTCCCGAAGGGCAGCCCGTGGACGAACAAAGCGCCCAGCCAATTGTAGAGGGGATAACCAGGTGGATGCGAGACGCCCCAGACCAGTGTCGTCATCTGAAATTGGATGGAGTCCAGATAGGGGCCCACACCCGGGTGAAGCGTCCGATAATACAGAAATCCGGTCAGCGCTGCGATCAACGCACCCGTGATCCACAACCACCGGCCCGCATCTTTAGTGGAGTTGGATCCGAGGTTTGGTGCAAGCTTGGAAGAACTCATGGACCGATAAGTCGCGATGTGGCCTACTCTGAGATAAGCTCCAGCAAATCGGGTCCGTAGGTCGATTGGCGCCAGGGCCCAATCCCCGGTACTTCCAGCAGATCGTCCAGGTCGTGGGGCGGGTGTTCCGCTAACTCCCATAGAGCCGCGTTCGGTAAAATCACATCGGAGTCAACTCCCCGCACGTGCGCCACGTCTTTGCGCCAAGCTTTGAGTGTTTGGAAGCGCTCGAGCGCATCGTCAGGCGGTCGTTCGTGGTGGGGCGGCTCAGGCAACGCTGCCGGCGGCTCGCGCCGCAGTGCTTTGAGCAGGCTCCGACCAAACCGGCGAATCTGCCCGGGCGTCAGACCTGCCGCTGCCAGTTCCTCACGGGTGCGTGGCTGCAGCCTGGCAAGGCGTACCAGTCGGTGATTCGCCATAACCTTGACAGGGGGCCGGTCCAGCGCCTCAGCGACCTCTTCGCGCCAGAGATAGAGCTGGTAGAGCACGCGCTGATCGTAGCTGCTGAGCGCGTGAAGTCCCTTGATTCGCCAGAAGAAGCGACCGGGGTTATCCGACGGAAGTGTCACGGAGGAGGTAAGGTAGTCGAAGACCTCCTGAGCCTCCGCCCACCGCCCCGTCTCTTGCAACTCGGCTTTCTGGATTTCGCGGAGAGGCAGCAGATAGTAGCTATCCATCCAAGCATACCTCAAAGCCTTGGGGTCGAGCGGCCGGAGTCCCCAGTCATATCGCTGATAGCGCTTGTTGACCTCTACGCCAAAGTGACTCGCCAAAATATCGGCAAGCCCTACCTTGGGCCATCCAAGGATCCGGGC
>SLDA01000002.1 GCA_007125545.1 Thermoflexales bacterium | reverse complement strand
TGCGCTGCGATGTTCAAAGGTGGTTCCGACGTGCTTCCGATACAATCAGGCGCTATACTAACTATAACGCACCCAAGCGCTGAGGCAAGCGATCTCAGCTCCTTCCGGTTCGTGCCTCAGAACAACGCTGCTGCGGACCATCAACGCCGCACGGGCTCTTCTTACTTGCGGTCTTCGAAGTCAGGGCTACAGTACTGTCATAGGACTGCCACTTTGCTCCGCCCTTGCCTTCTGGGAAAGGGGGAGGATCCTATGCTATACAAGCAGCGCCGTTGGCGTGAGGCCCGCTAGTGACGGGATTACGCGCTTCCGGGTAAACTCTCGTCACATGCAGCCGACTTAAGAAGGAGGAGATGATGTACCGCATTATCAACATCGGGACGTTAAGCCAGAACAAATTCTGGGGTGAAACCACGCGGGAGCGGAATGACATCAGTGCGACTTGCACCCTGCTGGAGGTAGAGGGAAAGCGGCTGTTGGTCGACCCCTCTCCCCATCCCGACGCGTTGGCGAAGATGCTTTTCAATCGCGCCGGGCTGCGACCGGAGGCGATCGATCTGGTCTTTCTGACGCATTTTCATGGCGATCACAGGTTTGGGCTGGAGCTGTTTGACCATGCGACCTGGCTGATGACCGGAGATGGCTTGACAGAGTGGCGCGACCGCAGCCCGGTCGATCTCCCGCTGATCGAGCGGTTCCGGATGGCGGAGCAGCATCTGCCTGAGGGCATCGAGCCCCTGGCGGCGCCGGGTCATACTCCCGCCCTCTATGCGCTCAAGGTCGAAACTCGCTCGGGCATTTTGGTCATTGCGGGCGATGCGGTCATGAATCGTGAGTACTTCGAGGCCGAGGAGGGGTATCACAACTCCATTAACTTCGAGCAGGCCGCGGCCACGATTCGCAAGATCAAGGCGGTTGCCTCGTTGGTGATACCGGGTCACGACAACGTGATCCTTAATTTGGGAGGCTAGGGTGATTCCGCGTGTGCGCTTCGGCAGAACTGGCGTGGAGGTAACACGGCTCGCTCTCGGAGGGTATCCCTTCGGCGGCGTCAATCGGGCGCGCAATTGGGATCCCTTTACGCAGCGGGGACGCAGCCAGGCCATCGAGACCGTCCACGCGGCCCTCGACGCAGGGATCAACCTGATCGACACGGCGCCCGGATACGGCGACGGCAACAGCGAAGCAATTATCGGAGAGGCGCTTGCCGGACGGCGTGAAGACGTCTTCGTTGCGACCAAGGTGGGGTATCAGGGTACTGCTGTAGACGTCCAAGAGAGCGTCGAGGCTTCACTGCGGCGGCTGCAGACCGAGTACGTCGATCTCCTGCAGTTCCATGGCGGTATGTACACGGATACTCAGGTAAATCACATCCTGGAGCAAGGGCTGCTCGCGATGCTAATCCGGTTGCGGGATGAAGGGCGAGTCCGATTCATCGGGTTTACGGTGGAAGAGCCGTGGACGGCAAAGCCGCTGATAGCCTCCGGAGCCTTTGATGTGATGCAGGTGCGCTACAATCTAATCTATCAAGCCGCGGCGCTCCACGTACTCGACGAGGCTCGCCAGGCCGATATGGGCGTTTCGGTCATGCGTCCCATGACCTCGGGCATCCTACAGCATTTGATGCGCAAACTTGCCCCCGAGGTCGAGGATGCGGTGGACTTGTATGAGATCTCCCTCAAGTTCGTGCTATCCGACAGTCGAGTACACGTAGCAAATGTAGGTATGCGCTGGCCCGAGGAGGTCGAGAAAAACGTCGCCTTGGTCTCGAGTTTCGAGCCCGAGTACGATGTGGCCGATCTGCCACGGATGACGGCGCACGTCTATGAGAGACAAGATCAAGCCGCGGATGTATGACGTCGCGTTCGTCGGGGGGTGGCAAGCCCGGCTCGCGGGTGCATTTCAGCTCTGGGGCAAGCCCCCAGTTTTGGCCCTGTCGCACCCTCGTTCTACAGCAGCGTCCAGGGCCAAAACTGCTTAGGTGCATTTCACCGTGGGGGCAAGTCCCCGAAGGACTTGCCCCCACGGTGAAATGCACCCCGGCTCGCTACCTGAATGCACCGGAATGCGGTACAATCCATCCAGGCGTCGGACGTTAGTTGAGCCGGGCTCTGTGCCGGCATCCATGTCAAGGAGAGATCATTCGATGGAGCAATGGAATGCAACCAGAACCGAGCAAGTGAAACGTAGTGTCGTGGCAGGAATGCGGTTTATCGGGATTTCGTTCCTCGCTGCTTTAGGGTTGTTTATCTTGGTGACCTTGTCTCGCCTGATCTGGCCAACCGATATCGGGGGCTATAGCGAGCGCATGTTTTGGGCGGCGTTCGCAGCACTTATCGCCGGTATGCCCGCAGTGCTCGCAGGCTTGAGCACCAGTCAGGGTTACTACAACAGCCCCTTCACCGCCGGTCAGGATGCCAAGGTGTCGCATACCATCATCGCCGATGGGCGACGTAGCATGAGTGGGCGAACTCGCTACGCGTGGCGTATGTTCACGATCGGTTTCTTTGGACTGGGCTTCGCGGCGCTAATCACCATACTCGGCGGGTGAGCGCTCCATGAAAATCACAGCGGTAGAGAGCCTTGTTTGGCAATCGATGCCGCGCGTGATGACCGTTCGCGTCCACACCGATAGCGGCCTCATCGGCTTGGGCGAGACGGTTGACAAGATCCCCGGTAGTCGTGGTGCGCTTCACGGTACGTTGGCGCCTCTGCTCCTTGGCCGAGACCCCCTCGACATTGAGCAGATCTGGCAAGACCTCACCGACACGATCCTCTATCATGGCTTTGCCGGCGCGGAGATGCGGGCGCTCTCGGCGATCGATCTCGCACTCTGGGATCTGATGGGCCGGCACTATCAGGCACCTGTCTACCACCTACTCGGCGGTCGCTGCCGGGAGACGGTGCCGACGTATAACACGTGCACCGGGTATGGCGAGATGAACGACTATGCCCTCTGGCAGAAGGATGCCGGGGAGTTGGCTCGCCGGTTGCTGGACGATGGGTACCGGGCGATGAAGATATGGCCCTTCGATCCCTACAGCCAGGCTAGCCGGGGCCAGTACATTAGCCCGCAAGACGTCGATGCTGGGCTAGGCCCCATCCGCCAGATCCGTGATGCGGTGGGTAAAGAGATGGAAATCGGGATCGAGTTCCACTTCCGCTGGAACCGGGCCAGTATGGAGCGCATTGTAGGAGCGCTTGCGCCCTACGATATCCTCTTCCTGGAGGACACCATCCACGCCGTGCACCCCGATGAGATCAAAGCTCTCTCACAGCGAACGCCAATTCCGATTGTTGGCTCAGAATTGCTTCTCACACGCTGGCAATTGCGCGAGTGGCTGGAGAAACACGTGTCACAGATCCTGATGACGGAACCGCTCTGGACTGGCGGCATCACCGAGACACGCAAGATCGGCGTGCTTGCCGATACCTTTGGAATTCCCTTGGTGTTGCACAATATCTCGGGCCCCGTCGGACACGCGGCGTGTATGCACCTGGGTGCCCACATTTCTAATCTCTTTATGGTCGAGTCGGTGCGTGCCTTTGCGCAGACTTACTTTCCCGCTGTAAGCAACTTGGCCCCTCGTGTCGTCGAAGGCAGGTTGTCCGTCCCCGGGGGGCCGGGGCTGGGCGTGACGCTACGGCCCGACGCTCTGGAACGAAGCGACCTAAGCCGCAGCGTCACCGACGAATCAACCCTGGCTGCCGGCGGCGAACATTGGCAGTACGCGCTCGGCTTCAGCCACGCGCCGCCGGACAGCTAGACAGTCGTTCTTCAGGTCAAGGAGACTCCCGTGACCCCTATATGCGACTCTGACCGTACCCTTCTACGGGACCTGGCACGCCAGGTCGCCGATATCGCCGGCCTTTCCATCCAGGCGGAGCGTCGTTCGTGGTGGATGCAGCACAACAGCCTCAAGACCCGCCGTCCCATGATCCTGGTCTTCCCCGAGGGCTCCTGGCAGGAGCTGCTGACCGAGCGGGACCTGACCTGCGAGGGGCAGCGGGCGCGCCAGATCGAGTGGCAATTGCGCAGCCGTATCTACTATCACGAGCACTTACAGGATGATACTGTGATCGAGCCCATCTGGGTCGTCAATAAGGTCATTCGCAACACCGGGTGGGGCCTGGAAGCGAAGCATATTGCCAGTCCCGACGCCCGTGGCGCCTGGTTATTTGATCCCGTGATCAACACGCCCGCCGATATGAAGGCGCTTCATTTCCCCGAAATCTTCCATGACGAGGTTGCCACGCAGACAGCACTTGCCGAAGCTCAGGATCTCTTCGGCGATATCCTTGGGGTGGAGGTCAAAGGGATAGCGCACATTTCCTACCACCTGATGAGTCTCTACACCGGATGGCGAGGGCTGGAGCAGGTGATGATGGACATGGTTCTCAACCCCGGATGGCTGCACGATGCGATGGCTTTTCTGACCGAGGGCCACAAAGATATCCTCCAGCAGTACCGCGACCTGAACCTTCTCTCGCTCAACAACGACCAAACCTATCACAGCTCCGGAGGCAATGGCTACACGGGGGAGCTGCCCGCGCCCGGTTTCGATCCCAACCGAGTGCGTCCGGAGGATATGTGGGCGAGCGCCGAGGCTCAGGAGCTTGCCGGAGTCTCTCCCGCGATGCACGCGGAGTTCATCCTGCAGTATGAGAAGGAGTTGCTCGCGCCCTTTGGGCTGACCGGCTACGGCTGCTGTGAAGACTTGGGGCGTAAGCTGCAGGATGTCCTGACCCTCCCGCATATACGCCGCATCTCGATCGCGCCCTTTGCCGATGTGGAAATGTGCGCAGCCCAGATCGGGGCTCGCGCGATTTTCTCCTGGAAACCTAATCCCGCGTTCTTGGTGGGCACCTTCGATGAGGCGCGAATTCGCAACGATATCCGGAACGCCATCGAGGTGACACAGCGGCACGGCTGCGTGATGGAGATGGTGCTGAAGGACACGCATACGTGCGAGTACCGCCCCGAGCGCTTCGACCGTTGGCTGGCGATTGCCCGCGAGGAGCGGCAGGCGGTATGGGGTGGCGACGCATGACCACAGAGTGGCATGTCAATCACCACGACCTTGAGATCCTGCGCGCGCTGTTCAGACGCAAGCGCGACATCGCCCATGCTTCGGTTATGGAGGAGCGCAAGCAACACTGGCTGCGCCTGGCTGCGCTGGACCCCGTTCGACCCATGATTCTTGCGGAGACCGGTGGTGTGATCGATGAGCTTGTTCCGCTCTCGTCCCTGCAGTGCCGCGAGCCATGGGCACGATCGATGGAGCGCGGGCTGCGCGAGTTGATCTTTCGTTACGACTGCGTAGGCGATGACTATGTCGTCGAGCCCTGGATTCAGTATGGCTGGGATGTCACGATCGGTGATTTCGGCGTTACGACGGAGTTGGTGCGTGGCGCTAATGAAGGCAGACTGGGCTCTTATACGTGGGATCCTCCGATCAAGGATCTGGAGCGGGACCTGGATAAGCTGCACTTTCG
Organism: Thermoflexales bacterium; assembly: GCA_007125545.1. GTDB lineage: Bacteria > Chloroflexota > Anaerolineae > B4-G1 > SLSP01 > PWVB01. The sequence goes on along the minus strand of SLDA01000002.1, from coordinate 2,971 downwards.
GGCGCTGAGCGTGGACCGCGAGGCCACTATGGAGTGGGGCGCCTTTTTGGAGGAGCATTTCGGTGACATCCTGCCGGTGCGACGGCGCGCAGGCTACTGGTGGACTGCGGGACTGACCTGGTCGCTCATTAACCTGATCGGACTTGAGACCATGATGTTGGCGATGTATGATCATCCGCAGGCCCTACACCGTCTGATGGCCTTTCTGCGCGACGATTTCCTGAATATGTTGGAGTGGTTTGAGCAAGAGGAGTTGCTCTCGCTCAACAACGAGAACGATTACACCGGGTCGGGCACGCAGGGATGGACGAGGGAATTGCCTCAGAAGCGGACTGACGACGCCGTCCGCGACGCCGTCCGTGTGCGCGACATCTGGTGCCTGTCGGAGTCGCAAGAGACGGTGGGCGTCTCGCCGGCCATGTTCGAGGAGTTCATCTTCCCCTACCAGTTGCCCGTGATCAGCCGGTTTGGACTCAGCTACTACGGCTGCTGCGAGCCGGTGCATACTCGCTGGCATATCATCAAGCGTATCCCGAACCTGCGTCGGGTCTCGGTCTCACCCTGGTGTAACGAGGAGAAGCTGGCGTCGGAGCTGGGTGGGGATTACATCTTCTGCCGCAAACCGAATCCAGCCCTGATCAGCACCGGTCGCTTCGACGAGGCCGCGATTCGCGAGGATGTGCGGACAACGCTCCGCATCGCCGGTGGTGGTTGCCTGGAGTTCGCTATGAAGGATGTGCACACGCTTGCCGGCGATCCTTTACGGTTGGGTCGCTGGGTAACCCTGGCGCGGGATGTTTGTGCTGAGTTTGGGTATACTGAGTGAGGTTCTAGCCTAAGGAGGTATAAGGATGGAAAAGCGAAGCTTGGGACGTACGGGGGAAATGTTGTCCGTTGTCGGCTTTGGTGGCATTCTGGTCATGAATGAGACGGCGGAGGATGCCGCTCGTGTGGTGAGCCAGGCGGTGGAGCGCGGAATCAACTATTTCGATGTCGCGCCGAGCTATGGCAACGCTGAGGAGATGCTTGGACCGGCGCTGGAACCCTATCGAAATGGTGTGTTTCTTGCGTGCAAAACCGGCAAGCGCGATGCTGCAGGGGCTGAGGAGGAGCTGCACGCCTCGCTGAAGAAGCTGCGGACCGATCACGTCGACCTCTACCAGCTTCACGCAATGACGACGTTGGAGGATGTCGAGCAAGTGTTTAGCCCAGGTGGCGCCCTCGAGACCTTCGTCCGTGCACGGGAGCAGGGCAAGACACGGTTTCTGGGCTTTTCCGCGCACTCGGAGGAGGCGGCGCTTGCCCTGATTGAGCGTTTCGCCTTCGACTCAATCCTCTTCCCCATCAACTGGTCGAGCTGGTTGAAGGAGGGCTTTGGGCCGCAGGTGGTTGCGAAGGCCAAGGAATACGGGATGGGCATCCTGGCGTTAAAGGCCCTGGCGAAGCGGGCCTGGCAAGAGGATGAAACGCACGACTGGAGCAAGACTTGGTATAAACCGGTGGAGTCCTACGAGGAGGCCCAATTGGCAATGCGCTTCACGCTCTCGCAGCCGGTGACGGCGGCAGTGAGTCCGGGTCATCCTGAACTGCTGTGGTGGGCCTGCGACGGTGCCGAGACCTTCAGCCCGATCACCGAAGAGGAAATCGCCCAGCTTGAAAGCTGGTCTACTGAGCTGGAGACAATCTTCCCGCAAGCCTAACCCACAACCGAGCGCGCCTCACCCTCCCAAAACCTTAGGATTTTCCCAAATCCTAAGGTTTTTTCTCTTTACCCCGACCCATATTCTCAATAGTCCCCGCTTCTCTGCCACACCAGCACGCTCTATCCCTCGCACCTATCTCCCGCAACCCGCCGCACTCATAGGCAAATTTGCCTTAATCGCCTTTGATTGTATGATGATTATTGGGAAAACACGCTGAACCTCGCAGTTCTCACCGCCGATCCTCTGTCTGCCAATGCACACCTCTTTTCCCCAACTTACACAAGAAAGGGGAGAGCTATGGCTAAAGATATGCCGTCAGGAGCTACGACCGCCGATCTGCTGGTCGACACGCTCTGTAACTGGGGCGTTGAAATGATCTTCGGGATGCCGGGAGACGGGATTAACGGCATCATGGAAGCACTTCGTAAGAGGCAAGATGAGGTGACCTTCATCCAGGTACGCCACGAAGAGTCGGCCGCGTTGGCTGCTTGCGCCTATGCCAAACTCACCGGGAAAGTGGGGGTCTGTCTGGCGACCTCGGGGCCGGGAGGCATTCACTTACTCAACGGCCTCTACGATGCGAAGATGGACAGCCATCCCGTGCTTGCCATCACGGGGCACACCTACCATGATCTAATCGGCACCGAGCAGCAGCAGGATGTGAATCTGACCGAGCTCTTCCGCGACGTGAGCGTCTATAGTGAGCGTGTCTCGGGACCGGCACACGTGCGCCATGTCGTTGATGCCGCGATGCGCATGGCGCTTGCGCGGCGCGGTGTCGCCCATATTAATATTCCACGCGACACACAGGATCTTCCGCTCTCCGAGGACGAGCGCTCGAAGCGCAACGTTGCGTACCACCACACCACCCTGTTCGCAACCCCGCTAACGCTACCTTTATCGCATGATCTTCAAGCGGCTGCCGATCTACTCAACGCCGGAAAGAAGGTGGCGCTTCTCGTCGGGCAGGGGGCGCTGGGAGCCCGCGCCGAGGTCGAGCAATTGGCGGAAGCCTTGGGAGCACCGGTCATCAAGGCCTTGCTGGGCAAGGGCGTTATCGGCGACGACCACCCGCTCACGACCGGTGGAATTGGCCTGCTCGGAACGCAACCCTCGGCCGAAGCGATGAAGAACTGCGATACGCTTCTCATCGTCGGCAGCACTTGCCCCTATATCGCCTATTACCCCGAACCGGGGCAGGCACGCGGGATCCAGATCGATATCAATCCGGCGCGCATCGGGCTGCGCTATCCCGTCGACGTCGGCCT
>SLDA01000238.1 GCA_007125545.1 Thermoflexales bacterium | reverse complement strand
TCGTGGCCCATTGGGTAGAGGTTCAGCCCAATGCTATCACAGGCATCCACGAGAGGCCAGAGCCACTCGTAGAATTGACCTTCACCATCCAAGACAATACCTTCCATGGCATAGGTGAGAGGTGTGTTAAGGTCGTGGTCGTCGAGCCACCGGCGGTATACATCAAGCACGTTGGCGAGCCCGAAGGAGAGCCGCGCCGTGAAGCGCTTCTGATCGGGGTCATCTCCCCCTTCACGCAGTTCGTTACCGACACAAATAGCGTCCAGAGGCACATCCAGTTCGTGATACCGAGCCAGGTCGTCCAAGCGCACCTGCGAGCGCCAGTCTTGCACGAGTTCTGCGGCGTCGATGTGCATGCCCGCCAGCAATCGCACTCCCGCATCGCGCAGCGCGGGGGCTGCACGCTCAGCATAGCTGAGACTATAGGAACGGATCGCTGATATACCACTAGCTGAAGCTGCACCCAACTGATCATCTACAGACAGATCATCTCCCGTGTGAATCCAAGCGCCGTATTTCATAGATCCCTCCTCTGTTACGATCCTTTCGTCCAGAAATCCGGGGCCGTGGGGCGGCGCGTACGCGCTAAAAACTCCCGCTGAAGCACCGGCGTGACATCGTCGGTCTTGACACGCCGGATGATCTCCACAAGTCCGGCGACGCGAGGCTCCACGAGAGCGCGGCCCTTCTCCGCAGTCGCCGGGGCGGCGTTTCCCACATACATCACCGGGTACATCGCGTACCAATCCATCGTAGAATACGCTCCAACCTCCTGCAACGAGGCAGAGCGTGCCAGATTCGTGAATGGAGCAGGCGGCACCTGCTCCATTTTTACCAGATCCGGATGGAGATGGAGCATGACGCTGGTCTCCGCTTCACACGCGTGTCCTGTCTCAAGTGTATCCAACACACCCGCGGCATCCTCCGGAATTGACACCTGCGCATCATATACAACATAGTCCTTTTCCTTCTCGATCAGGGTCTGCACAAAGAGCGGAATGAGGAAGCGATTGCCACCGTGCCCGCTGAAAATGATGATACGGGTGAGCCCGTGGCGCGCCATCTCGTCGCAGACATTTTCGAGGAGGTCGAGGACCAAATCACGGCGCAAAACAAGCGATCCAGGCAGATGCGCCGATTCGTGGTTGATTCCAAAGGGATATGCAGGGAACACGATAACCGGTTCCTGCTCCGCGGCCCGGCAAGCCACCGCATGAGCTTCAAACATATCGGTCCCCAGCGGTAGATGGGGACCATGGGGTTCCACTACTCCGAGGGGAAGTAGTCCCACTCCTCCGCAGGACTGTACCGCGGACTCAAAATCCAGCGACGTCAGATTCTCCCATTGCATCAGAACCTCCTTCTACGCTAGTTCCTGCGGACTCCGGGACAGCCTCTGCTGCCATAAGCGTAAACCAGAAGGTGCTCCCATCGCCGGGCGCACTTTCGACACCAACCTGGCCACCGAGCTGTTCCACAATCCGGCGTACAATAGAGAGGCCCAGCCCATGTCCCGGGGCCTCGGAGTCGTGTAGGCGGGTGAAGGGAACGAAAAGCATCCGGATCTCGCTCTCCGTCAGGCCAGAGCCGCCATCGCGCACCCAAAAGCGCACGAAGCTCTCCTGGCCGACTCCAGACGAGTTCCAATCGTATCCCAGTTCAATGACTGGAGGGCTCCCACCATATTTGAGCGCATTCGTAAGGTAATTGACCCAGACCTCGACAATCCAGAGCCCGTGGCCCAGCACGGCCGGCCACGCCGGCGGCATCACAACGCGCGCTCCCTTTTCCATCACGATCACACTGACGCGATCGAGTGACTCGGCGACCACATCGGCCATATCGATGCAGTCGAGCGCGAGATTCTGCTGTCGGTGAACACGAGAGAAAAGCAGGAGCGCATCAATAATCTGCACCATCCGCCTGGCCGTCTGCGCCAAGTCATCCAGATGCTCTTGCATCTGTTCGAGGGTCCACTGGTTGAGATAGAGGTTCAGCATTTCCGCATAGCCGAGGATGGTCGCCAGGGGGCCCTTTAGATCGTGGGCTACGGTATGAGCAAATGCATCGAGATACTCGTTGCCGGCCTCCAATTCGGCCATGTGGTACCGCAGCACGCTCTCGGTCTCCTTGCGCTCCGTGATATCGTGAAGAATGACCAAGCGGCCGATCGGGCGAGCGCGAGGGCTCAACAACACCGATGTGCAGCACTCATAGAATCGCGTCACACCATCCCACTCCAGGATCAAGTCTTCACTCTCCGACGCATCGCTGTCCACGTAATCGACGAGCGCAGGCCAGCCCTGTAGCCCCCTATGGAACGGAACGCCGATGAGAGCAGCTGGTTGCTTGGCCTGATGGAGGGCGGCGAGCAGTTTCCCGGCCGCCGGGTTGAAATCGATCAGCCGGCCTTCCAGATCCATGGTCATGACCGGATCGACCAGCCGGTCTATCACGGTCGCGCGCGCGATGGGCTTGAGGTCAAAGAGACCATGCCAGAGCATCCCAATGCTAAAAGCAATCCCCGCCATCGCAAAACCTATCGGCGTGTAGTCTTTTCGCAAATCGGGTGCCAGCCGGAAAACGTACACCAAGTTGATCAACAGTGGAACTATGACCCCGATCAGCAACCATTGCGACTGGAAGCGATAGAGGGGAAGCCCGGTCACGTGGTGGCGCACAATGAAGAGCGCGCCGAGTACAACCAACGCGTAGCCGTGAACGATGAAGGCCCAGAAAGCGATGCCGTGCTCTACCTGAAGAGCCAAGAAGCCCTCGACAGGAACAAACGCAGTCTCGGCCCAGACCAGATGGTGCGACACGGGACTCCACAGCAGGAGTACGGTTACTGTGGGTATCAATAGGAAGAGCCAGAAGCCGGGCCTTCGCAAGCAAGGGCGCGTACCACTGGAGCCGTACTGCACCGCAAAGTTGAGCCAGCATACCGGCGTTATGGCAATGAAGAGGTAGGAGACCTTGGCCCAGAAAAGGGTCATCGAAGGGTCGGGTGCAAGGACTTCCAGACTGTCGAAGAATAGCCAGCCGATGACGGCGACCAGTAGCCATCGCAACGCCAGGATCTCAGCGCTGCTCCGATAGCGTCGCGTGGCGCCGAACACCGCCAACAAGATGACGATGGAGATGGGCGCCAGTATCAGATAAGCCGTATACTGCATCACACTATCTCTGCAAGCTGACCCATCTTGGCCCGCTAGCGGGGAAGGGGGCCGAAGCAAATAGCTGAGATATCCGACCTAAAACATTTTCCCCGACGACCCGTGTCCTGCTGCTCAGTGCCTTACCCATCTCAGCTCCATGAAACACATTGATTCTGAAGACACCGGAGTATTAATCAAGGTGCGACGTTGCAGCGTTGGCGATACCGGTCCGGTAGTGAGCTATAGTTCCAGCGTAAGGGAGATGACGTCGCCTCCTATGAAGCCAACCAAGAGCCGCGTGCCGGGGCTAAGGCCATCGGGAGCCAAGACGGCAGTCATGCCCTCCATCACTGGCTTCACCTGGTCCCACGTGCCGCCCCCGTCTTGTGAAAACCACAGTGCATTCTCGGAGAGTGCCAGAATACTGGGTTGATCCGGATACTCCGGCGACACCAAAACACTGTTAACAGGATCCGTGATTGCATCCTCCCCCAAGCGGGTCCAGCTCGCACCATCGTCGGCAGAAAAGAGCAGCCCCTGGGTTTCGGTGCCGACAAAGATATGGCCATCCTGCGCGTAGCGAGGTGATAGAGCCAGGCTGACCACCGGCTCATAGCCCACCGACAAGTCAATTTCCCGCCAGGCACGTCCCCCATTTGTACTTCGGAAAACACCCGTCTCAACGCCTGCAAACAGCGTCTCATCCCGGGCAAAATCCGGTGAAATGGCCAGACAGTAAACGTTCAAATCGAGCAGGCCGAAGTTCCAGCGTGCCCAGCGCGAGCCACGCGTTGCGGACCTGAAGATTCCGTCCTCGGTCGAGGCCGCCAGCACTACTCCATCCTCAGCGAAGTTTGGCGAGATAGCGAGGGCCGAGACGGCCGGTGGCGGTGTATCCAAGATCGCGGCCTCCCAGGTTTCACCCCCGTCCGTGGAATGCATAATACCCCCTGGGACACCGGCAAAGACCTCGCAATCCGTAGCCGGGTTCTGCTCTGCGCCGGCGCTCGCGGAGGCTATCACTACCGATGTGGTGGGCAGCGCCTCACCCAGTGCAAGAGACGCATATGAATGCGTCCAGGTCTGCCCGCCGTCATCCGAACGATACAGGCCCGAGCCACGGGCCGCAAAGCAACTACGCGACGAAGCCTGTGCATCACGGCGAGCCGTGCACGCCAGTGCATAGACAAGATCTGGTTGGGGGGAGTTTTCTGACATTCGCTCTACCTCTAGGTGCTCAGCGACTCGGGGGCCTGCGCCCGGTGGACAACAACGTCAGTTGTAAGCGCCATAGCCGCGCTCCTGACGGCGCTGCGGACGGCGGCAATTACGACGGTCGTAATATCGAGAATGCCGGACTCTTCCATATTCGTAAGCTCGCCTTTCAGGACATCAAACCCTGTGCCCGGAGCTGCGTTCTCAAGCCGCCCGAGAATCTCACCCGCCTCGTAGCCCGCATTCTCAAGCAGAACGCGCGTTGGCGCCTGCAGTGCTTTGGCAAGGATCTGACGAGCGGCATATTCTTCCGGCTCATCGGACGTTGTGGGACGCGCCAGCAATGTGCGGCGCGCCGCCAGGAGTGCGGCACCGCCGCCGGGAAGCACGCCATCCCGCATCGCGCCACGCATCGCCTCTGCCGCGCGGGTCGCCTGCTCCTTATTGTAGTCAAGCTCCGTCTCGGTGATACCGCCGACATACAGGGTCGCAGATCCGCCCATCAACTTACCGATGCGCTCCTGGAGTTCCTGGCGCTCGTCGCCCGAGGAAATACTGGAGAAGAGGTTGCGCAAGTGTGTGATGTGTGCGCGCAACTCGCGGGGGTCGCCTTTGCCACCGATGATACCGAAGTTGGATTTGTCCGCCCAGATGCGGCGGGCACGGCCCAGGTCACGGGCCTTGACATCACGAAGCGTGTCACCCGCAGCGCGAAAGAGTGGACGCCCGCCGGTTAGCACAGCCATGTCCATCAACGCAGCACGCTGATCGGTCGTGGAGATACCTGGCGTCTTTATCCCCACAGCATGAATCTTTATCTTGCCGCGCTCGCGATTCATCACGAGCATTCCGACCACCATATCGGACATCTTCCGAGCAATGATGGCGAGGTCCTCAATGCCCTGTTGCACGCAAGCGGTGATAGCGGGAACCAGTTCGCGCGGATCTTCGATATCCAGATCGGTCATCAGAACCGCCGCGTTCTGCAACTCCGTCCGCTGTCGTGCCTGGTCGGTGATCTGGGCACGAGAGAGCAGACCGCCTTCCCAGTACATGCCTTCGACATACTCACGTTCGTAGGAGCGAGTCCTGCCTTTGCGGATTTCCAGGCGCCCGTACTCACCGATGATATCGAAAATCTCGCCCAGCAACTTGCCCATCTCCGGATCCAGGGAAATCGCGGTGGCCAACTGGGCCAACTGCTCCTTGCCCTCGACGCGCAACGCCATGCTGCTCAGGTCGTCGATTATCCCGGGCAAGGCTCGCTCCAGATACGTGCGCAATCGCATCGCGCTCCCGCCGGAAGCCAGGTAGTGGACGCCCTCTCGATATACAGCCTGGAAGAGCACGGCCGCGGTCGCCGTACCGTCACCGACTTCTTCGCGCAAGGTCCAGAGGACTTGTCGCACCAGCATCGCCCCGACGTCGGCATTCCGTCCCGGGATCTGAATGATCCGGCGGGCAATGGTTCCGCCGTCATCAAGTAACTCAGGAATACGACCCGTACCTCCAATCGTGCGATCGTAGAGCACGATACGCGGCAGGGGACCCAATGTAGGTCGGACAGCACTCACAATTTGGTCAATACCTCGTGACATGCCGCGGTGGACCTCGGGTTGGAACACAACATGAGGCTTTTGCCACTTCTTTGTGCTACTTGCCATTCCCTGGTGACTCCTTGATCGTTCGATGTCGCCCAGCGGTCAACGCACCACCGGTGAGCCTGTACCGATATTGTGGCTCAAGAGCGCAGCCCTATGATACCCAATTCTCGCAGTTCGTAAACCTCGCCGGAGCGGCGTCTAAATCTTTGGCATGTCGAAAGCATCTCCGGTGTCTGCCAACCACTCTGACAGGCGCTCCTGGAGCCGTGCGCGCTCGGTTCGATAACGTGTATTGTGGGCGAGGTTGACCAATTCGTAGGGGTCCTCGCTGAGATTGAACAGCAGCCAGGGCTGGCCTTCCAGAATCACGTACTTCCACCTCGCCTGCCAAGGCTGTTCCTCGCGTGTGACAATTCCACGCCAGGGGCGATCGATGCTGTCTCCGTGGCCCGTAGGAATCACAGACTGAATAAAAGCAGAATCCGGCATCACGGCTTGAGGTCGCCCAGGAAGCCGTACTCCCGAGTAATCGTGTCCGCGCATCCACTCGGGCGCGTCGATGCCACAGAGACCCAGCGTCGTGGGCGCGATGTCGACGTGGTTCACGACGGCATTTGGCCGGCCCGAGCGGCCCTCATAGCGAGGCTGCAGCCCACCCACGATGAAGGGGATGCGCAGCGATTCCTCCCAGGGTGCCGTCTTACGGAACTGCCCGTGCGAGCCGTGTTGGTCGCCGTGATCGGAGAAGAAGATGATGTGAGTGTCCAGATCCAGCCCGGCCTCGACGAGTGCCTGGCGAACACGCCCCACATTCCAATCGAGATTCTCGATCTGGGCATAGGCGCCCGCCAACTCGCGGCGCGCTTCTGCCTCGATGCGCGCGACCGGCGGAACGTTAGGCCGCATGATTAGCTGGGCAGGATTATGCCGCGCCATCCACGGTTCCGGCGCCACATATGGATCGTGGGGTGGTTGGACAGAGAGGGCCGCGAAGAAAGGACGTCCCTGTCCCGACTTACGTGCCTCGCCCTGTTTCCGGATGTAATCAATCAGCATCTCGGTGAGAGCATCGGTCTCATAGCCGGGCAACCGGTGGTGGAAGGCATCCGAGCCCTCTCCCCCGTGGACCCAACAATCCCATTGACTGTTATTGTTCTCATAACCGACCCAGGTATTGAAGCTGCCGCGTCGTTCCGGTGGTATGATCATCTTCGCGGCGCGGCCTTCCCGCTCCTGAAAGCCGCCAAGGTGCCATTTACCGAAGTATGCGGTGTCGAAGCCGTGGTCGTTGAAGACGTCGGCAATCGTGGGCATCCCCTCTGGCAGGGGATACTCGTGTCCGGGCACCGCCTCGTGCGGATAACGACTAGTGAGCAGCGATCCACGGAAAGGGCAGCATAGCGGGAAGCCGCACACCGCCCGCTCAAAGTTCTGTCCCTCGGACGAAAGCCGATCGAGGTTGGGCGTCGTGAGATTGGGGTCGCCGTTACAACTCAGCGCTTGCGCCCGGTGCTGGTCGCCAAAGATCCAGATCGCGTTCTTATGCTCAGAAGAGGTAGCCATAGCCCATTCTCCCCAAGTGTCAGTCTATTCACAAAGTATCCAAAGGCGGAGGCGATTCCGTAGAATCGCCTCGCGCACCCTACTCTCAACTAGCCGCTTTCCGCCGCCAGCTTGAGGTAGCTTAAGTAACGTGCCTCCGAGATAGCTCCATTATCGACAGCCTGCTTAATCGCGCAACCGGCTTCGGTAGTCGTAGCGGCAGGCTCGCTGTCGTGACGGCAACTTGCACCGAATTTGCAGGCGCCAAGGTAAGGGCGGAACTCGGGGAAGAAACTATGCAACGCATCGGCACGAGATTGCCAGAGCGTCAGCTCGCGCATTCCCGGCGTATCCACTACGCCTCCTCCCATGGACAGCGGCACCAACTCCAGATGTGTCGTCGTGTGTCGACCCTTACCGATCTTACCCGAGCCAACCTCGCTGACACGCAGTCCCAGACCCGCTTCTATGGCATTGAGGAGACTCGACTTGCCCACGCCCGACTTACCCAGGAATACAGAGAGGCGGTCCTTAAGCAGGTCGCGCAGCGCCGGGATGCCCTGTCCATCAACGCTGCTCGTCAGGACGACGGTGTAGCCCAGCTCCTGGTAGAGCAACACCGTATCTTGCAGTTTTGCGGCATCCACGAGGTCCAACTTGGTGATGCAGATGATCGCAGGCACACCCGCAGCCTCCGCCGTCACCAGGTACCGGTCCAGCAGATGCCATTTCGGCGTCGGGCGCGCGGCGGCGAAGACGGCGACCATCTGGTCGACGTTTGCGACCAACACCTGCTCCAGGGGGATCGGCCCCGGGTCCATTCGCGAGAGCCGGCTCTTGCGCGGTAGAACTTCCTTAATCATGCCCGTGCCGTCTCCGGCGTCCACGAACACGACGCGATCCCCGACGGCGACCGGGTCCACGGTTTCGATATCCTCCACCCGCTGCACCTCGTAGTGCGAGAGGGAGTTGGGGTCGCGCAGGGGATAGAGCAGGC
>SLDA01000426.1 GCA_007125545.1 Thermoflexales bacterium | reverse complement strand
TCGCGACACTCCGCGGATTCCTCTAACTCAAGGCTGACCTTTAGGAGCACCTCGAGACCGGGTAAGTGTAAGCCGATGCTGCGGAACTGCAAATACGTAAGCCAGCAGGGCTATGATTCCCATCAGACTCAGTCCCAGACCAGCATAAATGACCCAGGGTGTGTAGCTCAGCGTCACCCGCCAGCGACCCGGTGTCACCGGTAAAGCGCGAAAAAGTAGATTCGCCTGTAAGACAGGTATCGTGAGGTCAGACGCGTCCCCTGGCCCAACAGAAATAGCGCTCGTGCCAGCGAGATCTGGTTGAGGGATGAGGCGCGCAGTCCATCCTGGATACCAGGCATCGGACAAAACAAGATACCCCTCGCGCGTGGCATCGACATCGATAATGACGCGAGTGGGGCCGTAGCTCATCACATGTACGCGATGGTCCTGGACAGACGGTGGCACATAGTCGGGCGTCGGAGCGGCACCGCCGATCGGCTCTCCCAGCTCTCCCATCAGAACGACACGCTCCATCGGATCAAAGTCCTCCGCCGCCATCATGTCAAGTGCCTCTGTCACAGACAACGCCATCTCTGCCTGGTGCACCATGAAGGCCCGCAATGGTGTATAGAGCATCTCGTAGATCTTGACGTCTCCCGAGTGCACGAGGTGAAACACGTCGGAGAGCACCAAAGGGTAGAAGGAGCCAAGTCGTCCGTCCACAAGGCTGGCCCCAGAGGGTGTGAGAGCGCCATCGGTGGCCCGAAGCTCGAGGGCCAGAACCTCTGTTGCGCCTTCCCAATCAATCGGCCAGGCTACGTCGGGCTCCACTGACTGAGGCAGTGCTGATCGCAGCACGCGCCCATCAAGCAACTCAATCTCAACTTCACCCGCGCCCGTATAAAGCAAGCGCAGCCCGGTAGCCGCGTACCCCTTCGGAAGCGACGCCAACCGCAGCACGTCCCCTTGAACCAGCACCGGTTGAAACTGCCGGTCGTAGAGTACATCCCCGATCCAGACGTCACCCGTCTTGTCGGTGAGGAGGTGACGGACGCCCAGGAGGTTGAGCCACCGGCTCTCCGGAATCGTCTGAAGGTTCTCACGCAAGCGCCCGTCGGGCGTGCCTTCCGGCAGCAGGAGTCGCGAGAATGTCGTATAGCTGCGGAGTGGCAGCAGACCGCCATCGTAGCCATCAACCGCCGGTACCCCGAAAGCCATTGAGAGATTCGGAACGAGGACCTCGCGCTGCTTGCTTGCGACCATATAGGCCCACACTGCGTCGTCCGGCAGTTGCTCTCCGTAGATACTCATCAGCTCTTCTCTATCACCCACCTCAAAGAGGGTCTCCGAGATACTGAGAAACCGATGACCCGCAAGGCCGGCAGCCTCACCTGCATGCGCTGCAGCCACCAAGTGCGCCGTGGCAGGTCGTAGATCGGTATAGGCTCGGATGGTGGTTGCGGCCGCAAACGGCAGGGTTTGGCCTCCGGCCCATAGCTCCAGGGCCAGAGCGAGAAATACGACCCCGGCCACGACTACGCCAGTTCTCCACTTCCGAGCGTGGATCAAGCCGGTCAGACCGAGGCCTGCCAGTACTGCCGCGCCCAGTACAAACAGCCCCAAGAACCGTGCCGGCGCGCGGAAATGTGCGAATCCCGGCACGCGTAGTCGCACGAGCAGCAGGTAGAGCGGATTGTAACCACCCGTGGCGAGAAAGACAGCCGCCACCACCAACGCGGCAGGACCCATTGCCACCCGCCGGCGGAGGATCACTCCCACACCCAGCCCGATGAGCACCAGGCCGAGCAGCCCGGTGTATGCAACCCCTTCGGGCAGCAAGGGAGCGGTCAGGTAAGAGGGAAGGAGTGCGCGAGGCAACTCCCAAGGTGATACGGAGAACGAAACAGCCTCCCGCCACGCATAGTCGGTACTTCGGCCTGACAACTGTGCTAACTGCAAACTGGGTACGAGCTGCGCACCTGCGAGAAGGCCCGCCAGGGCAAAGGGCGCTAGCCGCCCGAGCGAGGCTTTGACCGGTGCGACACCCCGGCGCAACCATGATCGCGGGGACCGTGTCCCTACAGCTGGATGAGCACGGCTCTCCACCGAACCGGCAGCCCGCACCCATAGCGATTCCAGCATTTCAGCCCCATGCCAGATCACGACTCCCAACGCGGCAATAAACGCCATCTGGGTATGGCCAGCCAGCAGGATCATTGCAAATGCGACAATCGCCATCACGCGAGTTCGCCCCGGTTGAGAAACATCATCAGCCAATGAAGATACTGGCCTGGGGGGCAAGAAGCAGAGCGGCAGCCAGGCCAACGCTTGAAGCTGATTAAGGTGTTCCACGTGAACAGCCAGAAATCCGCCACCCGCATAGATTAGCGCAGCTATAGCCGCACCCATCCGGGCTGCCGTGATGGCACGAGACTCATCCGTGAGCGACTGACCTGTAACCGGCATCCAGATATGGATCCACATCCGTGTGAGCACATAGGCATTGATCGCCGCTAAAACCAGATGCAATAGCACACTTCCGTGCAGCGCCCTGGCCACGTTGTCAAGCGCGGGTGTGGCAAACAACCAGAAAGGCCAATTCAACGGATAGAGCACGCCCACTTGCGAGTTGGCTAACAGGGGAACACCGGCAAAGAGATCGGGATTCCACAGCAAGGAGCCTTGTGCATGGAACGCCCGGGTTGCCGCCATCCAATACGGATAGAAGTAGAGGTGTAAGTCGCCGCCGGCCAAGACCCGGCCTATAACAAGCTGGCGGTAGATCACGCCTAGCGCGAGTATGACGACACCGACGGCAAACCCGTCCCACGCAATGCGACGACCTATTAGTGAGAGGCGAAGAAGCCCAGCCTTATGTCCCGGCCCCGCCGATGGAACCGGATTCAGCGGCATAGCTGCAGAGTCTGCCTGGTGGTTGGATCATCCGGGTTGATGCGCAGAGCAGTTTCGAGCAGCGGCATAGCCAGGCTGCATTCCCCCAGTAAGTAATACGAGAGAGCAGAGGTAAAATAGACCTGAATGGCGGGACCGCTGACCGTACCCGTTACGCCCTGCAGCTCCACCTGCCCCGCCGAAGAGGGAAAGATAGGCTCGGTACGCACCAAGTTTCCCTCTGGAGTCCTGAGCTGGCGGAACCAGCCCACGTAGACCTGCCCCGAGGGGGCAGGGGGGATCCCCGACAAGGCCAGGCTATAGCGCCCCGTGATGACGTCGAGTCGAATGTGACCCAGCACGGGCGAACCGTCATCCAGCGAATCGGAGGCATCCGCACCTCCGACGCCGGCACCCGGGACACCGTGCACAGCCTTGAATTGCCCGCGCAGCGGAGCCTCGAACAATTCGGGGTGGACGAATTGAGCATACACGATCTCAGGCCCTTGCGGTGTGGCACCGATGCTGCCCGTGGGCTCCAAAGTGATCACGAAGAGGGCCGTCCTACGCCGCGAACGGATCTCGCCAAGATGCAACGCCTGTCCAAACGCCGTGATCGCATCCTCGTAATTCCGTTGTTGGAAGTAGAGCGTGCCAAGGTTCGCGTGTGGATCGGGCATATTCGGGTTTGCGGTGGCAGCCGCTAACAGATGCTCCCTGGCGTTGGGGTAATCGCCCATAAGCAGATGGGTGAGGCCCAGCCGGTTGAGCGCAATCGCGTGATCGGGATCAATGGCGATGGCGTCCTCGTACGCTTTCCGCATCTGGACCATATCGCCCAGCGCACCTGCATTGCGACCTATGCCGAGATAGAGTTGGACGGCCTTGTCGTTGATCTGCAGAGCTTCGCGGTATCCCTGTATGGCGAGGGAGTAGCTGCCCTGATTTTCCAACACGTAAGCCCTGTTTCGCAGTACATCGACGTTTATGGGATCCAACTCAAGCGCCGTAGCAATCGCCGTGTTTGCCGCGTGCCATTGTCCATCATCGATATAAACTTCGGCGAGATAGGCATGCGCCTCCGGCAATGTCGGATCCAGATCAACCGCGCGTCGGCAGTAAGAAACTGCCTGACGAGGAAGCCCCAACCAACTATAAGCCAGACCCAGAAGCGCCCAAGCGCGGGCATTCTCCGGCTGCCGGACCAACGCTTGACGAGCCATCTCCAACCCTCGCTCGGGTTGACCGTTGTAGATGAGCAGCCGTGCGAGATCGAGGTAGAGTTCGGTCTGGTTCGGTTCGATGTCGAGAGACTGCTTGTAAGCCTCTACCGCCCGGCTCACCGTGCCTTCCCAGGACGCCTCTTCTGCCACAGCCATATAGTAACCGGCGGCCGGTGTGGCTGTGGGAATCGGGGCAGGGGTCACAGCGACCGGAGAAAACGTGGTCACCCCCAACTCCTCTGCCAGCATAGGGAGCGTCCGATAGATAGCATAGGCCGCTGCAGCCACAAGGAGCAACACGAGACCAACTCGGCCCCAGGGAAAGTTGCTGCGACGTCGGAAAAGGTCTCTTTCAGACTTCAGATACATGGCTGACTACTAACGAGCCGGGGCGCCTTCTTCGGCCGGCGGCTGTGATGCGACGTGAGCCTGGTACCAGTCCCAGAAGCGCGCCATTCCGATCTCTACGCTCACTTGCGGATCATATCCGAGCAACTCACGCGCCCGAGTAATGTTGGCGTAGGTCATCTCCGGCTCGCTAGCCGGCGCCGGCGGCGTCTCCATCCGTGGCGGCTTGCCTACCAATTCGGCCACCAACTCGACGAAGTCAGCCATGCGCACCGGCTGTCCGCGGCCCAAATTGATCCGCGCATAGCCCAAGGGGCGATCTAACGCTGCGATCACGCCTTCGACGATGTCACCCACATAAGTCCAATCGCGAAACATCTCCCCGCTGTTGAAGAGCTTGAAGACCCGGTTATGGACGATACTGTCCATAATGATAAACGGCATCATATCAGGTCGACCTCGTTCACCATAGACGCTAAAGAATCGTACGGCGGTAAAGGTGAGATCGAAGAGATTGTGGTAGGAATATCCCATCAGCTCCCCGGCGATCTTGGAGGCCGGATAGGGCGCCAACGGTCTGCCCAGAGGATCGTCCTCCTCAAAGGGCAAACGCTCCGTCTGCCCATATACCGAGGAGGTGGAGGCAAAGACACAGTGCGGCGTACCGGCTTTGCGCATTCCTTCCAGTACATTGA
This sequence comes from Thermoflexales bacterium, assembly GCA_007125545.1. Classification (GTDB taxonomy): domain Bacteria; phylum Chloroflexota; class Anaerolineae; order B4-G1; family SLSP01; genus PWVB01. Next base: position 3,377 of record SLDA01000426.1, on the reverse strand, counting down.
CAGTGCCCCGAATGTTGACGTCGCTGTAGAGGGTGGCGCGAGGGATGGAATAGCGGACCCCGGCCATCGCCGCCAGATGAGCCACTGCATCAAACTCACCTTCCGCCAACAGGACAGCCACCCCCGCCTCGTCGCGAAGATCCATCTCACGCATCTCAAAGGCAGGATACGCCGAGAGGGCAAGGGCATTCGTTCGCTTGCGCAGCGGGCTGTAGTAGTCGTTGAAATTGTCCAGGCCTACAACGGTATCGCCACGTCGCAGCAGGGCTTCAGCCAAGTTGCTACCGATAAACCCTGCGGCACCAGTCACTAGAACACGCATTGCGCCTCCAAACCCCTCATCTCCAATCCTCGGTCTCGCCGGCAGGATGCAGATCCTGGACGTTCAACTGAAGAGTGGTCCGCTCGTTCCACTCGTTTTTCTCCAGGAGATAAGCCACATCGATCCACCCAGGAACGCGCCCCGCCCAATGACCCTGGCGAAACGCGATCGCATCCCACGACTTGCCCGACCGGTCAGCTACATAGAGCTTCAAATGACGTCCCTCGCCTCCCACCGCGCGTGCGTTGAGCACCTTGACGCACCGGCTGACAAGGACCGGAACCTGATTCCCGAAGCCGAATGGCTGGAGCCGTTCCAGTGCCTCGTAGAGCTCCCAGGACAGCTCACCCAGCGGCACTTCGGCATCCACGGCCAGCGTCGGGACCAGAATGCGGTCACCAACCGCCTCCGCAGCCAACTCCAGCAGCCGCGCGTGGAGTTCCTCCAGACGTGAGGTCACCACTGTGAATCCGGCGGCAGCCGCGTGCCCGCCATGCCGGACCAGCAGTCCATCAAGCCGGTCGAGCGCTTCTGTAATATGAAACTCGGGAATTGAGCGGGCCGACCCTTTGGAGTACTCAGCTTCGACAGATACGACCACAGCGGGCCGGTAGAACTCATCCAGCAGGCGGTTCGCGGCCAATCCCACTACACCAGCCGGGAAAGTCTCCGAGGCCGCGAAGATCAGCGGTGGTAGTTTACCTTCCGCCATCACGATCTCATAAGCTGTCTCGCGCACAGCGCTCGCAATCTCACGACGCTTTTCGTTAAGCTTGTCCAGTTCCTGGGCAAGGGGCACGGCAGCCGCCATATCAGGCGCCAACAGGAGATTGAGGGCGATCATAGCCTCGTCAATGCGTCCGGCAGCGTTGAGCCGCGGCGCCAGCGCGAAACTAATCGTCCTGGTCGTCACACTTCCCGGCCGAATGCCCGCCTCCCGTAGAAGCGCGCTGAGGCCCGGTCGACGACCCGCGTTGATGCGCTCCAAACCCCGAGCGACGAGCGTGTGATTCTCCTTGAGCAGGTCGACCATATCAGCGACCGTCCCCAACGCCACCAGGTCAAGAAGGTCATCCTCCGAGAGTTCGCGCTGGGTCGTCGGTAGGGGCACGCGTGAGTTCGTCCGAATGAGGGCTTGGGCCAATTTGAAGGCCACCCCTACGCCCGCCAGTTCGTGAACTTCTGGAGGATTGCCCGGCTGTCGAGGGTTGATCACAGCATCGGCGTAGGGCAAAGCAGCGCCTACATGGTGATGATCGGTGATGATGAGGCGCATTCCCAGCTTACGCGCCAGAGCCACTTCATCGAGGGATCTGATGCCGCAGTCTACCGTGATCAGCAACCGAGCTTTGTCCAGAGCCAGCTTGCGAATAGCGTCCGGGTTCAGTCCGTACCCTTCATCCTCGCGGCTCGGGATATAGGATTCTACCCGCGCACCCATGGCGCGCAGCGTCTCGACGAGGACTGCAACCGCCGTTACTCCGTCGACATCATAGTCACCGTAGATGACGATCAGACCATCCTCGGTCACAATGCGCCGAATTAAGCGCACGGCTTCACTGACACCAACGAGCTTAAAGGGATTCGTCAACGCGCCCGTGGATTCAAGGATACCGGCTACTGCTTCGGGCTCAACGAGCCCTCGATTGTAGAGTACCTGAATCAGCACCGGATGCAGCGGTCGCAGGTTATCAACGAACGCGTCAGGGGCCTTCGGGTAAATTTGCCAGCGCTTAGTCTCCGGTGTCTCCATACTCCGTCCTCGGTCGTGATTGGGGTGAGTGCGGCAACCTACTCGACGAGATCCCCCATCATCACACAACACCAGGGAAGTATACCATACGCAGGACGGCAAGCAAAAAGCGGCTTCCCGAACGGGAAGCCGCTACAAGGCCGTACTCTTTCCGTGTGATACCTAGGGGCGCTGGATCCACCCTTGATTCACACAGAAGTCCGTAACCACCGGCACGGTCACCCACTTGCCATTGTAGGCCTGGATACCGAGGTAGATTACGTAAACTAACAGCAGAAGCCCGGTGATGCAGCCGATGACTACAAACGAGAGTATAGATGAGATCACGTAGCCCGCCACGCCGAGGACCAAAGCCTGTATGGCATTGTACTTGATGAACGCACGCTGCTTCTTGTCTTCCAGCAACAATACGATAATCGGTACGAGTGGCGTGAAAATCCAGGACAGCAAAGACCAGAGCTTGTCATCGTCAGTGATCACGGTTGATGTTGTAGGATCTATCTGTGCCATGCGACTTTTCTCCTTAGCGGGTTGAGGAATCAGAACTGCAAACAGGGTTCAATTAACTTCAGATACCATTGTAAACTTGAAGCGAAAACTAGTCAAGCGTTTCCGGACCGGATTTCGAAAGAGGATGTTATTATGATATCTTCGCCTTCTCAAAAGAGGGTGATCGACCAACAGCCACACGCGCAGATCGGACAGGACAATCGCCTGGTGTATAATGTCCGCATGGATGGGAACGAGAGCAGAGTACGGGATAGACGTGCGGTCGTGGGACTTAGTGGCGGCGTGGACAGTGCCGTCGCTGCAGCGCTACTCCAACAAACGGGCTACGTGGTGCACGGCATAGCGCTCAGGACATGGAAGGCACAGGAGCTGGAAGAGACCCGCGCAAGGCCCACACCTGAGCAGCGCGCACGCGCCGTGGCCCACCACCTCGGCATTCCGCTGATGGAGCACGACGTGCGCCAGGAGTTCTACACGCACGTTGTCGAACCTTTTGCCCGGGCCTATGCCGCAGGACGAACTCCCAATCCCTGCGTCTTCTGCAATCCAACCCTCAAGTTCGCGGCGCTCCTGAATGAAGCTGACCGGAGCGATGCCCGATGGATCGCCACAGGCCATTATGCGCGCGTCGTGCACGCGGAAGGCGAACCGAGCCGTCTCTTCGGGGCCTGCGCCGAAGCCAAGGATCAGAGCTATGCCCTTTACCGCCTCACCCAGCACCAACTCAGCCGTATGATCCTGCCGTTGGGCGAGATGGTTGACAAGTCGCAGGTACGCGAGATTGCACGCCGG
>SLDA01000297.1 GCA_007125545.1 Thermoflexales bacterium | reverse complement strand
AGGTTGACTAACGTTTGACTTAGGTTGCGATTGAGGACGAGAAGTGCTGGACAAGTTGGGCTTCCATTGGAAAGGTCAACGCTTTTATGGTAAACTAAGTGTAGGTGACTGAGATGTACGGATGGTTTGGACTGCATGCCATCCGCAATTCGCCGTCTGCAGGAGCATAGAATGTGTGAAATGAGTAAGGGACGGGTGCTGGTCGTCGACGATGATGGCCTGGTAGCCGGCATGGTACAGACCTTAATGGTGCAGGAAGGCTATGAAGTGGTGGGTGTTGTCGGGGATGGGCGTGCGGCGCTGGAGGCAGTGGCGCGATATCAACCCGATATTGTTGTGATGGACCTCCAGATGCCGGAAATGGACGGTATTGAGGCGACGCGCCGCATCCAGGAGATCTGCCCGACCCCGGTTGTCGTCCTGACAGCCCACGATGACTTGCAACTAACCGCGGAGGCCGCGAGAGCTGGGGTGGGTGCGTACCTGGTTAAGCCGCCGAACGGGCGAAACCTGGCGCGAGCGATCACTGTTGCGCGGGCGCGGTTCGAGGAGGCTCAGCTGCTGAGTGTGAATAACGCCGACCTGGAGGCTCAGAACCGGGATCTGGGTGCTTTTGCTCACACCGTCGCACACGATTTGAAGAGTGGCTTGCAGCCGATTGTGGGCCTTGCACAGCTTCTCAAGGAGGATTTGGGAGAGATTCCTCCGGAGCATGCGCAACGCTATCTCGACCTGATTTCAGGAGATGGCAGACGGCTGGGGCGTGTCGTTGACGATCTGCTGTTGCTCGCCGAGGTGCGGGACCGGGAGCTGACGCTTCAGAAACTGGATATGGCGGCGGTGCTTACTGAATCTCAAGCGCGTTTGTCGAAGATGATTGAAGAGCGAGACGCCGAGATTGTGCTGCCCGAGCAGTGGCCTGAGGTATGGGGATATGGACCGTGGGTGGTCGAGGTGTGGGTCAACTATCTCAGCAATGCGCTGAAGTACGGAGGACTGCCGCCACGGATCGAGGTCGCCTGGACCGCAGATGGAGCTGAGGATAAAGCTTCGCCTCCTGGCTATCGTTTCTGGGTACGGGACAACGGAAACGGGCTCACGCCAGAGGAGCAGGCACAGCTCTTCACGCCGTATATGCAGCTCTCGCCAACCGAGGCTGAAGGACACGGTCTGGGCCTTTCGATTGTACAGCGCATTATCGAGAAGCTCGGTGGCGACGTGGGCGTAGAGAGTGTGGTCGGGCAGGGGAGTGCATTCTGGTTCTCGCTGCCCGGCGTGGATCCGGGGCAGGCGTCAGACTCTGAAGGGGATCGGGTGGGCACGCACTCGTCGGTGACGGTGCGCGTTGATTAGGTCTCTAACGCAGAGACGCAAAGACGCAGAGAGGCGCTGGTAGGTTCCTCTTCTTATCTCTGCGTCTTTGCGTCTCTGAGCTTCTCCGCCAAGAAGGCCGGCGGGGCGGAACTGCGTTGCATAGCTTGTCTCGCGTTGCGACGCCCAGGCATGGAGAAGCATAGGGCTGAGTGAAACTATGAAACTGCTGCTAATCGATGATAAAGACATAGATCGCATGCAGGTGCTGCAGCTGGTGGAAGCCGCTTACCCGGATGCCGAGATTGTGGTAGCCGGCTCGCACGCCGCCTATCTCCAGGCACTGCGAGACCAGGGCTACGAGCTGGTGCTGACCGAGTTCGACCTCGAATGGGCCCCTGGGCTATTGGTGCTGGAGGCCCTTCGAAGCCGCTGGCCTCATATGCCCGTGATTGTTGTGACCGGTTCGGGCAGTGAAGTAGTGGCGGTGGAGGCATTCCGGGCCGGTGTCACAGACTATATTCGCAAGGACCGACCGGGCGAACTCATACCAGCTATTCAGCGCGCCATCGCACTGGGGCGGGCTGATTCGGACCCCCCTGAGGCCTTGGTTCGGGCCCTGGAACTGGAGCGTGGCAGGCTTGCCGCAGTCCTCGACCATCTCCCGGTAGGTATATGGATCGCGGATGAGACCGGCCAGCTTGTAGGGAAGAACGAAGAGGCCGATCGCATCTGGGCCGGTGATGCTCCGCTTGCGGAGAGCATTGAGGGCTACCCACAGTACGAGGCCTGGGACGCTGAGACCGGCGAACGGCTGCAGCCCGAGGATTATCCCGTCGCCAGAGCCTTGCGCTCGGGTCAGGCCGTCGACTCCGTCGAACTGCGCATTCGGCGGTTTGACGGCACTGAGGGTGTCGTGCTGGTCTCGGCTACGCCGATTAAGGACAGTCAAGGCGCCGTCACCGGGGTTGTCGGGATCAACGTGGATATCACAGAGCGCAAGCGTGCTGAAGAGGTGTCGCGCGCAATGGCAGCGAACCTGGCCGCCGAGCAGTCGAGGCTGGAAGCTGTCCTCGATGCATTGCCGGTAGCCGTTTTTATCGCCGACGCCGAGGGGCGTCTGGTCACGATGAACGACCTGGTTTATGAGGTTTGGGGGCAGAACGCGCTCCCGGCCGAGAGCTCCGCGGAGTATGATGCCTACAGGGGTTGGTGGCCTGATAGTGGTGAGGCTCTGGCTGCCGAGGACTGGGGGCTGGCCCGAGCGCTCAGCCGTGGGGAGACCTCCAAAGCTGAGGTCATTGATATCGAACGCTTCGATGGGACGTGTGGAACCATCCTCAACGCCGCGGCGCCGATTCGCGATGCACAGGGCGGTATCATCGGAGGGGTGGCGGTGAGTCAGGACATTAGCGCTCGTCGGAGGATAGAGACGGCACTGCAGGAGAGCCGGCAACAACTCGCGGCAGAGCTCGAGGCTGCCCGGCGCCTGCACGAGATCAGCACACAGTTGATTCGCGTCGATGAGATCGAGGTGTTGTATGAGCAGATCCTTGACGCGGCGGTTGCGGTGCTCAGGGCCGATAGCGCGAGCCTGCAGCTGTGGCGTTCGGATGTCGGCGCGCGCGGGGCGCTTCAGCTCCTGGGACACCGGGGCTTCAGCCCAGAAGCTGCCGCGTTCTGGGCGTGGGTGTATCCCGGGTCTAGCAGTGTTTGCGGGTTGGCGTGGCGTACCGGGCATAGAGCGTTTGTTCCCGATGTAGAGCAGTGCGAGTCCCTGGCCGGCAGTGAGGACTTGGCGATGCAGCTCCAAACTGGAATCCGGTCGGTGCAAAGCACCCCGTTGGTCTCCCGTTCGGGAGAGATGTTGGGCGTTATCTCCACGCATTGGCGGGACATTCACGCGCCGACGGAAGGGGAACTCCGTACCCTGGACGTTCTGGCGCGTCTTGCTGCCGATCTGATCGAGCGCAAGCAGGCGGAGACCCGGTTGACGCAGTATATGGCAGAACTGCAGGAAGCAAACCAGGCCAATCGCATCCTGCTGCAAGAGGTCAACCATCGTGTCAAGAATAATCTGACCGCGATCCTGGGACTGATCATGAGGGAGCAGGTCCGGCTGGACGCGGAGATGCCCGATCACGACGAGACGGCCCACTATCTGGTTGCCCTGGACAGCCTGAGCACGCGGGTGCGGAGCCTGGCTACCGTGCACCAGCTCCTGTCCGCGAGTGGGTGGCGCCCGCTAGAGGTCACCGAGCTCGCCCGCAGCGTGATTGATGCTTCTGTTTTGGCGAGTGGGGCCACCGGCAGCAGAGCGACGGTACACGTTGGGGGTGCGGGGATCCGTCTTATGCCCGAACACGCCCACAACCTGGCGTTGGTGCTGGGCGAGCTCACCACGAATACGCTCAAGTATGGGTCTAGTGAGGATTGCGTTCGCATCTCGGTGGATGTCGCGGTACAGAACGGGGAGGTTCAGTTGCTCTATCGCGACGCTGGGCCCGGATATTCCGAATCGACGCTTGCCGGCGGAAACCGGTCTACAGGCCTTGACCTGGTGCATTCTGTGATCACGCACAGCATGCGTGGATCCTGGAGCCTTCGCAATGAGGACGGCGCTGTGGCCGAGTTGCACTTCCCCACACACGTGTCACTGAACAAAGAGGCTGTGTATGGATGAGGTGCAAAGCAGCGAAAAAGAAAACCACACGAATAGGAGTGGCTCATTCGTGTGGTAGGGTGTCGGGGCATGCGGATTTGAACCGCAGACCTCACGGACCCGAACCGTGCGCGCTACCAAGCTGCGCTATGCCCCGTGTACGAAGTAGATTATACACGGGAAAGGGTTTCTTGGCAAGCAAATGTAGTCTACTGCTCCCCCAATCCTAACTCCGATCTGGCGACCAAACGAACCTATCGTCGGGTCGTGCCTCCCACCCCATTACCAAACAAACCCATTTTCACGGGCGCCTCCCACGGTGGGGTGCACGCCTTACGATCCACGGCTTGCGGTGGAGCGGGTGCGGGGTATGATAGCGAACGGTGTGGACTGCAGTCTAGAAGTCTGCATCACGTCGTAGCCTTCCGCGGGCCGACAACGCGCCGTGTCGTCGCGGACACCAAAGATAAGGTTGATGGAGGTGGGTGTGTCAGTTTGGAGGGCGATTTTGCTCGGTATTCTGCAGGGTTTCACGGAGTTCTTGCCCGTCAGTAGTTCGGGACATCTGGTGATTGTGCCCCATTTGCTCGGTTGGGAAGATCCCGGGTTGGTGCTCAATGTGATGCTCCATCTCGGCTCGTTGGTGGCGATCGTGCTCTACTTCTGGACGGATCTGTGGCAGCTGGTTGCGGCGGCTTTGCAGAGCTTGCAGCGGCGGACGCTGGTGGATCCCGCAGCGCGAGTGGCTTGGATGCTGGCCGTGGCTACGATTCCGGGCGCAGTGATCGGCTTTTTGCTGGAAGACTTCTTCGAGCAGTTGTTTGGGATGCCCCTGGCCGCGGCAGGCTTTCTCCTCGGCACCTCGCTTCTGATCGTATTGTCAGAGCGCCTCGGTTCGCGCCAGCGATTGATGACCACACTCTCGTGGCTGGAGGCCGTCGTGATTGGCTTCGCGCAGGCACTGGCAATCGTGCCGGGTCTGAGCCGCTCGGGAACGACAATTTCAGCCGGAATGCTGTTGGGTCTGCGGCGTGAGGATGCGACCCGTTTTAGTTTCTTGCTCGCCGTGCCGATTGTCCTGGGTTCGGGCCTGTATCAGGTGGCGAAGTTGGCGTTAGGTGGGCCTGGACCGCAGACGGCCAGTCTGCCGGTAATGTTTGCCGGCATGCTCGCGGCCGGGCTGGCCGGCTACCTGGCGATCGCGGGGCTGTTGGCGTACGTACGGCGGCACAGCCTGATCCCGTTCGCAATTTATACCGCGCTATTGGCGATCCTGGTGCTGACCGGCGTGCTACGCTAGAGGTATGATGATTTGACCTTTCCGACCAGGACGTGGATACGACCGTCCATTTGGACCGGACTCTTGCTGGCCGCGCTCGTGGTTGCAGCGTGTGGAGCCCCTGCGCCGCTGATTCCTACTCCCACGCCGGAGACGCCGCCGGAGGCGGTCACGACGCTGCGCGTCGTCTGTCCGGAGAGCCTACTGCCGGCCTTGCAGACGGCAGCGTCGGCATACGGGCGGCAGAATGCGAACGCGGAGATCTCCGTGTTTCCGCGTGCCGACGCACAGGCATTGCGGTCGCTCCGCCAGGGTGATGCCGATATCGCGGTGCTGACCTGGTTCGCCGAGACGCTGCCTGAGGAGGCTTGGGCGCGTCCTCTGGCACGGGATGGGTTGGCCATTGTCGTGAACCCGCAGAACGGCCTCCAGGGCATCACCCTCACCCAGTTACGCGATCTCTACCAGGGCCGCCTGGATGATTGGGGCTCCTGGGGCGGGCTTCCGGGTCCGCCGCAGTTGGTGAGTCGAGAGGCGTCTTCTGGGGTGGCCGGATACTTCCAGGCGTGGGTGATGCGCGACGCGCGCGTCTCGCTAAATGCGCTGGTAGCGCCCAGCAGCGCGGCGATGCTCGAGTTTGTGGACGAGGACTCCCTGGCTGTCGGCTATGTGTCGTCGGCGTGGGTGGATGGCCGGGTACGTGCGCTGGCGGTGGATGGCGTGCCGCCGGTGGGGGAAGCGGTGGCGGCGGGATTATACCCGCTAACCCGCACGCATTTCGTCGTAACGCTGGGAGAGCCGGAGGGCGCGCAGCGTGACTTCGTTGAATGGTTACTGGGCCCCGGGGGACAGAAGGTGCTCCAATCGCACGGCTTTCTCAAGGGAGAGTGACAACGGATGTGAAGTAGGAGCACGATAGGATTCAGCCTGCCGGTGCCATCGAGGCAAGCCAACCACGGAGTGCGGAGCAGAGATCCGCGCTCCGCTACATTAAGTCAGTCGCCGTTGAAGAAGCGGTACGTGAGGCGACCAATGGCAGCAAGGTAGGGCGCGGCGTCTTCGTGCGTGGACCAGGCAGGATCGTACAGGAAAGCTGTGAGGAGGAGGTCGGTGCGCGGGCCGTAGAAGAGGGCGATCTCGCTGTACGTCGTGGTTTCCATCCCTTGCTGGTGTGCCACTGACACACCGAGGGGTAGATCCTGGCCCAGCAGGGAGTGAGCGCGGTGACGGGTCATACTCGCCAGCAAGCCCTGGCATTTAGCCGAGGTCATATCGCGTGGATAGAGGATGCGAAGCGCACCGCCATCCTGGGTGCAGTAGTAGATCGCCTCGAGTAAGAGGCCGGCCTCCATAGGGGTGGTCTGCATGCCGGGGTGGGGGACTGTGGTGACGTCGGTGCGGCTGTTCGCCGGTGTCGTCAGAGGAACGGCGGTCTCGGATCCAGGCGTGAGCGGGATCGTCAGGTAGGAACTGTCCAGCCCCAGGCTCAAGAAGAGGCTTGTCACTGCGTTTGTGCCGTGAATCGCACTGCCGCCTCCTAACTGCGCCAGAAGGGTATCGGCGGCGGTACTCGCGTTCTCACCGGGTGTCAAGGCTTGCACCAAATGTGTTGCGTCTTCCACTGTTAGTTCCTGGGGACGGTCGCGATAGGATGCGAGCGCGATCCCGATCTTGGCCATGCTGTCGCCGGTGAAGGCGGCCTGACAGTTGAGACATAACTCCTGACCCGTCGACAGATCCTTGGCGAAGATTCCGGCGACTGCACTCGAATCGAGGCCGGCGATGGACTGCCGGAGGGCCTGTGACAGGATCTCGATGGAGGCCTGGGGCGCGGGTTCGATCTCAACGACGAGATCTACTTGGCGCCTCTCAATCTGGGCTGCCAGGATAGCGTCGATGACCAGGGGCAGTGAGGCTGAGGTATTGAGAGTGGTGCCCTCCAGCGCCGGACGGAAAGTGCCGGATTCAGGTAGCGCCACCGGGTCGCGAGGTGCATGGTCGTATTGCTGCGCGGTCCGTTCCAGGTAGGTGTTGACGCGGGGGCGGGAGTAGAGGACCACAGCATTGACCTTCGTGACCTCGTGCGGGCGTCCCAGGAGTTGGTCGCGCAGATAGCGGATGAAGATCATCGGTCCTGTTTCCCGTGCGAGGGCCGCATCCAGATTTGCGGCGGTGGCCTCCATATCCACCCGAAGCTCGATCATCTCCGGCAGCAGGGGTGGGAGAAGCCGGCCTGCATACGTCACGGTGATGGGAGTGGTGTAGGCCTGCTCGATGGCGCTCAGTGCTTGGTGCCGCGTCATACCACCCATAGGTACATCGTTGACCACGAGTCCAAGGGGCAGCACCTCCTCACTCGAGCGCCACGTCGAGTAGACCCACGCGACGCTCAGCACGGCCACGGAGAGCAGAAGGAGGAGGATGCATCCAAACCCGGTTCTTTGCTGCTGTTTCACGCTTCCATTATACCGCATCCGGCGGGGGTGCGGCAGGAGGGTGGCGTCAGAGGATGGCTATCAAGCCGGAAATGGCTATAATGGCGGCACTAGCGTCTTAGATAAGGAGCTGCGAATGGAATCGACCAAGGAACTGTCCTTCGAGGATGCGTTGAGTGAGCTAGAGACCATCGTCGCGAAGTTGGAAAGTGATGGGTTGGCGCTTACCGATACAGTCACGCTCTATGAGCGAGGCCGGGTGTTGGCCCAGCACTGTCAGAAGCTGTTGGACACGGTGGCACTTCGCGTGGAGCAGGTGCAGACAGACGAGGACGGGCAAACCCGAGTCGTTCCCTTCACGTTGGAGGGGGACGATCAGTGAGGTCTCCCGTGCGTGGTCCGTACGCTGGTAACGTCTCGCCGGAGACCCGGAGATGACAGGTGCCGGCTCCCGTCGCGGACGATACGTCCGGCTCTGCCGGGCGGAGGGTGGCGAAGCGTTGCCTGTGCGCGCTCGCCGGTGCGACACTTTCTTCTGTCGCTTGCGAGGCCTGACCTTTCGACGCTCCCTGGGGGAAGAGGAGGGGCTGCTTTTTGTGGAGGCTATCGCCAGCCGGCTGGGCGCCACCATTCATATGTTCTTCGTCTTCTTTGACATCGGCGTCATCTGGCTTGACGACGCTGGGGTGGTCGTGGATACGGTGGTGGCCCGTCCTTTTCGCCCCTACTATGCGCCTCGGGCCGCTGCGCGCTACTATCTGGAGGCCGCTCCCTCGCTGACAGGACAGGTGCGCGTGGGCGAGCGCTTGCTCATCGAGGCCGTGGAGGAGT
>SLDA01000027.1 GCA_007125545.1 Thermoflexales bacterium | reverse complement strand
TTTCCATCGGCGCTGTCGACGATCGACGGTACCCCACGTGCACCCTGACGTGCCGCGCTCCACCCTTCGCGGCGGAGACTGGCCCCTACACGTGCGCCTAGGTCGATGATAGCCAGACCCACCCACGGCATGGCCACTGCATCGACGGGAAGCCGGTACCGCACCATCGCCCAGGTCATGACATGTAGCACCGTGTAGAACGCGTAGAACAGGATCAGCAGTTCGCTCCGCCGGAGTAGTTCAGGTCTTCGCACCACCTGGTGCAGGCCGTAAAGCATCAACGGCAGGAACAATCCGAAGGAGCCCACACGACCGATATTGTGAAGCAGCGTCGTGTCGGGCGAAGGCCAGAACTCGAAGAAGGCGCGCACCCTGCTCAGCGACAGCCGTATGTAACGTCCGGGCTCATCCAGCACAAACTGGATGCCGATCCGCATCAGCTGCCCGTCTAGCTCCGCTTCATTTCCGCCCATAAGCTCCTCGGGAACCGGAGCCGCCTCGAACTCGCTAAAGCGAGTTCCGTGCATCGGGTGCTGTGCGGAGTACATCGCGAACCCGGTGTTGGAGTTGAGCAACAGAAACTGACCATAGGCGCGATAGTTGCGAACGGACCAGGGTAAGATGCTCGCGACGAGCATAGCCCCTACCAGGACGACGGTTCGTGCTACAGTGGGTAACTGCCGCCCGCGCCATCCCAGAAATAGAAGATACGCCAGGACGACCGGAGCCCAGGGAAGAATCGACTGGCGCAGTAACGTACCGAGGCTCAGGCTGATGCCCAACTGGAAGGAGAGCGATAGGGGGGGACGCTGCTGCGCCTTGAGGGCGTGCGCGATTCCCAGCGCGGCATTCAGGGACCATATCACCACGACGATGAACAACGTTTCGGTCATCATCGTCGCCGCATAGAGCACGAAGTACCCATAGACCGCAGCCGCTGCCGCTGCCGCGAGCGGTGCCGCCGTAGCCAACGCCGGTACTGGCGCCTTCTCAGCGTCTGCGCCAAAGACCCGCTGTCCTAGCTTGTACACGACCAGGGGCAAGAGCACGCCACCGGCTACCGCTTGCACGAGGCGCACGGCCAACGGCTGTACGCCCAGGACCCCATAAATGGCCGCTACAATAAGAGAGTAGAGGAATGACCAGTGTGCTGTCGGTGTATTCGCCGGCGTAAAGGGGTACCAGCCCACGGCAAAGCTGAAGCCGTGCCCGCCCAGCAAGCGCTCGCCCAGGGCATGGTAGGAGCGCTGGTCTGTCATCAGAGGCGGGGCGTCTACAACGTTGCCCAGGTAGAAGGCCACGCCTATGCGGAGTATGACCGCGACAACGATGATGCCGCAGAGAAGTAGCCTATCACGACGATTCATACCGGATTTAGCTCCCATCGATTGGTTGAACATAGAACGCCATCACGCCTGTCCGACGATCCAACTCAGGTGGCGGGCGCCAATTCGGACCCATTGCACCAACGTGTCCAGGTTCCGCAGCTCCTTGATAAAGGTCCACATCGGGCCGGGGCGCAGGGCCCACTCGCGTGCCGCGCGCTGCGCCGCTTTCCGGAGTTCTTCCGCGCTCAATTGCGGATACTCCAGCACCGCTGAGTTGTACATATCGAAGTCCTCCCACCGCTCGATGTGCAGCCAGCCCTCCTCGGCCGCCTCGTACCAGAGCGGGGTTCCCGGGTAGGGCACCGCGATGTGAAAGAGCGCGAAGTCCAGCGGCAGCGCCTTGGAAAACGCGATCGTTTGGTCGATCGTCTCGTGGGTTTCGCCGGGAAGGCCAATGATGAAGTACCCGTAGTTGCGGATGCCCGCCGCTTTGGCCCACCGTAACGCCCGCATCACCTGGTCGGGTCGGATGCCCTTGCGCACGCGCCGCAAGATCTCCGGCGAGCCCGACTCAATGCCCCAAGCTATCATCCAACAGCCCGACCGGGCCATCATCTCCAGCAGCTCCGGATCGACAAAATCGATGCGGCTGTTGCAGGTCCAGCGGATGGGGCAGCCCCGCTCCAGGAGTGCCTCGCATAGACCCATCACCTGGTCGCGGTTGATCGTGAACAAGTCGGCTTCGAAGTGGATGTTCGTCGTGCCAAGCGCAACGAGCTTGTCCACTTCCTGCATAATGTGCTCCGGAGACCGCAACCTGTACGTCTGCTGATAGGTCACGTGCTTGATGCAGAAGCGGCATCCCGCCGGGCAGCCGCGACTGGTCACGACAAACGTGTACCGCCCGGCTACGATCGGTAGTTTGTAACGCTCCAGGGGTAGCAGCTCGTGGCGCGGGATGGGCAGGCTGTCCAGATCTTCGATAAAGGGACGGTCGGGCGTGATCCGCACGCGACCCTCGTGCACATACGCAATCCCTTTCACGGCTGCCGGCGTCTCCGGCTCGCGCAGTCGTGGAGCCGGCTCGCTTGTGCCGTCTGTTCGCCGCCGGATAGATTCGAGTGTGTCCACAAGCTCTCGCAGCGTCTCCTCCGGCTCGCCACGTAGCGCGAAGTCAAGGGCCGGATACGCCTCAAGGGTGGCTTCCGTGGCCGGGCTGACGTGCGTGCCTATCGCGATGGTCGTCGCACCCAGCGACTTCGCCAGAAAGACGCCGCGCATATCGTTGGTTAGCGTCGGCGCAGTGGCCTGCGTGACGTAGTATCTCGGACGTTCCCGTACGAGCATCTGCTCGAACTCGGGCCACGTCTGCTGCTCGGCGATGCAGTCGACGACCGACACCGTCCGCTCCTCGCCGAACATCGCCGCCAATTGCGCCAGTGAGGTCTGCGGCCAGATCGTGCCCTCGCGGCTGTTCCGGCCTACGCGGTGCGTATCTCGAATATAGGGATCGCGATTGGGCGACGGTGGGTTGACCAGCAGCACATCCACGCCGAACTGGTCGTTCATCGTCAGAGCATCCACTTTGGGAATGTGCGGGTGATCGTGGTGTGGCTCCGTACTGTGTGCCCGGCGACTGTGGGCTTTGGGCTGTTTGGATTTGCTCATATGAGTTCCCGAAGCCTACTCGGCTCCCAACGTTCCGTAGGCCTCCGCCTCACGCAACTCACAAGGCTTGCCCACAAGATCCCGATCAATGTCGAGGTCCCGTTGGCTGAGCTGTGCGAGCACGCGGGTCATGATGCCGAAGACCGTGAGCTGGATCCCCAAGATTAGGCACATCGCACCGCCGAGGAGATAGAACCAGAGGCGTTCCACGGGCCAGCCATTCAGCCCCAGCCCCAAGCTGATGCTGCCGATCACGAACCCGATGAAGGACACCACGACACCGATCCAGCCAAAGTGATGCTCCAGGGGCCGCCGCAGCAGCGGACGGCCCAACAACCCCTGGCGAATGGGGTTCTGGTGAAAGAGCGAGACCAGGTAGTTTGACGTGGCGCCCAATGCAAACAGCGTGACCCCCGCGAATGCCGAGAGGCCTCCGACGAAGACGGCGGCTACGCCCCACGGACCGAGCTGTGTGATGCCGGATAGCCGCAGGCCGATAATCGCCACGGCGATCAGCGTGGCAAGGGCGCCAAGCCCAATCCCGATGCCCCCCAGAATGCGGACGGGATTGTAGCAGAGCGCCGTCCACAGAATCGTCTCGAGAAAGCGCATACCATCGTGCACGACGCTCAGTTTGGAGCGTCCGACGCGCTCTTTGTAGGGAATAGGAACCTCGTGCCACTTGATCTCCTCGTGCAGCGCACGGATGCTCATCACCGGCGTGAAGTTCAGCCCGTCCGGCAGGGGGTAGAGCCGCGTCAAGGCCTCGCGCCGGATGACGCGCATGCCACTGGCGCTGTCGCTCACAGATTGGTTGCCGAGGACGCTCGCCAGGTTGGCGAAGAGCAGGTTGCCCACGCGACGCACCAGCGGCATCTCGCTTTCGGTACCCGACATCCGCGATCCAACGACGAGGTCGGCATTCTCCTGCAGCGCGACCTTGCAGAGCGCGGGAAAGTCCTCGGGCGGATAGGTGCCATCCGCATCCAAAAATCCCAACAGATCGCCACAAGCCTGGCCGAACCCTGTCTTCAGCGCGGCACCATAGCCCTGATTCACCGTATGCTGCACCAACAGGACCTCGGGGTAACCCGCAGCGATCTCCGCGGTCCGGTCGCGCGATCCGTCGTCGACCACGACCAGCTCCATATGGTCGACACCTACCTCCGCCAGACTCGCGCGGATGGGCAACACCCGCTCGATGATCTGAGCGATGCCATCCTCTTCATTATATGCCGGTATCACAATCGACAAGGTACTCATAGGGTTATCTCCTCCTCAACTCGGGCATCCTCGCCCAGCAGCCGCTCGTAGACATCGTCCACCCGCGCATATACGCTCTGCCAACTGTAGTGCGCCTCAACCCACGCACGCGCATTCGTGCGCAGCCTCTGGTTCAGTGCGCCGTCCGTCAGCAGCTGGATCGTTGCCTCAGCGAAGGCTGGTGCGTCCGCCGCCAGTAATATGTTCTCTCCATCTCGTACCATAATGCCTTCGGCCCCGATGGGCGTCGAGACCACGGGCAGACCCGTGCGCCAGGCGTCCAGGATCTTCACCCGCATGCCGCCGCCGGCATCCAGGGGCACCACAAAGGCATCCGTCTCCATCAGATAAGGAATTAGGTCCGTCACATACCCCGTGACCTGTATGCGCGGATCGACGGCCAACGCTTTGACCTCACGGGGCGGGTTCTTGCCGATCACGAAGAACCGGGCGTCCGGGAGCTGGGCGTGAATGAGCGGGAGCACCTCCCGCGCGAACCAGAGCACCCCGTTGATATTGGGAGGCCAGAACATCGTGCCCAGGTGCAAGATCGTCGGGGGATGGCCCTTCTGACCTATCATCGGCTCTACCTGGTCGACGTCCACGCAGATCGGTATGACCGTGAACTTCCGCGCGAGCGCCTCGCGCGCCTCGGAAGGGAATAGCTCCAGAAGACGCTCCTGATCCTCCGGTATCACGGTCAGGAGGGCGTCGTAAGCCTTGACCATGCGCGCCTCATAGCGCGCGAAAGCGCGCGCCTCGCGGTTCATCAGCAGCCGCCGTGGCAAACTCGGCTCGGTATCCGCCATTCGCTTCGTCAGGACGTAGATTGCGTTGTGCTCGTCTAATAGCGTCCACGGACGGTGAGGCGCGGATGCCCGCGCTGCCAACTGCCCATACCCCGCCATCGATAGCTGATCCGCGTGGATGACGTCGTACTGTGTCTCGCTCACCAGCCGCTCCAGGGTTGCCTTCATCTCCGACATCTCGTCCCGCGCGACGACGATCGGTTCGCCTGTCAATATCCCTTCGACACCGGCGCGCAGGTTGCGCCACGCGGAGCGCCGAATGGGCACCGTATGCACGTCCCGGCAGATCTCGCCCAGGTGCACGATCGCCTCAGGTGGATCATCTGCGCGCGTGAATGAGACCAGAGATACCTCGTGGCGCCGTCCCAGGTGGCGTAGCATATGATACTGGCGCACTTTGGGCCCCGAGTCCAGGGGGTAGGGCAGCACTTGCGTCAGGTAGAGAATACGGGCCATTCGGCTTACTGTCCTTTCAGACCGACCACCACGCGCACGGTGTGCAACAGTGTGAGCAGATCCAGATAGAGGCTGGCGTGCCTCACGTAATAGAGGTCATACTCCAATTTCTCGCGTGAGTCTTCGATGGAATCTCCATACTCAAGGTGAACCTGCGCCCAGCCGGTGATGCCCGGTTTCACGGCGTGGCGCGCGCGGTAGAGCGGGAGTTCGTGTGAGAGCTGGCCTACAAAGCTCGGGCGTTCGGGACGCGGGCCGACGATGCTCATCTCACCTCGCAGCACGTTGAAGAGCTGTGGGGTCTCGTCGAGACGGCTCTTGCGCAGCAGGTGGCCGACCCGTGTGATGCGGGGGTCACCCTCTTCGCACCAAACCGCACCCGTGCAGCGTTCGGCGTCGGGAATCATCGAGCGCAGTTTAATGACGGGGAAGGGGCGCCCGCCCTTGCCGATGCGCTGCTGCCGGTAGAAGAGCGGACCGGGCGACCAGAGCGCGTTCGCAAGCGCCACCAGCGGCAGGATCAGGCTTAGACCGAGCAGCCCGATCAGCGACAGCACGATGTCGATTGCCCGCTTTGAAGCCGTGTAAAGACGCACAGACGGGCTGTCCAGAGGGCTCAGCAGCATCTGCAGATCGTACGCGGCATACGTGACCGGCAATCGCCCGGTCAGCCGCTCATAGACCGTGGCCAGGCTGCTGATCCGCAGGCCAACCTCCCGGCAATCAAGCAAAATCTCACGGGCCTCCAGAGAGAGGTCCTTCTCGTCGCCGTGGGCCAGAATGATCTCCTCCACGCCGAATTGCCGCGCCAGGCGCACCAGCTTACGCATATTCCCCAGCCGTGGGAATTCCCAGGTCGCTTCTGCGTCTTCCACATCGGCGACACGCCCCACGATCTCGTATCCCGTTCCCCGGAAGGGGTTGGCATCCCCGTCTTTGCCGGCGCGTTGGATCGCGCGCGCCAGGTCCAGGGCCGAAGTCGAACTGCCGACAATCAGGCCGTACTGCCGGAAAAACGGATGGACGAGCATTCGGGCATAGAAGATGCGCCAGCATAGGATCCCCCCTGTCATCAGGGCCACAAACCCAAAGCCGTAGCTGCGACGGAGAATGGGAGGCGTTAACCAGGGGATCAGCAGATACACCACCGCGCTGATAAGCGCGGCACTGCCCGCACTCGAGAGTATGGTGCTGGTGCTCGCAGCCCGCGCCAGGTTGTAGATATCGAGCACGGTCGCGACGACAAACCAGACGCACGTCAATGTGACAAACCATTTGAGGTGGGCGCTCAGTACAAAGCCGTCCAGCGGGAAATCATTCCACAAGACCACGGCGGCAGCCAGCGCGCCGTTGATGATCACAAAATCCCAGCCGAACAAAAGCGACTTGCGCTCTGCGGCGCTCAGCCGCAGGCCTGGCCGGGGAGTTGGCGTGGCTTGCCTCCAATCTGAAGACCAAGGTTTTCGTTGGCTTTCAGTCGTCATAATCCTCTCCCTTCCATTGATAACGGCGCGCGATCGGGAGCTCGAACGCGCGCATCGGCGAGGCGAGTATAGGCCTCAATCAGCACCTCTTCCTCGGCTGCCCGACGAGTCTCATACCACTCCCGGCCCGCATCCCCCATCCGCTTAAGCCCGTCAAGATCACCGAGCATCTCCTCCATAGTTCGGGCCAGTGATGCAGGGTGGTTGGGCTCCACTATACGACCGGTACGGCCTTCCTCTACGTACTCAGGAAGTGCCCCTGTTCGTGTCACCACCACCGGTTTGCGGAAGTAGTACGCTGCAGCGATCAACGCGGATTGGGTCGCATCGACGTAAGGCAGAACCACCAGCCCGCAGCGACAGAAGAGATCCATCGCCTCTTCATCGCTGATGAGATAGTTATGGATTTCCAGCCTTTCAGGAAGTGTGCCGGCCCACAACAGTGGCAGGTCGCCAGACCCGGCGATTACGACGCGCGCTATGGAGTCTTTGCTGTTTCCCATCATAGCGCACGCCGACATCAGGCACTCGAGCCCTTTGTAAGGTTTCAGCCGGCCAAAGAAGAGGGCCCACGGTTGGTACTCAACTGATGCCGCAAAGTCGGGCCAGGCCTCGACCCAGATTCCCCCGATGAACAGGTGCATCAGCGGCGTCGAGGTCACACGCTCGGGTGAAACACGCATCGCCATCAGGCGTTCGTAATAGGTCTCGCCGTGTACCATGATGTGATCCGCCTTATAGATAACCTGCCGGTTCCATAGGCGAAGCAACGCCCCATAGCCGCTGCCGCTGTGTGGATCCAGATCGTGCAGGGTGTGGATGGTAGGGATGCCTTGCCGCTTGAGCCTGGGCAACAACGCCAGGTGCCACATATGCGGCCCGCTGAAGTGCACCAGATCGGGATCCAGGTCCAGGACCGCCTCCTCAAGCCGGCGAAATTCCTTGACCCGTAGGCTGTCGGGGGAGAGCCCGGTGTCCTTTGTGCTGACCGGGGTATGGATCTTCACGCCGGAGACGTAGCGATCCAGAGGCGCCCGGGTCGTCGTTACCACGTGCACTTCATGGCCGGCTGTGACCAGACGATTGGCCAGATCCGCTGTATATTGATGCATGCCGAAGGTCGGCGAAGGAAGAACGTAGCAAATTCGCACCGCGTGCCCTCCCGTTGATCGCTATTCGTGGTGCCAAGTGTCCAGGTACGGTGTCCAGCAGGCTTGGTTGGCACGTGACCTATAATGCCATTCTAGACTCTGTGTGTCTTGGCTGGGTCAAGAAATGCCTAAGGTTTCACTAATGATGGCCAAATCTCTGATCGGTTAGGGAGGAGGGAACTGACCTGGAGAAGCGCAGGCCTGCACACAGAGACGCCGTGGCCGAGAGCATCGTCCCGCCACGGCAGAGCGCTGTTCGAGGGCGCAGATCTCAGGATCTGCGCCCTCTCGATCAGCGGTGTTTGACGATCAGGGGAAGCGCGATGTGATAGGGGTTGACTAGGACAGTGACCGAGGCTTCGTCGATGAGGGTGTCACC
>SLDA01000570.1 GCA_007125545.1 Thermoflexales bacterium | reverse complement strand
GTCCCATAATCCAATGGATGAAGTCAGTGGCATGCGATGCATCATCCATAAACATCCCCATGTTCTTCTCGGGATCGATGTGCCAGTTCGTGGGGCCGTTGACAAAGTCATCACTGAAGAGCACCGGGATACTGTGTCGCCGGCGGAGCAGGCTGATCCGGCCCAGCACGCCGCTCTCCATGATCTCCTTAATCTTCTGGTTAGAGGGGTCGTGGCGCATCTGATATGCCATAACCAGCTTGACCCCGGCACGCTCCGCCGCAGCCGTGATTTGATCGCAGCCCTCCAAGCTCAGGGCCATCGGCTTCTGAAGCAGAATGTGCTTGCCGGCCTGCGCAGCCGCGATCGCCATCTCAGGATGCCGGTTCGTCTCGCTGGTTATGATCACACCCTGGATCTCCGGATCGTTGAGCACATCCTCCACGCCGGCGTGGTAGCGCATACCGTAGGCCTCGGCGGCCTCGCGCCCGCGTTTCTCATTATCATCCCAACAGGAGACCAGCTTGACATCATCATAGGAGAGCATACGCCTACAATAGACCTGCGAATGCCCATGCGCAAAGCTGATCACGCCAATACCGATAGGAGCACTCATTGTCCTTCCTTTCAACTCAACTGGATGACACTGCCGGACTCAAGTGAATCGATCGCTGCCTGGAGCACTTTCTGCGCGGCGAGTCCATCTGCCCCGGATGCATCGATCTCCTCGGGCGAGACGCCCTGTGTCACCTGGTCCAGAAAGGCATGAATTCGGTTGCGGAAAGTGTCATCGAAGTCGCGATGCCCGCCGAAAACAGGATTCGTATACTGCAACTTCTCGAAGTCGCCGGCGGGATAGAGGGTAACCTGCCGCCACATGTCCTCCAGCACGAACCGTCCCCTGACCCCGGTGACCTCGCACCGCTCCATAGGGTGCCCGCGCTCGATGTCGTAGGAACCGCTGAGCGTGCCGACCGCACCGTTCTTGAACTGCATATTGAAGGACGCCGTGGACCAGATCTGACGTCCGGGCGCCTTGTGCGCAAAGCACTGCACCGCCTCGACATCACCACAGAAGTGGCGCATCACGTCGACGGTGTGCGGGTGGAGCGACTTTATCATGTAGTAAGGTGAGCTCTCGTTAGGGTTCATGATCCACATCGCCATGTTGACGAAGAGCAGATGGCCCAAGCGCCCCTCATTCTGCCACCGTTTGGCGATCTGAGCAGCCTCCGTGAAGCGGTGATTGAGGTCGATCCCGTAGCACAACCCCTTCTCGCGCCCCTTGGCCACCATCTCTCCGGCCCTGGCGATCTCATTGCAGATCGGCTTCTCGCCGAGGACGTGGCAGCCGGCTTCAAACGCTTGCAGCGTCGGTTCATAGTGGTCGCTGCCGTTCTCAAATCCTGCCGTCGCGATACTGCAAACATCCGGCGCCAACTGATCCAGCATATGCTGTGCGTCGTAGAAAGCCGGCACGCCATAAAGCTCAGAAGCCGCGTCGGCACGCTCCTTGATAATGTCACAGACCCCCACCAGCTCGGCCAGAGGGTCCTCCTTGTGAAGCCGGGCGTGGAGATTGCCGATAGGACCCAACCCGATAACGCAGACTCTCAACATCGTTGACCTCCCGTCAGGGTAATTCCGGCTGCTTGACCTCGCCGTTAACCGGGATTTCGTAACCGTACTGCGCCATCGCCGGCGCGAGGAAATCATAGTAGTTTATGCCAGCGTCGCGCTTCCAGCGAGCGACAGCTTCCTGTCGAACGGGAATGCGTGCCAGTTCAATGCCCAGAAATTCCTCCAACCGCGCTACTTCCTGGTCACGATTGAGCACGAAATCCTCGAACCGCATCTCGATCCAGTTGTCGGGCTTGGGCGCCGTTTGCATCAAGTCATATTGATACTTCCACGAGATGGCACGGCGCAGCCGCTCGTCATAGATGACATTCCCGCCCTCGTCTCTCTG
Source organism: Thermoflexales bacterium (assembly GCA_007125545.1). GTDB lineage: Bacteria > Chloroflexota > Anaerolineae > B4-G1 > SLSP01 > PWVB01. The sequence continues at coordinate 6,609 of SLDA01000570.1, read as the reverse complement.
CTCGGGCAGCGCCGGGTACTCGATCCCAAAGCGCTTCAGATCGTCCGTCACGTGCGAGCCCAGGATGCAGTCTCGCGGGTTGCGCGCCCAGAAGATGTATTTTGCCTCCGGGAACATTCGCAGAATCCAGGGATAGACCAGCGTGGTCTCCGGAATCTTCCAGCCCCTGTGCGATGCTGAGCTTGCCAGCACCGTTCGCAGGTAAGACTGGATCAGAGACGTGAATTCCTCTGGGATCTCGACCTCTAACGCCCCATCCCAATTCCAGGCCAGGTCACCCTCCCACTTTACATAGCGGGCGAAGACCCGACACGCCTCATACATATCTCCCGGCGGGAGTAGATCACCGGATTTGTTCAGGGGTTCGCCCATATAGACACCACTCGCGTAGAGCGTGTGCGAGATCATGCGCGTGCCTGAATGGCCCCGTCCGATAACTGTTACAAGAGACATATCCGCGCCCTGACCTAAGCCAGCTCCCGCGGATCGCCGTGAGTGGTGGGCAGGGGGTGCGGTCGTACCAGAATGCCGCCCTGCTCATACGACTGCATCGCGGCCCACGTGTACTCCAGCGAAGCGAGCGCATCTCGTCCGGAGGCGCGCAGCTTGTCCTTGGCCACACCGTTGGTCACATCTTCGAGAAACGCGTGAATGCGCAGTGGGAAAGTCTGCCCGAAGTCCTTGATTCCCGACTCGGTCACAACGGGAGCAGGCGAGGCGCCAAGCACAAGATTCTCGGGCTGCGCCGCATCCTCCGTACCCGGCGAAGGCCAGAAGGTCACCTTCTCGATACAGTTCTCGATACAGAACGTACCCCGCGTGCCCGCAACCTCAACGCTCCACCAACCACCAAGGCCAAACGTAGCATCGCCCCGCTGGCTCAGTAGATAGCCCATCGCGCCATTCTGAAACCGCATATGAATGCTGTTAATCGATAGCATCGCGTCGCCGGAGGCCTTCCGGAAGCTGGGCTTATCGAAGAAAGCCTGGACGTGAGTCACGTCGCCACAGAAATACCGCATAATGCTAAAGGGATGCGAGAGGAACGCCTTGACGTGGAAGTATGGGAAGCCATGGGATCGAGGGGATTTGTCGTGGTTGTAGGTCGTCTCACCTCCCGGAAATCCCATCTTGTGCAAGCAGTAGACCAGCTCCCCGATCTGCCCCTTCGCCATATACTCCTTCGCCTTATCTGCCGGGGGCGTGAAGTAGTGGTTCAGGTTGCAGCCCAGATAGAGGTCCTTCTCCGCGGCCTTCGCCACCATCTGCCGAGCCTCGCCGACATCGTTTGAGATAGGTTTCTCGACGAGGACATGCTTACCGGCTTCCATCGCCTCCATAGCCGGATCGAAGTGCCAGCTTCCGTTCTCATAGCCACCGGTGGTGACATCGACGATGTCGAGGTCCTCATTGCGCAGCATATCGGTGAGGCTGTAATAGGCCGGGACACCGTACTTTTCCGCTGCAGCGTCCGCGCGCTCTTCGACCACGTCACAAACCGCCACCAGGTTCGACAAGGGGTCCTGCGTGTGCGCCTGCGCGTGGGTGTTGCCGATCCCGCGCATGCCGACGAGTCCTACTCTCAGTGCCATAGCTCCACTCCTTATTTGAGACTGATGCTCGATCAAGTTTCTGTTCATCCCCGTAAGTCCGCCCGCGGGGCAGACTTACGGGGATCGTTCCTTGCTACGCCTGCGGCTCGACCGAGGGCTCGGCGGCATCCTCAGGGGCTGAAGGAATTTCAGCTTCGGTCACTTCCCCCTGGGCCGCCGTAGCCGGCATCTCCGCGCCTTCCTCGATCGCATCGCCGACCTCGGACGTCCCGGCTTCATCTTCGACGGCCTTCTGCCCGGCCTGCAACCGCGCCGCCTGACCCGGGTCGCCGATATGCAGGGTGTCATACGCCTGCTGGGAGCTCTTGAAAGCCCCCAGTCCCTCGTGCCCGTGCCAGTCGCCCTGATGATGGATGGGATCCGGTAAACCTGTCTCCGATTCACGCTTCGCGATCCAGCGCTCCATCCGCCCACGAAGCATATCGACGACCGCCGGCTCCTGCTCCGCAAGGTTGACGGTTTCGTCGGGGTCCTCGACCAGATTGTACAGCTCCACCGGTGGCTTAAAGTGGAAGTCAGGCTCAAGCGCCACCATCAGTTTCCATTGAGGCGTCCGCCACCCGTGCTTGCGCATCCAGGTGCACTCGGTGATATAGAACTCACTGCGATGCGAGGTAACCTCTTCGCGTATCATCGGCATGAGGCTTTCCCCATCGAAGTCAATGCCGGGGTCAATCTCCAGCAGTTCCATCAGGGTTGGTACAAGATCATATTGCTGCGCATACCCTGACACGCGCTTGCCGGCGGGCACCTTGCCGGGATAGCGGATGATAAACGGCACATGGAGCGTGACATCGTAAATGCCGTGGTGATCGAACCAGCACTCATGGTCATACAACGTCTCACCGTGATCGGAAGTCACGATGACAATCGTCTCATCCGCGATGCCGCGCTCTTCCAGGGCATTGAAGATGTTCTGGATAGCCGCATCCATATACGCAATCGCGCCGTCATACTGGGCGATAATATAATCCTTGTCGGTGATCCCCTCCGGCATCCACGCTGCGAAATAGTCGCAGAAGGGCTTGAAGGACATGACCGGCTCCATGGAGGTGTTCTCGGGATCGCGCTCGTTGCCGTGATAGAAGATACGCTCGAAGGGACCGGGCGGGAGATAGGGAGAGTGCGGGTCCATATGGCGCAGGAAGAGCAGGAAGGGCTGGCCCGCATCTACCAGCCGGTCGAGCTCGGGGATCGTAACGGCATTCAAATTCTCTGCCTTATGCGACCGCCCGTCCTCGTCAGGGCCCCACCCGCTGAAGTCGAGGTAGGTGTCGAAGCCGCGTGAGGCCGGATTCCCCTGGAAACCTACACACGTGCTCGTGTACCCGACCTCGCGGAGAATTTCCGCCAACGTCTTGACCTCGGGCCGCATCGGGCCCTGGTGACGCAGAGCGACAACCTGGGTGCTGAACACATCCATTCCGGTCAGCATATTGGCGTAGCCACTGGTCGTGGGAATGTGGGGACTGTAGTAACGCTCAAAGAGCGCGCCCTCTTCCGCAAAACGATCGAGATGCGGTGTTGTCAGCCGGTCATAGCCGTAGCAGCTCATATGTGTAGCAAGCAGAGAATCTATGCCGACCAACAGGATATTCGGCAGTTTCTTTTCATCAGGCATCAGGATTCCTCCTATTGAGTATGATAAGTCGAGATGGCAGGGGCAAGGCATGCGCAGTCACCATCGCCAGGCTTCGGCTTCCAAGGCGTCCTCACGAAAAGGCATGCTATATCCCTTTCCAACGCATAGTTTATCACAGCTTACGGACAATTGCATTAAGAGGAGCGCCCATTATTGTAAGAGAATTGCCAACCTTGCTTCAGACGCTATAATGCAAGTCATTATGGAAGACCACCAGGTCCTCAACGACACGTTCTTTTCCGAGCCCGATCTACCTCTATCCGTCCGATTCACACCGCAGAGCGATCTGCGCCACCATATGCACACGTTCATTGAGTTAGTGATGGTGACGGGTGGGAGCGGGACACACATCTTCAACGATGAGCGATATCCGATCACAGTCGGCGACGTCTTCGTCATCCCGCCGTACACACCACACGGATATGCCCATACTGTGGATCTGAGCATCTACAATATCCTGTTCAAGGAGCAGATGCTGAACCGCTTCCGTGAGGAACTCGAGTTGATTCCCGGTTTTCACGGTCTCATCTACCTCGAGCCCTATTACCGCTCAGTGCGCGGATTTGCTGGGCGTCTGACGCTGGCGCCGGAGCAGATTGTGGAGGCCCTGACCCTGGTTAGCCGGCTGGAACTTGAGGGACAGGCCCAACGGGATGGACGCCGTATTATGATGGAGACTATCTTCATCGAATTGCTGCTCTTTTACTGCCGGCGCTTTTCCGAGGATGAAGGCCCTGGCACCCGCGTGATGCCTGTGGCGAGAACTATCGGCTATATGAACCGTCACTTCGCCGAGAGTCTGCAGCTCGACGATCTCGTTGAGGTCTCCGGTCTCTCCAAGCGGAGTCTCATCCGGCACTTCACGAACACCACAGGTTTTTCGCCTATGCGCTACTTGCAAAAGATCCGCGTCGCCAAGGCCAGCATAAGGCTGAAGCGAGGTGACGAGTCTATCACTCAGATCGCGATGGACAGCGGCTTTAACGATTCCGCCTACTTTTCAGCCGTCTTCAGAAAGCACACCAATCTCACTCCCAGTGAGTTCCAGCGCAGCACGGCCCAGCGCTAGCATAACGAGTCGCCGTCGAAGCGGCCGAAACGCGTCGACAGCATCTCCCACTTAAGCTTGACCTGAACCGGCACAACTTAACCCTTGATCGCTCCAGACATAATGCCTTCGATCAGTTGTCGCTGGAAGAGGAAAAAGACGACGACCAGTGGCAGCGTGGCCAGCGTGCTCCCCGCAAACATCATCGAGTAACGTGGCGCGATGATCGTGGTGCCCATGAAGTTCGCCAGCACCAGGGGCGCTGTGATCTTGCTGGGGCTGTTCAGGATTAGCAGCGGCCCCAGAAACTGATTCGAAGCCGCAACAAAGGTCAACACGCCAAGCACCGACAATCCCGGTGAGACCACCGGCAGCACCACACGGGTGAACGCGCTGAATGGTGTGCATCCGTCAATCGCAGCTGAGTCGAGCAGCTCATCCGGAACCGCAGAGTTGATATACTGGCGCATCCAGAAGATACCAAAGGCTGACGCCCACGCGGGTACCCAGAAGGGCCAGTATGTGTCGCCCCAGCCCAAGTGCTTCACCATCAACAAATACCAGGGAATCAGCGTAGCTTGAGCGGGCAACAGCATCGTCAGTAGCATTGCGGCAAACAACTTCTCGCGACCAGGGAAGCGTCGCTTGGCGAATGCATATCCCGCGAGCGCCGAGAAGAAGAGGACACCGATCGTCTGTACGATCGCCACATAGAACGTATTGAACAGAGGCCGGGCGTACCCCACCGTCGCGAAGAGCTCTCGATAGGAGCTGAAATCGAAGCCTCCCGAGGGCCAGAGGTTGGGTGAACGACTGAACAGATCCGAATCAAGCATAAACGAGCCGACGAACATGGTGTAGAAGGGAAAAATGAAGATCAGAGCAAAGAGCACCAGGAGAGCGTAAGTCGGTAGGCGGCTCAGTACTTTGGAAAGCGTGATGCGCAATGGGCGTGTGCGTCGTGTGGTTTTCATCGATACTTCCTCCTAGTCCGTCGCACTCTTGCGGAAGCGCATCTGCAGGATCATGATACCGACGACCAGGAAACTCACGAGAAAGCCAAAGGCCGATGCATCGCCGAAGCGCGACTGCCCGATGCCCATATTGTAGAGCCGCAACATCAGCGTCTCTGTTGCACCCTGTGGTCCGCCGCGGGTTAGCATGTACGGCTGATTGAACATGTTCATGAGCCCGATGGTAGCGATAATCATCAAGAAGAACACAATAGGCCGGAGCATCGGCAGGGTGATACGCCAGAAGATCTGTTGCCCGCTGGCCCCGTCGATCTTGGCAGCTTCGTAGACCTCCGGTTCGATGCTCTGGAGACCGCCCAAGAAGAGCAGCACATTGTAGCCGATGCCTCCCCAGTGCGTCAGGAGCACCACCACCGTTTTGGCACCCCATGGCGAACTGCGGAGCCATCTTACCGTCGGCAGATTCAACGCCTGTAGACCATAGTTGACCCATCCCAAAGTGTCATCGAATAGCTGGGTAAAGACGATAGCGACAATGACCGAGGAGGTGATGTAGGGTAGGAAGTAGATCGTGCGAAAGATCCCGCGGCCCGCAAGGCGTCGATCATTAAGGATCACCGCAAACAGGACGGAGATGAAAATCCCGGTCGGCAATAGGATCACCGTGAATTGCACCGTATTCACGAGCGCTTGGACCACATAGGGATCGCGGAAAATCGCCCGATAGTTCTCCAATCCGACATAGGTCATTGGACCAAAGCCACGCCATCGACTGAGACTCAGCTGCATTGCCCACAGCAGGGGATACAAGCCAAAGATGGCAAAGGTGACGAAGAAGGGTGCAATGAACAGGTAATCCATCCAATGCTTGGCAATGAGTTTCAGTCGCGAACCAAGGCTTGGCTTGCGCACTTCGGTCTGGGGGACCGCCGAGAGCGGTTTCTCCATAGTATCCTCCCGCAGTACAAACTCTTCAAGCTCGTCTCCAGGACCCCTTCCGAGGCCCTGGAGACGACAGCAACGTTCTATACTTTCAGTTTGAGCTTACGCAGGGCACATCGTGCGCTCAAAGTCTGGTGTGGCGTTCCGGACAATAAGGTCCATGCCCTCCTCAACTGTGAGCTCGCCGCGCATAATCGTCGGCATTTCGCGGTTGACGATGTCATTCACAGCACCCCAACCTGCCGGTCGGTAGAACTCCAGGGATAGCTCCTGCTCCTGCCCGGCCCAGAATTCATTGAAAGCCCAATCTCCGAAGATGGAGGAGCGCCCGCGGAGGAAGAGCGATGACTCAAGATAGGGACGATACGAGGGGATGATTCCCCAAGTCCC
>SLDA01000569.1 GCA_007125545.1 Thermoflexales bacterium | reverse complement strand
GTCCGTGATATCACGGACCGCCCGTTTCACGTGTGGACGATCCGAAGGATGCGGCGGTCCTGGAACGAGCTTTGCGATCCACATCTTGTCCTTCTCAATCTGGGGGTTACAATACGTATACCTTGATGGTCACATCAAATACGAATCGCTATGCAACGTGCCCTCGATACTGCGACGGGTACGTGAAAGGCGACGGGAGGTAGACATTGCTCTGCGTACCGTATCTTCACAGCTCTTCGCACCGTGTTCAACGCTTTCGTCTGACGTTCCTGGTTTCGCTCACCACTCTGATCTTGGGCGCGTGTGTGCCGCGGTCGGCTGCGGCGCCCGCACCGGCGGTGGTGCACCAGCTACTGCCGACTGCGACGCCCACTCTCTGGCCGACCCTGACTTCGACGCCGCTGCCGACCGCAACGCCGACCGCGCACCCGACCTCGACGTCGACGCCACTGCCACCCGCAACCGTGCCGCCGACCTCAACGCCGCCGCCGACGCTGTCGGGGACGGTTGTCGAGGGCTCGATCGCCAAGCAGGAGTCGCTGTCGCTCTATCAAGTACACAGCCTGGTGAGCGCTTTCTTACCGGCCCAAACGTGCCCGGCCTCGCAGTATCCCATTGATGTGTACCGCATCCAGTTCCGGACCCGCGATCGCGTAGGCACAGAGATTATTGTCCAGGCTGATCTACGTTTTCCCAGGGTGGAGAGCGAGACAGAGTTTCCGCTCTTCGTCTACGGCTCGGGTACGACCGGCATCGCCAACGAGTGCGCGACGCTGAATGAGCATCCGGCCAGACGGAAATGGGGCAACTACCGGGCCGGCCTGTCAGCCTACGCCACGCAGGGCTACATCACGGCGATCGCCAACTGGCAAGGCTTTGACGATCCGTATCAGACACATCCTTATTTCGTCGCCGAGCTGGAAGGGTATGTGATGCTCGACCTGACCCGGGCGGTCTACGACTTCTTTGCTAATCCACCATCCGACGACGTCCTGGCCCGGCCGGCGGACGCCGTCTTCTTCGGAGGATACTCGCAAGGCGGCCACGGCGCTTTCGCGGGCGACGCAATGGCGAGCAGCTATGCGCCGGAACTGAACATCGTGGGGGTTGTCGGCCACGCCATCGCGCCCGATGTGGAAGGGTTGATGCTCGATAGCCCACTCTATGCACCGTACATCGCGTATGCCTATCGCGCCTACTACGGCGAACAGGTGCTCAATTTCCAGGATCTGTTCCAGGAACGCTGGATGAGAACCTTCGACCAGGATGTGGCCAAGTGCATCGACCACGTGTTGGGTTACTACCCCAACACGCACGAAGCGATGTATACGCCGCGGTTTCGAGAGGCCTTGCAGAACGACCGGTTGGCGGTGGAGTTCCCCGACTTCAAGGCGCTGTTGGATCTCAACTACAGTGGGCGCGAGGTCAATCCATCGACACCGGCGATCATCCTGCACGGGGCTGCCGATCTCATCGTGCAATTGCGCACGGTGGAGCCCTTCGTCCGCCGGTTGTGCGCAGAGAACAAGAGCGTGACCTATTATGTCTATCCGGGTGTGAATCACTTTACGATACGCCAAACCAGCCATCTCGATACCCTTAACTGGATGGAGGACATATTGGCCGGCAACGCGCCGAGAGCAGATTGTGGCCTTCTCGCCCAGCCATGAAGACGCATCCGCTCCTCAGGATTCCCGTCTTCCTCCTCCTGCTCCTGCTGGGGCACGTCGCGATCTCGATGCTTTTCCCTCCCGCACTGCCGGAGGAGATCGTCCAGTTTGACCGCTATCTCGCAGAGGGTGTCGACGTGCTGTATCTTGGCGACAGCACGCTTATGTTGCCGGTCGGGGAAGTGACCACCGGCGAGATCCTGCAAGAGCTCCTGCCCGAGCGGCACATCGGTCAGATCGCCCATCCCGCCTACGGCCTCGATCTGTTCCATGACTACACAGCCTACATGGACGAACGCGGGGGCCGGCCGCAGACGCTCGTCGTTCCGATCAATATGCGCTCGTTTTCCCCGGCGTGGGACATGCGCCCGGCATACCAGTTTGAGAAGGAAAGCAAGATTTTGGCGATGGGGCTGCCGTGGGCGAGGCTGCTCCTCAGGCCGTTGGAGGTATTTGGCTTCTTTCAGCCACCGATCAGCCGGCATGCCTTTCTAGATGCCCCGGTCTACGATGATGACGTGCTCGTCGGGAAAGTCAGGGATTTCGAAGCGCTTGCGGCTGACGAGGCCCTGCAGGGGGATGCCGGGAACGCCTACCGCGAGGTCGAGCTGGCAGATGAGGAAACGGCGCAGGCCGTGCTCACTTACCATTACATGTTCAACCTCGAGCCGGATCACCGCAAGCTGGATGCGATGGTCGCGCTGGCGGAGCTCGCCGCCGAGCGCGGTATCCACGTGATCTTCTACATCACTCCGGTCAATGTAGAACAGGGCGAACGCTTCCTCGGGCCTACGTTTACCGAACGCTTTGCCGAGAACGTCGGGGTGGTGCAGTCCAGACTCGATGCCGCGTCGCTGGACAACGTGACCCTGCTGGACCTGGCTTTTGATCTGCCGGCCTACGATCTGACGGACACGGAGCACTTGACCGAGGGGGGCAAGGAACACATTGCCGAGCAGATTGCGCTGGTCGTCCAGAGAGAGACGGGCGTGTCTGCATCTGCCAAATCCGTGGCCACGCCAACTGCTACCGCCGTTCCGACGCCGGTCACCGAGACTCCGTCCCCGACGCCCACGGATGCCGTTCCCACGGTGACCGGGGTGCCACCCCCCACGCCTACGAATGCCGCTGTCACCCTGGCCACTGAGACTCCGCGCCCGACTCCTACAGATGCCGTTCCCACGTTAGTCACTGAAACTCCGCTGCCCACCCCCACAGAAGCCGTTCCGACGGCAACGCCCGCGACACCGGAAGCCCTTACGGAAATGGCGGTTGGGGGCAATGTGACGGGCGTTGACTACATCGACCGGTACTCCTACGCTTCAGGACTCTATCTCGTGGACATATATCGGATCGCGTTCGAGACCGTGGATGAGATCGGCGAGATCGTCGAGACACACGCCGACTTATACATCCCCTACGTCGAGTCCGAGGAAGCTTTTCCGGTCCTGGGCCACGCCGCCGGCACGACCGGCATCGCCAGTGAATGTGCGCCGCTTGAGGAACGGATTACGGAACGCAGTTGGGGGAGTTATCACACGCATTCGCTCGCGTATGCCGCCGAAGGATACATCGTCGTCCTTCCAAACTGGCTGCATTTTGAGGATCCGGAACGCATCCATCACTACTTCGTGTCTGAGCTGCAGGGACAGACGCTGCTCGATGCGATACGTGCTGCCTACCGGTTTTGGGATCGCGACCCGGACCTCGATACGCGAGCCGAGCCGGCCCAGTCCGCCTTTATGATGGGTTACTCCAGCGGCGGACATGCCGTCTTTGCCGCCAAGGATCGCGCTCCCGTCTACGCGCCGGAGTTGCCCATTATGGGCGCGATCGGCTTTGGTCCGGTGACGAATCCCGGCCTCTTATTGCAGGAAGATCCCATATTCGGCCCGTATCTCGTCTACGCCTACCGCGACTTTTACGGTGAGGACATCATTGACCCCGACGAGGTCTATCTACCGGAGTGGGCGTCGGACTTCGAGAATGATGTGCTGTCCCTATGTGTGGACCGAATCTTCTCTTACTATTCGCACAGCGCGCGGATTATGTATGTGCCCGAATTCCGAGAGGTGCTATATGACGGCCGGCTGGCCGACGCCTTTCCCGAGTTTGCAGAGCGACTTGCCGAGAACACCGCGGGGCTAGAGGGGGGCACGGACATTCCCGTGTTGATTCTACAGGGCACGGCTGATACCGTGATCAGACCGCCCAGTCAACGGAGATTCAGGGATGAGCTGTGCGCGATGGGCCACTCGGTGACGTGGATGGAATTTGAAGCTGTGACTCACGCCGGGACACGGTGGACCAGCTTCGAGCACGTACTGGCATGGATGGACGACGCTGTCCAGGGGGATGGCCCCGGCTCCGATTGTCCGCCGCCGGAATGATATCCTGAACGAGAGCGAAACGATGTCCTTTCATTCGTTTCCGTTTCTATTCTACTTGCCGCTAGTCGTGATAGCTTATTGGGGGCTTCCCCATCGCTATCGATGGGGACTGCTGCTTGTCGCCAGCTACGTGTTCTACGCAACCTGGGCGCCCACGTTCCTGATTTGGATCGCGCTGTCTACGTTGGTTTCCTATGTCCTGGCCCGCTTGATGGGATGGATCTCCGCTCCGGGCGGGCGCAAAGCACTGCTTGCGCTCGGCATCGCCAGCAATCTGGGCGTGCTTTTTGTCTTCAAGTATGCGGGCTTTGCCGATGGCGTCTTGCGCGCGCTTTCGAGCCGTGTCGGTCTGGCCTACCCCCTCGCGAGGCCCACGCTGTTGCTGCCGGTGGGCATCTCGTTCTATACCCTTCAGTCTGTCGGCTACCTGATCGACGTGTACCGCGAGACGATCGAACCGGAGAAGCACGTGGGGCTCTTCGCGCTGTACAATGCGTTCTTCCCGAAGCTGATCGCGGGGCCGATCGAAAGAGCCGGTCACCTGATCGCCCAGTTTCGGCAGCCCCGCAGCATTGGCGCCTCACAGGTGTTCAGTGGGCTGCGCCTGGTGCTCTGGGGCATGTTTATGAAGGTGGTGATCGCCGATCGCCTGGCTGTCTATGTGAATGCAGTCTATTCCCAGCCGCAGGGCTATGCAGGCTGGACAATCGTCATAGCGACATTTTTCGCCGCTATGACAATCTATGCCGACTTCGCCGGCTACTCGGATATCGCCGTAGGCGTGGCCCGCCTGTTCGATGTTGAGCTGACCCAGAATTTCCGGCAACCTTACTACACAGCATCGATCGCCAACTTCTGGCGGCGCTGGCACATTTCGCTGACCAACTGGTTTCGCGACTACCTGTACATTCCGTTGGGTGGCAATCGCGTGCCGCGGGGGCAGCACTTAATGAATCTGTTCGTCGTCTTCCTGGTCAGCGGACTCTGGCACGGGGCAAACTGGACGTTCGTGCTCTGGGGCGCTTTGCATGGCCTTTACATTGTCCTGGAACGGCAGAGCCAGAACACCCGCGATGGGATTGCTCGAGCCCTGCACTTTGAACACAGTGCGGTGCGAACGGCCATGAGGATGGTCATAACGTTCATTTTGGTCAGTTTCGCATGGATCTTCTTCCACGCGCGGTCTGTCCCTGATGCCCTGCTGCTGATCCGGAATATGGTCCGGTTCGGTAGCGGGCCGGATATCACGACGCCGTGGGCCGGCGTGACGAATGCCACAGAACTTGAGATGGCGCTGGCCTGCGGATTGCTGGCAGTTCTGGCCCTCGTCGACCTGGGTCGTGATGGACGGCTGCCGCTGGCCGGGTCTGTGGGCAGCAGGCCCTGGGTTCGCTGGGCAGTCTATCTGATCCTGGGGTTGGCCATTATGAACCTGGGTGTGGCTCACGACCTTCCCTTTATCTATGCCGGCTTCTAGCCGGCTATATGGGAGGGAATGAATTCCCCGTTGGGTGTCGTTGAGAGGGCAACCTGCTTGACCCTCCCCTACTCCGCGCTCTCCACCCGCGCCACCAGCTTGCCGCGGTAGATGCCGGGCTCCGATCCCTCGATCAGCGTCGCGCCGACGGTCTTGGCGTAGAAGGTGGTTGGGCCGGCCCAGCCGATGACGGCGTAGGCATAGCGCTGCGCCTTCATCGCGTGCAGGCACGCAAGCAGCAGGGCGGTGCCGATGCCGCGCCCGCGGTAGTCGGGGCGCACACCCGTGGGGCCGAACATATTGCGGGCCGACACATCGTAGGCGGCAAAGCCGACCAGCAGCTCCGCCGGCTGCTCGTAGCGGTTGCCCGTCGGTGCGTGGGGCTGGAGCTCGGTCGCGACGTAGCAGGTGACCGGCTCCGTACGCAGTGCGCCCTCGACCTCCTGCGCCCAGCGATCCTGGAAGTGCTCGCGCACCCAGTCGACTACGACGGGAAACTCGGGTAGTTCCGCAAGGCGGATCACGACATTCTGCGCGTGCATCCTCTCCATATACGGTGCCAACTCGGGCAGATCATAAAGCCTGACTAGCATGTCTGACATATGTACTCCTTTCAACAGGATTATGAGTCTAGTGTAGCCTTAATCACCACAGAGACACTGAGGAACACAGAGAACAGCACACAGAGAGGAGAGGGACTTGAATCCACTGTCGCATAGCGCAGACCCGTCCACGTCCATGCCTCTCGTTATTTCTGTCTCTCTCGGCCTTTCTCTGTGTTCCTCTGTGTCTCTGTGGTAAATCCTCTGCCTCTCCGTGATGAACTCTGCTCCGCCACTACAAGGATAGTCGGATCTACCGGACACACAAAAATCTGTCCTATGGTCGCGACTTTGACGGAATCCGCTGTTCGGGCTAGACTGACGGGGACCGGCGCGCGCTGGACTATGCAGCCGGCGCCAAACATATAGCAATCGTCAACCACACAACTGAAAGGACGTAGAATGCAAACGATAGATTATCGGGACATGCCCCACCGCCGTATGGGCAACTCAGGGCTCTGGGTATCGGAGGTGGGACTGGGACTCTGGAAGTGGGGCGATCCCACGTACGACGGGTCGCGCGTGGGCGACGAGGACGGCTTCCGGATCCTCGATCACGCGCTGGAGCTGGGGGTGACGCACTGGGACACTGCCAATTCCTACAATATGGGCTCGGGCAACAGCGAACGCCTGCTGGGCCGCTATTTCCGCAGCCGCGGCTCACGGGCACGCGGACAGGTGGTGCTGGCGACCAAGGTTCGCAACCCGGTGCGGGATGAGCGGGAGATGGAGCGCGAGTTCACACCGAACGAGCGCGGCGGCTCGCGTGCTTATATCCTGCGCGCTGTCGAGGACTGCTTGCAGCGGCTGCAGACCGACACCATTGACGTGCTCTACCATCACTCTCCCGCCCTACTCCCCGACGGTTCGTACGAGGCACCACTGGACGAGATGTGGGACGCGTTCGACACCCTGGTCACGCAGGGGAAGGTCCGCTACCTTGCCGTCTCCAACCGGACGCTTGCACAACTCAAGGACGACCGCAGTGCGCTGGCCTCGGTCGCGGCGAATCCCGCGCGCCGTATCATCGGGGTGCAAAACTGGTACAACCTTCTGCAGCGCCCCAAGGTCTCGGCGCTGGACGACAGCCCCACCTTCGACGACGAGCGTGCGTTTCTCGACTACCTGCACGTATCGGGAGTCGGGCTGATCCCCTACGTGCCCCTGGCAGTGGGCCTGCTGACGGGCCGGTATCTGAAGGGTAACTATGACACCTCGGGCCGCCTCTACGAAGAAGGCTGGCGTGACGAATTCCTGACGGACCGGAATCTGGAGATTGTGGAGGACCTACTGGCCTTCGCCGAAGGTAAGGGCTGCACGCTGTCTCAGCTTGCCATCGCGTGGCTGCTGGCTCAGGACACTGTCTGCTCGGTGATCGCGGGCGTCACAAAGATGGCACATTTGGAGGATAACGCCGGCGCGCCTGCCGTGGCGTTGGAGGCAGAGGAGCTCGACCGGCTCGACCGGCTCGTTCGTGCGCCGGTGTGATGAGCGTTGACAAGGAGGGCTCAATGGATCGTTACAAACTACCACCCCATAGCCACGTTGACCTGAGCGAGCGGGACCCGCGTGACCGGCGGGGGTTCGAGGGTCGCAAGAGAGAGGGCCGGCGTGTCCTGAGAGAGATGAGTTATGAGCTTGGAACCCTTCAGGAGCTCCTGTATGCCGAAGGGAAGCACAAGCTGCTGATCATCCTGCAGGCAATGGATACGGGCGGCAAGGACGGGACTATCCGGCACGTCTTTCGTTCGGTCAACCCCCAGGGTGTCAAGGTGGCCAGTTTCAAGGTGCCCACGCTGAAGGAGCTGTCGCACGACTACCTCTGGCGCGTGCACCAGCAGACGCCGGGAAAGGGCGAGATCGCGATCTTCAACCGCAGCCACTATGAGGACGTCCTCGTGGTTCGGGTGCACGAGTTGGTCCCCGAGGGCGTGTGGCAGCGGCGCTATCAGCACATCAACGACTTCGAGCGGCTGTTGGCCGACGAGGGAACGACCATCCTGAAGTTCTTTCTGCACATCAGCAAGGAGGAGCAGAAGGATCGCCTCCAGTCCCGTCTGGACGAGCCGGAGAAGCGCTGGAAGTTCGATATGGGCGATCTGAGGGATCGCGAGCGTTGGGACGACTATATGGAGGCGTACGAGGATGTGCTTAGCAAGACGAGTACGGAGTGGGCGCCCTGGTACGTGGTGCCGGCCGATCGCAAGTGGTACCGGAACCTGGTCGTCGGGTCGGTTCTGATCTCAACGCTGGAGAGCCTGGATATGGCCTACCCGGTGTGGACAGGGGGAGATCCGGGCGCGATTGTGATTGATTAGGTTTGGGTGGTGCCGGAGGATGGGGTTGGGTATGTCCGCGGAAAGCGGGTTGTGGAGGCTGGGAGCCGCACCTGTGTGGCTCTGCTATCGATAGTATTGGTGCGGTATGCAGATCCGTGGTTGAGGCCGGCCTCGCAAGCAAGGCTG
>SLDA01000213.1 GCA_007125545.1 Thermoflexales bacterium | reverse complement strand
TCCTGCTGGTCCCCGTTGCGCTTCCCCCTCCATTCGGAAGCTTCGTTGGGAAGACCATCTGCGCCTTGCAGGGAGCCGGGGGAAGGCCCAGGCCCGCCTCCTGCTCCCGCTCGCTTGACGACGCTACGCATTCGGCAAGTACGCTCCAAGATTCTTTAACCTGCGCTGCAACTCGACAACCTCCACATCGTGCACCGAATCCCCGCGGGACGCAGCCAACGCTGCCGCGATCCCGGCCGCCTGTCCTGTGATATAGCAGCCCGGCATTACGCGAATCGACCCTTGCAGGAAGCGGTCGGCGCTCACACATCGCCCCGCCACCAGCACGTTGTCGAGTCCCTGTGGTGTCAGAATGCGATAGGGAATACCGTAGCTCTCGCCGTCCTTATAGCGCAGTGTGGCGAATTCCTCCTCGAACTGTGCGAAGTCTTCTACATTGGGGGTCGAGGCGTGGATATCGACGGGGTAGTTGTAGCGCCCGATTTCATCCTCGAAGACGGCCCGCGTCTTGAAGTCCTCCAGATTGAGCACGTAATCACCTACGATACGCCGGGTCTCTCGCAGTCCCAGCAGTGACCCTGTCGCCACCAGATGGATCTGCTCGAATCCCTCCAAGTAGGTCTCATAATAACGTTGGTATTCGAGCATGCTCTTGCGTCCCCACAGAAGCGCCTCGGTTAGTGAGCGCTCATCCGTGCCATCGACACCGAAGGTGTGGCCGACGTTGCCGCCGCCGATCCCGGGACCCACCCGCCACATGCCCGGTAAGTGGCGGTCTTGTACGGTGAACACGCCATCCTCAAACGCCTGTTCCAGCTTGTGGCCCTGCGAGCCCGACACGCGCTCCCAATCGACCCCGCTCCAGAGGCTGCAAAGCGTGCCCGGCATCATATTGCCGGCTTCATCTCCCTTCTCAAAGGGGGCGCCTGCCCACGATGCGATGTCGCCGTCACCCGTACCGTCGACAAAAACACTGGCCTTAATGGCGAAGATACCACTCTTGGCGGCGCAGATTGCGTATGTGACATGGCCCCCCTCAGCTTCCACACCGATCACTTGTGTGTGGAAAGCAAACTCTATTTTCGCTTCCTGCATCAGATCGTCATAGACGCGTTTCAGCGCTTCCGCGTTGATGGATACACTGTTCCTGGGATTGTCATTGGGGATGTCGGCGACTTGTTTCATACGCTCGTAGATCTCGCGCCCAAGGCCATCGGCCAGGAAGTGCTGTCCATCGCTAAAACACATAAACGCCGGAACGAGTCCCGCCGTGCCGACGCCACCAAAGCATGCCTGTCCCTCGGCTACAAATACACGGGCGCCTTCGCGCGCGGCTGCCAGAGCCGCTGTGACCCCGGCAGGACCACCACCTGCGATAAAGATGTCCACCTCGTGCCTGACAGGAATTGTGCGTTTGAAGGTCAGATCGGTCATAAGGTTCTCCTTCTCAGTTCAGAGTTACAAATCGAAAGCCCGCGCCTGCTCGAGGCGCCTGTCCGGATCCGAGCACCGGCTGAGCTGCTCGTAAGCTGCTGCGTTCTGGATGGCGAGATAGCGGACGCTCTCCACTGAACCCAGCCTCGTTTGCCACCTACGCCTCGATCGGGTATCGTCCGTATTCCTGCACCGCTTCGTACATCGTCCAAACATTTTGGACCGGCGAGAGTGGCTGGACGTTGTGTATTGTGTTGAAGACGAAGCCGCCCCCGGGACCAAAGGCGCGTATCCGCTGACCGACCTCTGCCCGGACCTCCTTCGGTGTGCCGAACGGCAAGGTCTTCTGCGTGTCTACGCCGCCGCCCCAGAATGCGACTGCGGAGCCGAACTCTCGTTTCAGCTCGCCGGGGTCCATATCGACGGCCGAACACTGGACGGGGTTGAGTATATCGAAACCTGCTTCGATAAAGCTCGGAATGAGCTTGCGCACGGAACCACAGGAGTGGATGAAGCTTTTCCATTGGGTGTGCGCGTGAATCCAGCTGTTAAGCTCAATATGGTAAGGCTGGAAAAGGTTGCGATAGGCTCTGACTGAGATGAATGGGCCCTGCTGCGTCCCGAAATCGGTGCCCGTCACCAGGAGCGCCGCGACGCGGTCTCCCACCACCTCATAGA
Organism: Thermoflexales bacterium; assembly: GCA_007125545.1. Classification (GTDB taxonomy): domain Bacteria; phylum Chloroflexota; class Anaerolineae; order B4-G1; family SLSP01; genus PWVB01. The sequence continues at coordinate 6,512 of SLDA01000213.1, read as the reverse complement.
GTCGTGCCAGGTTGTCCAGGGCAATCTCACACTGTCGCTCGAAGATTTCGCGCACGTAATCCTTACGGGCGACCGTACTCACGTACCATTCCTCGATATCCCGGATACCTTTGGGGTGCTTGAGCCACGGTGCTGGGACCAGCGCGATATCGCCGAAGCCGGTACCACCGAAGTTTGCCAGGATTGCTTTGTCGGTCTCCTCGTAGAGTCGCTTCGACTCGCGTCCGAAATAATCGAGATCATCGCCCGAAATCGGACCGAACTCCTCCAGGTTATCCGCAACGTCCAGCTTCGCTTCGTCGACAGGCGGCTGCCGGATGATGCTATCGAAGTACCAACCACCGGCGGGCATACGACCACTGGGCGCGACGGACTTGTCGCCCTCTGGATAGAGCAATAGCTCACCGTTGGGCTCGACCTCTGTGTTGAATCCCTCCGGTACCAGCACGGGCGTGCCGTCAAAGGTGGTCCAAGGCTTCCAGCCCTCATTCCGGAAGCCAAACATCGTCCTGGGCGAGCTCAGCCCCACGACATCTATACTCAGGGCATCCATCAGATCCGGCTTGATCTCACCCAGCATCTGGTAGGGCTCGACAACCTTCACGGGTGTCTTCGGAGGATCTAGCTCCAAGGCTTGCCGCAGCTGGTAGACCACACTGACGTGCATCCCCGTCACTGCGCTGCCGCCCAAGTCCACCGGCACGCGATCCGGTTCCCGATGCGCTAGCGTCAGATTGACACGTTCTCTTGAAGTCATTGTCCTGCCTGCAGTGACCATACCCTCACTCCTCTCACTCACACATCACGAGTCATAAGCCCCAAATCGAGAAGCGTACGACTTACGGCTATTACGGGATCGCATGCACCGTCCTCAGCCACGCCTGGGCGATCAAGGCATGGCCTGCCGGCGAAGGGTGCACGCCATCGGGCAGCCAAAAGCTCATGTCACGCTTCGTTGCGGCAGCGGCGAAGAGGCCGTCCAGCGGGATATAGTGTGCTTCGAACTCGCGGGCCAGGCTGCGCGCGACTGCGATCTTCGGATCGAGATCGGCCCGCCAACTGGCGCGATCTGCGGGAACCGGCAGCACGAAGGGCTCGAGGATAATGAGGCCCACGTGCAGTACGTCACACGCTGCTTCCACGATGCTGCGAAAATGGGAGGCATACTCGTCGACTGGGGTGGGATCGTCGGCATCATAGCGGCGCCAGGTGTCGTTGATGCCGATCAGAATGGATACCCATGTCGGCTTCAGATCCAGACAATCCTCCTGCCACCGTGCAGCAAGGTCCTTGGCGCGATTGCCGCTGATGCCCCGGTTGATGAAAGTAACCTCTCGTTCGGGATACTGCGCCGAAAACCAGGCGGCGATCAGGGCGGGATAACCCCGCCCCATATCAGCGTCGCTGTCACGGCTTCGCCCGGCATCGGTGATACTGTCGCCCTGGAAAAGAACGGTTGCTCCTTTTTCAATGATCGGTTCCACACACTCTCTCCTGATAGGATCTCAGAGCCACAATCCCTCCACGTTCCACAGAGCAAACTCGCGATGCCGGTTTTCCTCGGCCCTGGTTTGCTCTCCCGAGGCTGCCTTGAGGATTTGCTCGAAGATGGTGCGCCCCATCTCCGGGAGGCTGATCCCCTCCGTCAACACGGCACCGGCGTTAACGTCCATATCTGCCTGCATATGGTCATAGAGCGAGGTGTTGGAGCTGATCTTGATGACCGGCGCAATAGCGTTGCCGATACCTGTCCCCCGCCCCGTCGTGAAGCAGACGATCTGACAGCCGGCCCCCACCATTCCCGGTACGGATAGCTGGTCGTAACCGGGTGTGTTGAGAAGATAGACGCCGGCATCTTCCCGGTCCCAGACCCACTCGCCGTACTCCATCACGCCCTGAACCGGTGCGCTACCGCTCTTGGCGAGAGCGCCCAGCGACTTGATGGTGATGTTCAGCAATCCCCCGGCGCGATTGCCGGGGCTGGGATTCTCGGTCATACTATGTCCGGCGCGTGCAGCATAACCGCCGTAGCGCTCCAACATCTCAAGGATCTCAGCGGCGAGTCGGCGGTTCGTAGCCCGCGCAGCAAAAAGGTGTGCGGCGCCGAAGAACTCGGGGACTTCTCCAATCACGCTGCGCCCGCCTGCGCGCACCAGCAGATCGCTGGCTTCGCCAAGGCCAGGGTTTGCCGTCATGCCGCTGAAGGCATCGCTGCCGCCGCACTCCAGTCCCAGTGATAAAGCGCTCGCCGGGGCCGGACTACGTTGGGTCCTGTCGGCGGTGGCCAGCAGCTCCGGCAGCAGAGCGAGGCCCTGCTCGATGGTTGCGCGCGTGCCGCCGAGCGCCTGGATTGATAGCCGGTGTACGGGTTTCCCGTAGAGGCTCCCCAAATCGGAGGTTCCAAAGTAAGTGTCGAACGCTGCCAGGTTCGTCTTCTCGCAACCCAGCTCGATAAGTATCGCACCACCCACGTTGGGATGGCGTACGTGTTGGGCCAGCATCCGCAAGGTGGCTTCGTAGACACCGGGAATCGCAGCCCCCTCACGCGCGTTAGGGCAGCCACAGCCGCCGTCGTGTGGGATCGCCACCACGCCATCCACATTGGGCATCCTCTCGCGATTATAGAGACCGCGTACCTCCGCCTGAAGCGCAATCTGCGATGCCTCGTGTGCCGCGCACATACTAACCGGCACGATGAGGATCCAGTTTCGGGTGCCCACTAGCCCATCGGGTCGGTGAAAGCCCTCGAAGGTGGGGTACGGCTCCTCCCAAGGCGCCAGATGTGGGGCTTCCATCTCGATCTCCCCGGCACTTACCTGCGGGACCTCGCTTGCGACGGTCTGGTCGTTGATCGGATCGCCGGGCTTCAGGCCCTTTGAGCGGGCGAAGGGATGCCCGTACTGGCGAACCCACTCTCCCGATGGGACCTCCCGAATGGCGAAGCGGTGTCCGGCGGGAACGTCGGCCCGGACGGTCAGTCTCTCCTCCCCTTCGCTGCCTGTGACTGGGGCTTCGAGAGTCAGATGAGTTTGAGCGGGAATGAACTGCTTGGCAACGGCAACGTGATCCCGGTCTGGATTGACGATCACAGCCATGTCGTAAAGCCTGGGCAATTTGAACTGGTTTGTCATTGAGTTGGCCTGTTGAGGTTTGGAATGGTTAAGCTTGTTGCGTCTGACTATAGCATGGTTTCAACGAAAGGCACCGCATTGGCACTCTCCCGCTTCTATAAGGGCCACAACCAGAGGAGCAAGGGGACAGCAACCGCTACGATAATCAGCTCCAGCGGCAGGCCCAGCCGCCAGTAATCGCCGAACTCGTAGCCGCCCGGCTCCAGGACCATCACATTGGACTGGTGGCCTATGGGGGTGAGAAAAGCGCAGGAGCCGCCGATCGCGACCGCGACCAGGAAAGGGTCGATCGAGACGCCCAGTCCTTGAGCAATACCAATGCTAATGGGTGCCATAAGCACGACGGCGGCGGCATTTTTGACAATATCCGATAGGAACATCGTCAACACCAAGACTATCACCAGCATAGCTGCCCCGGAAAGGGCACCAGAAATGCCCAGGATCTGATCCGCAATCAGCTGGGCGCCCCCGGTCAGCTCCATCGCCTCTCCCAGGACAATCATGGCACCCAGCAGTGTGATGATCGGCCAGTCAATGCTGTTATAGGCTTCGCTTAGCGTGAGTAGGTTTGCTAGGATCATCGCGCAGGCTGTCAATGTCATTGTGATCTGCACGGGCAGCAGCCCGATGGCCGAGACAACCATTGCGGCTCCAAACATGCCCAGGGAGAGCAAGACGCGTCGGGGTTGTCCCAGTTTGATTCCTCTCATCGCCAGCGGCAGGCAGCCCAGGACCTCAAGAGTCTCGGTCACCATACCTTGCGGGATCTGTAGCAGCACCACGTCGCCCACCAACAGTTGAATGCTGCCCAGTGGCGCTCTTAGTCGCCCTCCGCGCCGCGAGACGGCAAGGAGATTCACCTTATGGCTCCAGCGCAGGTTCAACCCGCGCGCAGTCCTACCTGCAAGGACCGAACCGGGGCGGATGACGGCTTCTATCATACCGAACTCGTCGGAGCGTAGCGTCTCCGCATCGATCGGCTTCGATTCCGCAAGGTTCAACCCGGCTTCCTGCATAAACTGCCTGAGGTTTTCCGCATTGGCCCGCACGAGAAGCACATCCTCGGCCTCGATAACCTCAAAGCCCGAGGGCGCGGGTAGGCGCTCATCGCCGCGCAGGATACCCACGATGAGCACATCTGCGCTGGTTATGGTCTTCAGTTGCTGTACGAGCTTTCCGGCCAATCGCGACTCGGCAGGAACGTACACCTCACTAAAATAGTCTTCGATCTTGAACAGACCCTGTGTTGACGCTCCGGCCTTGCGCTGGGGAATCAGCCGCCAACCTACGAGCGCGATAAACGCCACGCAGAAGAATGCAATCCCCAGTCCCAGTGGCGCGAAGTCGAACATCCGGAAGGGTTCGCCGACGTACTCCGCACGGAAGGTCGCGATGATGATATTGGGAGGCGTTCCGATCAGCGTCATCATTCCACCGAAGTGGGCGCTGAAAGCTAAAGGTAGCAGGTAGAGAGAAGGAGAACGCTCACTTCGGTGTGCCATCCGGATCGCGACGGGCATAAAAACGGCGAGCGCCCCTACGTTGTTCATAAAGGCCGAGCTCAGCGCCGCCAGCCCGCAAAGAGCCGCGAGCTGCAGAGTGAGGTGTTGGCCCACACCGGATATCCAGCGCGCCAGCAAATCGACCACGCCGGAGTTTTGAAGCCCACGGCTGACAATCAATACCGATGCTACCGTGATCACCGCGGGATGACCGAAGCCATCGAATGCCACGTTAGCCGGGACGATCCCTGCGATAGCAAGTACCAGCAGTCCTAGAATCGTCACGAGATCGTAACGCCAGCGCCGGAATATGGGCAGAATTAAGGTTGCGAGTAAAACGACATAGACTATACCCTGCTCAAGGGTCATCATATCCTCCACCTATGTGGCGCTCACGCATCCCGTTACTGTGGATCTGGATTTGCGTTCGGCGCTTCATCAAGCCTGAGATATTGGAGAGCTTTTCACGAGCAGTATAAACTACGTGAACGGAAATGCCAGATTACTCGATCCCTGGATTGTGCCCAGCCGGGTCCACGCATATACTGGGACCAAGGACGGAAAAGGAGTGTTCGTGGCAGACCAAAGTAATGCGATAGGTACTGATATCGCGGAGTGCGGTGTCAGCTATATCAAAGCTCCCACGGGTTGGTGTTGTGCCGACCCAAACCCTTTTACAGAGGATGGCAGCTATGGGCAGCGATGGAGTGCTTTCTGTATCGAGGATCGCGATGACGGACAGTTTATGACGGGTCACGTCGGACAGGGGCCTTTTTGTGCTCGCTTTGGAAGAGGTGTTGACCACTTGGAGAACCGGTTGGCTGATTTCCTGCGTTATGAGCGTCGATATAACCGCACAGTCATCCTCTGCCTTCATGACGAGTTTGATGCAGATCGTGTTGTAGCTCGTGCGCTCAATCGCACACCCGCACATTCCGTTGTACGTGTCGCGGATCCGGAGATAGTGGTGCACTCAACCACTCAGCACGCCTGGGAGAGTATTCGCGCCGACTGCGAGCTGCGAGCGGCGTCGCGCCTTACCATAGAGGACGGTCGCATCTCGGCGGGGTCGCTGACTCCGTCAAAAGTCACGCGGTACTATGATAGTGAACCACCGGAATACCCCGACTACATCATGTTCGGGAAGATCGATGAAGTCGGGCCAGAGATGGTCGTGGCCTCCCGCGCCGCAGGTGCCTTTGTACTCGATCCTGACGCGACCTACACGCCCGGTGTCAGGCTCTATTTTGATCACCATCGAATGATTCGAGAGGGTTGGGCTACACGTGACGGACTCCATATGGTGAAGGTATATGACCGGCTTCCTCTTGAGCCCTACTTGCTGGCGGCAGTGAGCGTGGACGATTTGGATCCCAGTGGCGGGATGGCGCCGTGGACCCTACGTGCTTTCGTGGCGAAAAGCAATGCCTGGATAGAACACTGCGACGCCATTCATAGGCTGAGGAGATGCTAGCATGGGATTGATCTTGGCCTGCCGTGATGATAACGACTTGTACACCGTGCTTCGACGCAGCGGCGTGGAGGCTCAGCGCTGTTCGAGTCCTGAGACTGCCATCGACGCTGCTCATACAGGTGCCGGGGTGTTGCTCCTGGCGGACGACTATCCCGAGCGCACGACCCGAATCAAACCGGGTCTCTATGACCGCGCCGCACGTAAAAATCTGCGCCTCTATGTTGAGTTCCCGGGAGCGCTGCCGGATCGGGATGTGGGTGAGATCCGGCAGCCCATATGGGAGCGTGCGGTCGTGACCTCGGATGCGTTTGCACCTGCCATCGCTAATCTGGGAATCTTGATGCTTCACAATTGCCGATATGTAGAGCTAGCCACCGACAATCCCCATATTGTCCTGGCGCGGGT
>SLDA01000430.1 GCA_007125545.1 Thermoflexales bacterium | reverse complement strand
GCCGAACCGGATCTCTTCGTGAACCTCACCCGGTCTTGAATGTCGTACGCTCCATGCTAGAATTGTCTCTTCACAGCCAGGTTCTCGCATGAGCGAATTATGAGTGAAATCTTGTCTTCTTCCAGGTTATCAGTGTCGGCACAAGCCGGCTCGCTGGACACAGACTCCACGCCAGTGGAGACAGACTCCACGCCGGTGGAGGCCCCTATCTCGGCTGAGATGCTTGCGAGTTTGAAAGATATTGGGACGGCGATTAATCAGCTCACACCGCGCGGGCAGATCAGCATCGAGCCGATCCTTCAACAAATTGTCGCCAGCGCAATCCGCGGGGTCCGGGGCAGCGTCGCCGTGATCTACGGGTACGACACCTCCGGGCAGGCATTCAGCTCGACTCTCCGCGTTTCAGCTGGTGAGGTGGCGGATACCGCGGTTTTCGCCGCGCCTGGGCCCGATGACCTTGGGATGCGTGCCATTCGCCGACGTAACCCTATCCTCTCCTATCACGAGCCCGACTTGGCACCGCTTTCTCCCTTCGGAGCGCCCGGCGAGCACGCCGTCGGCTGCTTTCCTCTGGTCGTGGCCAACGAGCCCGTGGGCCTGCTCTACATCTATCTACGTGAGCTTCGGCGCTTCGAACAGCTCGAGCTTCTGATAATCGACAATCTCGCTAATCACGCGGCGATGGCGATTTATCAGGCTGACCGACTCTCCGGTGTCCAACAAGATCTCGTGCGTACGGAAGAAGCCCTGAACCGTCTCTGGCGGGCGGGTATGCTTATCTCTTCGCGGCTCGGGCTCGAAGAGACTCTGGAAGCCATTCTTGAGATGGCGCTCGGTGTGACGGAAGCCCACTACGGTATTTTTCGGCTGGTCGACGAGAGTGGCGCGATATTGGTTACACGTGCCATTGCCGGGGCGTCGGGTCGTCCTCAGGTTGAGGCCCTCCCCATCGATGGGAACAGCATTATGGGCTGGGTTGCCGCTCACCGCCAGCCGCTGTGTATCCACGATCTCGAAGCCGCGCCTTGGGTCAGACTCTATCATCCTCTCGATGCCGACCTGCGTATGCGATCCGAGTTGGCGGTTCCCCTCGTCGGCTCCAGCGGACGGCTGGAGGGGGTGCTAAATCTCGAAAGTCCTATGATCGGCGCTTTCGGCGATCAGGACCGGCACCTGCTCCAATCCTTGGCAACGCAGGCCGTGATTGCCATCCAGGAAGCACGCCTGCTGGATACCCTGCTGGAAGTCGCGCATCTATTGCTGGTAGAACCGCACCAGCAGGTGCTGCAGCATCTGGTGACACAAGCCACAAATCTGCTCGACGGTGCGGCCAGTGCCATCTGGACACTCGACGGAGATGAGCTTGTCTTGCAGGCGACGACAGACCCTCTGCAGCGGGGCGACCGGCTGCCGCTTCACGCGAGCTTGACCGGACAGGCTGTGCTCGAACAGCGTGCGATCATTTCCGAGGATGTTCGCGAAGATCCCCGCTTTCATAGGGTGTCTCTGGCGCAAACAGAGGCGTGGAATCGCGCCTTGATCGTACCGCTACGCTCCAGTCAGGGCGGGGAAGCGTTGGGCGCGTTCAGCGTCTATGGGGTTCAGGGTAAGTCCGGACGCTTCACGGAGTCTGAGTGGGATCGCAAAGTACTGACCTGCCTTGCCTACTACGCGGCGCTGGCCTTGCAGAGTGCAGAACGCCAACGTGCGCTGCGACTCGTCGAGGAGCGACACGCAGTCGCGGAAACTTTCGCTGCCGTTGGCGATGTCGCTGCCAATGTCTTGCATCATCTGAACAATAAGGTCGGCACCATTCCGGTCCGCGTCCAGGGCATTCAAGACAAGTGCGAACTTGCCCTGCAAAGCGATCATTATCTGGCCTCCAACCTGACCGCGATTGAGCACAGTGCTCGTGAGGCGATGGATGCGGTGCGGGATAGCTTGGTATACCTGCGCCCGATCCACGCCGCCCCCGTAACGATCGCAGAGTGTGTGAGTACGGCGCTGCAGGATGCACGGTTTCTCGGGGATGGCCAACCCCCTGCGGATGCCCGGCTTCCTACCGGTCTACGCGTCGAGTTGGACGGCATAGATAACCTGCCGCCCGTAGTGGCCAGCCGGCGCAGCCTGGTGTTTGTCTTCACGAATTTGCTGGAAAACGCGGCTGCTGCCATGGAGGGTGTGGGTACGATCCGCATTGTCGGCACCGCTTCCGGCGATTGTGTAGACCTAGAAGTCATTGACGACGGACCAGGGATTCCTGCTGATCTCCATAAGCGTATCTTCGAACTTGGGCTCGCCGACCGGGATGTGCATCACGGCGTCCGGCTCGGATTCGGCCTGTGGTGGGTTAAGACCCTGTTAATGCGCTTGGGAGGGACGGTAACGGTGGCCAGTGATGGTGAGCGCGGGACCAGCTTCCATCTCAAGCTACCTCGGGCGGAGGTGGTGGGTGAGTGACGGTCAGGTACTCACTGCGCCTCAGCGCGCGCTCGTCGTCGAGGATGAGCCTGCCTGGCAGCAGATTATCCGCGAGCTACTCCTGGGCTGTGGTCTTGAGGTGGATATTGCCAGTACCGTGGACGAAGCGACCCGCTTGCTGCGACAGTCATCGCATCGTCTGGCTGTCGTCGATTTGGCGTTGGGGGCCGGGATGGCGGCGAATCAGGACGGGTTGTGCGTGCTGGAGGCGATTCAGCGCCAAGACCCGGCCTGTGTCAGCCTCCTGCTGACGGGCTACGCGACCGTCGAATTGGCGGTGAGTGTGCTCACCGATTATGGGGCACTGAGCTGTCTGGAGAAAGCACGGTTTGATCGGAAAGAGTTCAGACGCTTGGTGCAGCGTGCGCTCTCTGCCCCGCTACCTTTTGAGTCGTCCGGTACCGCGCCGGTGCGGCATGAGCTCCATCGCGAAGAGCCCTCTGAAGTCGATACGCATACTAAGTCCGTTCTGGTTGTGGAAGACGATGCCGGTTGGCGCGGCATACTCTCAGAACTTCTATCTGATGCCGGGTACCCGGTCCGGTTGTGCAACAGCTATGGTGAAGCGGTCGGTTGTCTGCGGCGTGAGAGTTACCTACTGGCGACTGTCGATCTTTCGCTCCGCCCATCGACCGGCGGAGCGGATAGCACCGCTGAATTGGATGGGTATCAACTGCTGGCTCTGGCTCGCGAGCACGGTGTTCCAACCCTGGTGGTCAGCGGGATGGCAGCCTCCGCCGACGTGATGCGGGCTTACGAGAGATATGAGGTGTTTGCTTTCCTGGAAAAGCGCCTCTTCGATCGGCGCGCTTTCCTGGAGACTGTAGCGGAGGCACTTGAGACTTCCCGAAAACGGTCCGTATTAGGGGATCTCACGCTACGAGAGGGTGAGGTTCTCACGCTTCTGGCTCAAGGGTTCACCAACAAGGAAATCGCCGAGACCCTGGTCATCTCGACGAACACGGTCAAGCGTCATCTCCAGGCGATCTTCGATAAGCTCGGTGTCCGTACGCGTGCTGCTGCTGCCGCGAGGGCTATCCGCGCGGGTCTATCCCCCAATTCAGGGCCTGCAGGTCCGTAGCGCCCCTAACTTGCTCACCCCGTGAAGCCGTGTATACTTCGTCCACTAACTGACACTACCACTCGAATCCAAACTGCAGAGGGTGTTTGTTTGCCAATCTACGAATATTTCTGTATCGCGTGTCGCGGGCGTTTTCGGCACCTGGCACGTCAAATCGATGAGAAAGCGCCTGCTTGTCCCCGCTGCGGCGCAGTGCAGGCGGAGCGGCTGGTGTCCGTGGTCAATATCGCTCGCGGAGACACACATCATCAGCGCGCATTCAGTCAGGAGGCTGCTGGGATGGATCGTGAGGATCCCCGAGCCGTGGCCGAATTCCTCAAGGAGTCCGGACGACTGGAGGACAGCTCTGGTCTGTTTGGTAGTCAAGCTTATAAAGAGTTGATTGCGCGACGGATAGAAGGGGCGGCAGACCCAGATCTTTCCGACCTGGTCGATGATCTGGTGGCGGCGGTGGATTCCTCTGATTCAGCATCGGAGGAGGCCCAGCAGATCGCGAGTGCTGTAGCGATGTCGGAGCGCATAGAGAACCGGATGCGGGCTGAAGGTCCTCCAGAGGATCATGACCATACAGATATAACCGGTGCTCGTGCAGAAAACGATGTTCCGGCGCGACGCACCCGCCGCTCCGCACGGGATCTGGGTTGGGGGTAGCTACCGCGAGGACACCGGAGTGTGTCAGAGCGTTAGCCGTCCTTGCATCGAATACATCAATGGAGGCACAATGGAAAGTCCATTCTGGCAGTATGTGAAAGACCTTTCCTCTCGTTTTTCGGGACGCTCATTAATCGTCGGTGGCGCGATTTGGGTCTTGCTTATGGGTGTGGCGCTCTCTTGCGCGTTCGGTCTAGCCGAACTGCCAAGTGGCGCACCGACGCCGACCGTGGCACCTCCTCAGGTGTCGATTCCTGAAGATCCCACGCCGGTTGCCGGCACTGCGGAATCGGTAGAACCCGATCCCACTGCTACTACCGATGTGACGAGTCCGCCCACGCCCACCGCTGAAGCTTCTGCAGAGGCTGCGCTGCCGCCGCTGCCCTGGGGTGAGTTCGGATATGGCATCGCTGCCCACGCGATTCACATGCCCGACTACACGATTAGACAGATCAAGGACCACCTCGGGCTAGATTGGGTCAAGCAACAGGTCCGTTGGGATCATTTCTCTCTCGAACGCGGGCAAATGGATTGGAGCGGGTACGATGCTGTGGTCTTCTTCGCCGAGGAACATGACGTCAAGGTTATGCTGAGTGTTGTGGGCGCTCCCGTATGGTCGCGCAGCTACCTGAGCGATAATCCGCATGCGGGGCCGCCTGATGACCTGGCGCTCTTTGTCGGCTTCCTTGGGGAATTGGTCGATCGCTACAAGGGGCGAATCCATGCCATCGAAGTCTGGAATGAGCAGAACCTGGACCGCGAATGGGACACAGCAGAGGGGATCAGTCCCGAGCGCTACGTTGAGATGCTGCGCCTCTCCTATCAAGTCATCAAGAGTCGGGACCCCAATATTATTGTGATCAGCGGCGCGCTCTCACCCACTGGGGTTACCGCTACCGATCCGGAGAACGCATCGCGCTTCACTGTAATGGATGACTTCGTCTATTTCCAGCGGATGATCGATGCCGGTTTTCTCAATTATGCTGACTGTGTGGGTGCCCATCACAACGGCTACAATCTGCCTCCAAACGTAGCCTTTGACGAGGGGTACAACAACCCAGCTGCCGGTTTCCGCGGGCCCTTTGACTCGCCGCATCCTTCCTGGTCCTTCAAAAGCACACTCTGGGGTTATCACGAGATGATCAAGGCCGAAGGTCGCAACACGCCTCTCTGTATTACCGAGTTTGGCTGGGCAACGTCAGAGGGCTTCGATGGGGTTCCCCCGGGCTTTGAGTTCGCCGCTGACAACACGCTTGTAGAGCAAACGGAGTGGGCTATGGAAGCTTTCCAGCTACTCCGTGAATGGGGCTTCGTTCACCTTGCCTTCCTCTGGAATCTTGACTACTCCTATAAGGGCGGGCTAGGGCCAACTGACCCCAACGCACCTTACAGCATACTGGACCTTACTGGAGCCCCGCGACCGGCTTTCGAGGCTCTTGGTGATATGCCGAAGATTCCCTGAGGCGCATCGCGATTTTGAGGGATGCGCTTATATAAAGCAGTAATAGAACGCAACGGTGGTAGGCCGCGCCATTGGCGGCCCCGGGTCTTTGTACTGGTCTTCGTGTTGGTTGCCACGGCGCTTGGAGCAGGCAGTAGCCTTTTGGTCCCTGGTAGCTCCGCGCCGCCAGAGACTGTTGCGCCGCTGCCGACGCCGACTTCTTGGCCGTTGCCAGAACGTACGGGTTCGCCCGAGTATGGCATCAACGTGCATATGTGGTGGGATCCGTGGGCTGCTGTGAGACGTGATTGGCATCTCGTTCAGGGTGCAGGATTTGGCTGGATCAAGCAGCGTATGGCATGGGCTGACGTGGAAGGTGCGGGTCCTGGACGTTATGAGTGGGCGGCTGCCGACCGTATTGTCAACGAGGCCGAGCAAGCAGGTGTGGCCCTCCTTTTTCGCGTGGATTACCCACCCGTGTGGGCCCTGACACCGGATACGGACGATGTGGCTCTGTCCACGCCTATCTCGCTTGAGGCCTTCGGGAGCTTCTGCTCCGTACTGGCCGCGCGCTATCGAGGGCGCGTGCGAGCATATCAGATCTGGAATGAACCGAATCTGGCCCGCGAGTGGGAAGGACACGTGCCCGATCCCGCCGCTTACGTGCGTTTGCTCCAGACGTGTTATGTCGCGATCAAGCAGGCGGATCCTGAGGTTCTCGTCGTCTCTGCCGGGCTGGCGCCCACCGGGTCCTCTTCGCCGGAGGCGATGCCCGACGAAACGTATCTCATTGGCATGTATGAGGCCGGCGCTGCGTCCTACTTTGATATGTTGGGGCTTCACGCACCAGGGTATAAGGCGCCACCCGAAACCGCTCCGGAAGAGGTTGCGGATCCTGCCGGCGGCTACGGAGGTCACCCCTTTTTCTCCTTTCGCCATGCCGAGCGAATGCGGGCGATTATGGAGGAGTACGGTGACGCGCACAAGCAGGTGGCAATTCTCGAGTTTGGCTGGCATACCAGCGATAGTCCCGAACATCCGGACTATGCCTGGTTCGCGGTGACGCCTGAAGAGCAAGGCGCATATCTGGTCCGCGCTCTTCAGTTTGCGGAGGCGCACTGGTCGTCCTGGGTTGGACCGATGTTTGTCTGGAACTTGCCCGATCCCAGGTGGACGCCCGAGAATGAGGAGTTCTGGTGGGCTATCGCCGATCCCTTCTGGTGGGGATTTGAAGAAGGGGATGATGTGGCGGTATGGAGCGGAGGTGCGCTGCGCCCTGCTTATCACGCGCTGGCGGAGTTCCTTAGACCCTAGGGATAGGATGTGATTTCCGTGTCCGTCCTCTGCGCTTGCCGATCGTTTGATACGGAGTATAATTTGAGGTTAGGGGAAGTGTCGGAATTGGCAGACGAGCATGACTTAGGATCATGTGCCGCGAGGCGTGCGGGTTCAAGTCCCGCCTTCCCCAACGGAGGGGCGAGAGTTCTCTCGCCCCTCGTCTCTGTGAGTTTTGTGGGGGAGATTTCCATTTGACGCGCTCATCCCAACCCAGCACTCCCTGCCAGGAGATCGATCCGGACCACGAAATCCGGGTCCCCGAAGTTCCCCTCGAGTTGCGTTCCTCGGTCAAACTCGCCCTGTTGGACCGGCTCTTCGCCTGGGCACGGAAACGCTCTCTATCGCCGCTGCTCTTCGGGCTGACGTGCTGCGATTGCGATATGGCCGTGAACGGCCCTTCCCAATTTGATAGCATTCGCCCTGGGCTAGACAGCATGTCTGCAAGCTACCGTGAGCCCGATCTGATGATCGTGACTGGCACTGTGACGATGAAGATAGCTCCCTTGCTGGTCAACCTTTATGATCAAATGGCTAAGCCCACGTACGTGATCGCTATGGGCGCCTGTGCCATCTCGGGTGGGCCCTTCAAAGAAGGCTATAGTGTGGTGTCTGGCGTTGACCGTCTGATTCCTGTGGATATCTATATTCCCGGATGCCCGCCGCATCCCGAAGCCCTGCTGCACGGTATCCTGACCCTGCAAGATCGGTTGGACCCTCAGACCCGTGCGGAGGTCCGGACTCTCCAGCCGCGAAGGGACGTGGGCATAGCCCAACCCATACTCGAACCGAGTGCCGTAAACTGGCGCGACCTCGAGGGGCTCGTCGGACCCAGACAAGAGGAGAGCTAGCGTGGCCGAGTGGGTCAATGGCGTGCCCGTCGAGGTCTGGGAATGCTTGCAGGCGCGCTTTCCCGGAACCCTGCGCCTTGCCGATCCCCCTAAGCATCGCGAAGTCCCTGCCGAGTCACCCGGACATAAAGACCGGTTCACGTGCGCAGTCTCCCGTTCGCTACGGATCGAGCCACCATCACTTGAAGGTCTTTTGGTTGACGCGATGCATCTCTTGCCGGTGCTGCGCTGTCTGCGCGATGAGTTCGGCTACGTTTATCTGTCGAACCTCACGGCCGTCGACTATCCGGAAGCAACTGATCAACTTCCCCCGCATATCGATGTGGTCTACCATCTCTTTCAGCTGGAAGGGGGCGGGTATCTCCCTTTGCACATCCACGCCAGTCGCAAGGGAACCATCATTCCCTCCATCGTCTCCGAGTTCTTGGCGGCGAATCTACAGGAGCGGGAGGTGTGGGACATGTTCGGCGTGCGCTTTGAAGGGCATCCGGATCTGCGGCGCTTGCTCCTGTGGGAGGGGTTTGAAGGCTTTCCGCTGCGCAAAGATTGGCATGAAGCTTATTATGAGGAAGAGCACAAACCCTTTCGCAGCCGGTTCCCGGGTGGCGGAAACCCGACCTATGCCGAGGACCGCATGCCCCGCCACGTCGAGACCGGACTCGCCCACCAGGCTGCTCAGACCGCTTCAGAAGAACGGGACGAGCTCGTTACACAAGCAAACGACAAATTACGCTCCCTGAGGATTGTAGCTCACCATCTCATCCCCCAACTCTATGAGCGCGGGAAGCCCTCCGCCGAGCTTATCGCT
>SLDA01000556.1 GCA_007125545.1 Thermoflexales bacterium | reverse complement strand
GCCCGAGCAGACTCGGGTGGAGCAGACCCGGCCCGAGCAGACTCGGGTGGAGCAGACCCGGCCCGAGCAAACTCGGGTAGCGGCTGTGTGGGGACTGGCGGGCGCGACCGCGGGCCTTGGCTGGTACGCCTACTTTGGGGCGAGGTGGGTCAGCTTTCTCATCGCGGCAACGGTCGGGCTCTGGTATCTGTTCGATCCCACGCTCCTCCGCCGTCATTGGCGGGGACTCCTGCTCTTTGGTGTGGGCTGGTTGGTTGTGGCCCTGCCTCTGCTAGGCTGGTATACGGTCAACCCTTCGGCCTCCAGCGAGCGTTACGAGGCGGTGAGCATCTTTGCGTCGGGCTGGCTGACCCGCGAGGTCGAGATCACGGGCAAGTCGGCCCTCCAACTGCTCTTGCAGCAGACGTGGCGCGCGGCGACGGCTTTCCATCTTACACCCGACCCGACCTTCTGGTATCGCCCCGGGCGTCCCCTTGTCGATTTTGTCACCGGGGCCCTCCTCTTGCTGGGTATGGTCGATGCCCTGGTGCGGGTGCGGTGGCCCTCCCGCAGGCTGCTCCTGCTCTGGTTCTGGTCGACGCTGGCGATGGCGTGGATTATGACCGAGAATCCGCCCAGCAGCCAACGCGGTCTGTTGTTGGCGCCGGCGGTCGCTATCTTCGCGAGCTGGGGGCTGCAGCGGGTCGCGTCGCTGCTGCGCCTCGACGGCAAGCGATTTGTCTACCTCGCCGCCACGGTGCTTGTGGTGATCGCGGTGTTAAATGTGGGCTTCTACTTCGGCGCGTACGTTCCGCGACGGGTCTACGGCAATCCCACGGCCGAAATCGCGACGGCGGTGGGCCATCACATGCTCGCCAATCCCGAGCCTATCTGCCCGCCCGACCCCGACCTCCCTTGTCCGGGATACGTCTACATGCTGGGGCCGCCCCAAATCTACTGGGACTTTGGGACGTTGGCCTTTATGCTGCGGCGCTTCCCGGGCACGAGCGTGCCCGAGGATGCAAATCTGGAAGGAGCCCCCGGCCCCGCGCGCTTCGTCGTGGTTCCGCACCGCCTTGCCGAGATGGAGACGATTCGCGAGCTCTATCCCGGCGGTACCGAGACGCCGCTGTACAGTCCAAACGATTATCTTCTGGCGATCCTCTACGACTGGTCACCGGGCGCGGCGCACTGACGTGCAGCAATTCCAAATATGACCGCAAAGCGCAGAGGGCGAGATAGGGGGAAGTCGTAATGTTGTCGAGTTTCATAACCACGGTCCCCCCGGCGCCCAGTGTCCATTGAAGGCCTCTCCGGCAACGAGTGCGCCGACCACGGGCAGCAAGAACGCCCGCAGGCGAACTGCGAGCTGCTCAAAACTCGGCGCGCTATCCTGTAGCATCTGCCGACGGACAAAAGCGGCCCACTGTGTCTGCTTGTCGCGTCGAGTCACGAACTCATCGCTGAGGCTCAGCGGCGCGGCCGGCAAAGTCGTGGAGCGACGATTAAAGGTCGCACGGATGGCAGCAGCCAGTGTCGGGCCGTCAAAGGTGAATCGCGAGGCCAACAACCAGATGTCATAGAAATCCTTCATCCGGCTATTGACCTCTCCCAGGTACACCATCGCTTGCAGCTTTTCCGCGATCGCACTCTCGCGGCTGTATCCGTTCAGAATGGGTGGAGAGAAATCGAGCAGGGTCGGCAGCTGGACAAGAACCGGCTCCGGCACTACAACATCCCCAAATCCGACGTCGGCATGCAGAAGGACACGTGCTCGTCCTAGCGTCGCCAGAAATCGCAGACGAACTCCGGAGTACCTTGCCGCTTCCACGATCGCTTCCCCCACAACGCTTTCACGATGAAAGATAAGCCCATCGTCTTCAGACGTAGCTTGGTCGCAGACCATCTGCATAACCACCACCAGATTTTCAACGGAGTGGTCAAGATATCCGAGCAGATCAATATCCCGCGTAGGCCGAGAAAGAGGCCCTTCCCACACGCGGAACATCAGCGCGCCCTTAAGCACGAAGTGATCAGCATAGGGGGAAACGCCCAGACGATAGAGGAAACGCTCTAGCGTATAGTGCTGGAGCAGTTCCTGAAACGGACGCCCCTGCTCGCGCGCCAAGTTCAATAGTCGGCGATGGACCGATTGAGCGGTGTTTGCAGTCACAGTATCGCCTCCAGGTAGGGTCGCATGACGTTTTCAACCCGGCAGATGCGTGCATAGCGTAAGAGATCGCTGACAACGAAGTCAGGATGCTTGCGGTAAAGATTCAGCGCCTCGATTGCCACATCCAGGCCCAGTTTATGCCGATACTTGAAGACATCTGCGACAGTCTTCGCCGGTCCGTAGATGCGCACGTCAACTCCCTCCAGCGAATACTGCTCGATTCCCTCTGACCATGCCGCTCCGGAAAAATGGAACACGCGCACGGGTGGAGAATCGAGTGAAGGGCGTGATGCTCCCTGTTCGATGGCAACATCGACGACGTGAGGAATCTGCGTGGTGAGGTCGTGGAAGTCAAGACCCGAAATGAGACAGATGACAGCGTCTGGAAATCTCTGAGCCACGACGACCAGGTCGGGATGCGTGAGGGGCGGGAGGTCGGCCAGGCGGTAAACGCCACGACTCAGGCGCTCAAGGGCACCGGCGTCATGAAGGGCGTAGAGCGTGCGCGGGTGAATGCCCAGGGCAAGTGCTTGCTTTGTCCGAAGCACGCCGCCGTGCTGGGCAAAAATTGCGAGAGCTTTGTCGTGTGTGGAGTTCTCGACCATCAACTCTACTATGCCCCCTGTCCCTCAGGGATAAAATGATACATAGTTAATAACATCTATGTATCATTTTAACCGATACTTACTCACATACAAATCCAAACAGCCAGGTCGCTCTTCTCCGTCGCGGTCAGACCTTCGGCCCGGCGTGCCAGGCAGTGCGTCGCCGTCATCGCGTCGCCCTCTGGGGTTCGAGATCGAGCCCCGCCTTGGCTGGCTAACGCGCCTTGACAAGGCATTTCACGGGGATATAATACTTGTGCAATTTGCCCTTGGGAAGATGCAACGCCTAGCCGGTTTTGGCCGGGAGCACGAAGGGGGTGAGGTTTGTGACGTTTGTGACTGCGGACGATAACGAGTCCTTTGATTCGTTGATGCGTCGCTTCAAGAAGAAGGTGCAGGGCGATCGGATTTTATCCGAGATTCGCAAACGACGGTATTTCGAACAGCCCAGCATCTTGCGTAAGCGCAAGCGTGCCGCGAAATTGCGGAAGAGTCGTCAGGTGTCGGTCAAAGACCGCTATCGTGAGTCATAAGTGCCGGCTTCACCGGGTGCGGCCCGATGATTGCCGGGGAGTGAGGCCGTAATCCAGTATGAGCCTTAGGAAACAGCTCCAAGAGGACTTGCAGGCTGCGATGCGCGCCCGGGATGCGCACCGCAGGTCGGCGTTGCGTATGGTACTGACCTCGGTTCAATTGGCCGAGGTCGAGTCGCCGGATCCGTTAAGCGACGACGAGGTGCTTGAGCTGATCCGCAAGGAGGTCAAGCGCCGCGAAGAAGCTGTGGAGATTATGCGCGAAGCAGGTCGTGAGGACCTGGTGACCGCAGAAGGGCCGGAGTTGGATGTATTGCGGGCCTATCTGCCTGCTCAGATGAGCGAAGCCGAAATTCGGGAGTTGGCTCGGAACGTTATCGACGAGGTCGGGGCCGGCTCACCACGGGATATGGGCAAGGTGATGGGGATGTTGATGCCCCGCTTGCAAGGACGGGCTGATGGCCGAGTGGTCAATCAGGTCGTCCGCGACTTGCTCTCCACCTGACTCCTGATCGTGATATGACGCTGTTGACCGGGGAGGGGCTCCTGTGGGGAGCCCCTCTTGCGTGCCGAATTAGACTATGAAACCAGCAAATGGGGCCTTGAAAACACAGCGAGAACGCCGACACCGCCGTGTCTGGTCGTTACGCCAGATCCTGTTCTGGATCTGGATTGTGGCCGTGGCAAGTGTCGTTCTGATCTACGCGGCGCCCGGCGAATTCGATCTTGCCATCGGCGAGGTGTCACCCCAGGACATTCGTGCACCCCGTGAAGTCACCTTTATCAGTGAGATTCTCAGCGAGCAGGCACGCCAGGATGCTGCCCGCCGCGTTAATGCGATCTACACCCCGCCGGATCCTCAAATTGCCCGGCAGCAGTACGCCCGTGGCCGTTCCTTTTTGGAGTACGTCCGGGCTCTCCGCGCGGATCGCGTCGGACCGCCGTCGGCCCAGGCCGCGTGGCTCCGGGCCGTACCGGAGCTGGAAGACCTCTCCGACAGCGTGGTCAACTCCATTCTCACCCTGCCGGACTCGAGTTGGAGCCGGGTACAGATTGAGTTCCTGGACTTGCTCGACCGGGTGATGCGCCAGGAAGAGATCAGCGAGGCGGATCTTTTCCTGATTCGCAACCGCATTCCCTCGATGGTGCCACTGGAGCTGGCACAGGACGAGGCCGAGGTCGTGGAGGATTTGGTCTCGCGGTTCGTGCAGCCTAACGTCTTCTACGATGCCGAGGCTACCGAGGCAGCGATTGCGGCGGCGCGTGACGCGGTCGATCCGGCCATCCGTCAGTATCGCAGCGGCGAGGTGATCATCCGCGAGGGCACGGCGCTGTCGCGGCTCGACGTCGAGGCGTTGGAGGAGCTGGGTCTGACCTCGGCCACGCAAGACGAGTATAATGTGTTCGCGGTGATGCTTTTCTCCGGTGTGGCTACCATGATTGTCGGCGTTTTCATCTACCGGTTGGATCCGACGGCGCTCGATGGGGGAAAGCAGGAGCTGCTGATTGCGGCCATTGTTACGGTTTTCCTGGGCCTGGCGTGGATCCTCATCCGTAGCGGCGAGCTCGTCCCCTACCTCTACCCCGGCGCCGCTGCCGGTATGCTGATTGCGACGACGGTCGGGCCGGTGCCGGGTGTGGCATCGGCGCTGCTGGTCAGTGCCGTGAGCGGATGGGTCGGTGCGCAGTCGCTGAAGATCACGGCGATGGTATTGCTGGGCGGGCTCTTCGCCATTTTCACGCTGCCGCGCTACGAGCAGACGGGCGCGCTCTTCCGATCCGGGATGCTCGGCGGCATCGTGCAGGCCCTGGTGATCTTCGTCTTCTCAATGGACGAGCTTACCGTCTCGCCACTGGGTCTGATGATCAAGATGTCGCTCTGTGTGTTGGGCGGATTGATCTCGGGGGCGCTCACGGTCGGCGGGCTCTTCGTGCTGACCCCCATCTTTGACTTGACGACGACCTTCCGGCTCACGGAGCTCAGCCGTCCCAATCACCCGCTTCTGCAGCGTCTCCTGCGCGAGGCCCCTGCGACCTTTAATCACGTTATGATGGTCACCAGCCTCGCAGAGCAGGCGGCTGAACGGATCAAGGCCAACGTGCTGCTGACGCGGGTGGGGGCCTACTATCATGACATCGGCAAACTCTCCCGTCCCTACTTCTTTGTGGAGAATCAGCAGGGCTTGAGCAATCCCCACGACCGGCTCGATCCGTACACGAGCGTCGATGTGCTGGTGGGCCATGTCCGTGATGGGATCAAGCTTGCCAAGCAGTATCGCCTGCCCGCACAGGTACGGGCTTTCATTCCCGAGCACCATGGTACAATGCGCGTAGGCTTCTTCTATCAGAAAGCCGTGGAAGCCGCCGGAGGCGAGGCCGACCTGGTTGACGAGGCACAGTTCCGGTATCCGGGCCCCAAGCCGCAGAGCCGTGAGACGCTGCTGCTGATGCTGGCTGACAGTTCGGAGGCTGCCACCCGCGCGGTGCGCCCCTCGACTGCCGAGGAACTGGAGGCGCTGATCGATCGGATCTTCGAGCAGCGTATGAAGGACGGTCAGCTTGATGACTGTCCCATCACGATGGCTGAATTGCACACGGTGAAGCGCACCTATGTGAATCTGCTCCGTGGGGCCTTCCACCCCCGCGTGCAGTATCCCGAGGCGCAGGTAGCGGAGCCGGGGACAGACCAACACGCTGCAGCTATCGAGATGGAGGAGGCCGAACTCTTTCCGAGTCTGGACGATGGAGAGGGGGTCGCGGAGACCGGCGTCTCTGCGGCTGAGCGTATCAGGGAGCTGATACTACTCGCGGTCCCGAATATTGAGACACAGGAGCAGCAAGGCCAGGAGCAGGAGGATGCGGAGACATGAAAGCCGGTCATCACGTTGACGTGCAGGTCGAGGACCAGGTCGAAGCCGTGGATCCGGCGCCGCTCGAGCAAGCGGCGCAGTTCACGCTGCTGCGGCATGATCTGAAAGAGCCCTGTGAGGTGATTATTGTCATCTCGGATGACGCATCGCTTGAGGACCTCAACCGCCGTTTCCGCGGCGAGCCGCGCCCAACCGACGTCCTGTCATTCGCTAACGAGACGAAGGGGCCGTTTTCCGGTGCAAGTGCGGAGTTTCCCAACTATTTGGGCGATGTGGTGATCTCGATCGATCGTGCAAGAGAACAGGCAGCTTCGGCGGGGGGGTCCCTGACCGAGGAGCTGCAGGTGTTGACGGTGCATGGGGTTTTGCATCTACTTGGATACGACCACGCAGATAGCCAGGAAAAGGAGCAGATGTGGAGCGTTCAGAGCGAGATACTGCGGTTGTTGGGCGTGACTATCGCTTTACCGGAGTAGCACACACGTACAGGAGGGGCTTCTTGAGTGGCTTTCGCTATGCAGGAGAGGGGCTTCGGTACGCCATAGCCTCACAGCGCAACTTTCGTTTCCATCTCAGTGCAGCGCTGGCTGCGATCATGCTCGGTCTCTGGCTGCGCATTCCGCTCCAGTCGTGGGCCTTCCTGGCGCTCACCATTGGCGCCGTATTGGTGATGGAGCTGCTCAACACGGCGGCGGAGACGCTCGTGGACCTGGTGAGCCCCGAGTACAATCCGCTGGCCAAGCAGGTCAAAGACCTGATGGCAGCCGCTGTGCTCGTCGCCGCAATTGTCTCCATCGTGGTGGGCCTGGTGACTCTGGGCCCGCCGTTGTGGCTGCGGCTGGGATTCGCCTGAGCCCTACCGGCTCAGCGCCACCTCCAGGTAGTCGGCGCCCATCTCGGTCGGCCACCGCGCCCCGTTTGAGGGGTCGTAGAGACCGAGCCGCACGACAAGGCTTGCCGGAGCCTCTTCCGGCAGCGTGAAGTGATGGAATTGCAGTACCTTATCCCCCGGTGACAGACTGTAGGGATCGACCCACAAGCCATCGTCGATTCCCACCACCTCATCCCCTGCGCTGAGATGCGCAAAGACCTTGAGCCGCGGCCCATTGTAGACGCCGGGCGGGGGCGGGTTGGGGATCAGAATCTCTTCGGGTAAGGGAAGTGGGCTCGACACCGTCCACCATGTCGCGACCCAGAGCGCCGGCCCTCCCTCCGAGGAGGCCTCCTCGGAGGGCCAGATGCTCACAGCCTCCAGCCCCAGCGCCCCGGCAAACGGCATTGACGCGAGCACGGTGCCATCCGCAGCGTGCCGTATCGCCGACGCCGGCGGCGCGACGACCGCCATCCGGTATCCCTGCATGCCTTCAGGTGCCGGGATCGGCGCCCCCGCCGTTAGCAGCGCGCCAACCGGCGTGGTCGGATCTGTAGCGTCGCGCGCCAGGACCTCCGTCAGGTAGAGATCGGTCTCCGCACCCCCGACGAAGATGAGGGCGCGATGGGGATCGACCCACCGGGCGAGCGCCGCGTGTTCGCTATCCGTACCCAACGCGACCCTGTCCCAGGGGCCGAACAGTTGGCTCCCGATCGCCACGCCGTCGGCGAGGGCGCGGCCCTGGTGGTGCTCCAGGAAACGCGCCGTAGCCCGGTAGTCGGCACGATAGAGGAAGCGCACCATGCCCTCTCGCGGCCAGGCCGTGAAGTAGCCGGGGAGGTCGCGAACGCCCGTACTCGCGATCAGGACAACAGCAATGACCGCCGCAGCCGCCGAACGACGTTGTTCCGTTACCCCAAGCCGGCCCGCTTGGAGGGTCATCGGAACAGTTACCAGTGATGCGAGCGTCAGGTAGACGGCGGGCAGGGCCAGAATGGTGTGCCCATAGCTGGAGGGCGGGAGGCTAATCAGGGCCGGGCTGATGCCGGCAGCCAGCCACAACATCAGGTAGCGCGACGCCGGTTGCCGCCATCGGATCAGGGTGGTGATCAGCGCCAGATAGAAGAGGAGGGCGCCCACCGGGCCGAAGACCGGGCGCTCGCTGGTGTTGTAGAGCCACTCGGGGTCGCCCCGGGCGTGCGCCATCCCGAGCGTGGTCCAACTGGTCTGCAGCAAAGGACCGGGATCGCCCGAGAAGAGCGCGTGAATCGGCAGGGCCAGTTCGCTGACGCGCGCGTCCGCACCGGGCAACTGCGCGGCGGCCCAGAACATCGGCAGCGACAGCACCATACCCAGCAGAATCCCGACCAGGTAGGGACGCCACCGGCGGCGCCGCGGCTGCACGAAGGGGAGTGCCGCCAGCAGCAGCACGGGCATAAGCCGCCCCGCGTAGTAGGTCAGCAACGCGCCCCCCGTTCCCACTCCGATGCCGATCACGGCAGCTACGGTCGCGCTACGTGTGAGGTTCTTCGACCGGAGCAAGCGCCACGCCCAATAGAGGGCGAGCATAGCCCAGGGCAAGAGCCCGATGTGGCGTATGGCCACGCGGCTGTACATCAGCCCCCAGAACGAG
>SLDA01000631.1 GCA_007125545.1 Thermoflexales bacterium | reverse complement strand
C
The DNA here is from genome assembly GCA_007125545.1 of Thermoflexales bacterium. Classification (GTDB taxonomy): domain Bacteria; phylum Chloroflexota; class Anaerolineae; order B4-G1; family SLSP01; genus PWVB01. The sequence continues at coordinate 8,670 of SLDA01000631.1, read as the reverse complement.
GCCTAGCTGCGTGGGCGAGGGGAAGGAGAGAGCGGAAGAGGCGTGGGCGGAGCGGGTTGGGGTTGGGCTAGCGGGCCTGATCGAGGCCCTTACCCCCGGCCATCGGAATGGCCGCGCGTCGGCTGGCCGCGTGGGCGAGGGGGTGAGGAGGGTGGAAAGGGCGAGGTCCGACTTTGGCTCGCTCATAGCGCCTCCAGTTCCTGCCGTAGGTGCGCACAGATGGCCTGATAGGAGGGCGATCTGCGGTATGGTGCATCGGCGGGGTGCGGGTTGTCGATGATACGCGCCAGCCGGTTGGGCGGGGTGCTCAGTAGGAGCACCTTCTGCCCGACGAACGCGGCTTCTTCGATGCTGTGTGTGACCAACACCACGGTCAGGCGGCCCTCGGCACTGAGCTCGAGCGTGAGTGTTTGTAGGTCCTCGCGGGTGGGCGCATCGAGCGCGGAGAAGGGCTCGTCCATCAACAGTAAATCGGGCTGCATAATGAGCGCGCGGGCGATGGCAGTGCGCTGCCGCTGCCCGCCGGAGACCTCACCCGGACGGCGGTCGGCCACCTCCTCGATGTCCAGGCGCCGGAGCCAGTAGGTGGCACGTTTGGCGATGGCAGCACGGTCGAGGGGTGCGCCGGCAGGCGCATGGCGCCCATCCGGCCCGTAGAAGCGACGGATGCGCAGCCCGACGGTGACGTTAGCGCGGAGGGTCGCCCATGGCAGGAGTCCGTACTCCTGGAGAATCAGTCCGGTCTCGGGACGGGGGCGTGAGAGCGTCGCGCCGCCCACAGCGACCGCCCCTGTTTGGGGTTGGAGCAGGCCCGCAAGGAGCAAAAGAAGCGTGCTCTTTCCACATCCCGATGGCCCCAGTACCGCCCACCGTTCACCCGCGCCCGCTCGCCACGCGAACCGGTCGAAGACCGGAGGCCGGCCGGCGTAGGCGAAAGTCGCGGCGTCAAAGGCGATCATGGTACAACTTAGTACTCGAAGCCATGCGCTGACCTACTGCTCACGCATCACATCCTCATACGCCGGCCCCTTGCCCAGCCGTACGGCTGCTTGCAGCCATTCTACGACGTCGGCGAATTGCGCCTCGGTGGGGAGGCCGCCTGTGGGATAGTCGGGAAGGAGGTAGCTCCCGGTTAGAGGCTCGGGGACGAGGGCTTGTTCGGTGAGCAGACTGTCCCATCTCGTCTTGTCCGCATTGATAGCGGTGCCGGCGCGGTCGATGGCGCGCAGGAAGCGGTCGACATCCGCCTCACGGGTGCGGACGGTGCCGGACGTGAAGGCAAAGAAGCTGCCGCTTACCTCCGGGTGGACGCGATCATCGATGATGAGCGTGGCGCCTTGCTGGATCGCGAGCGAGGCCAGGGGCTCGGGCAGGGTCGCTGCCTGCAGCTCGCCGGCACTCAGTAGCGCCATCCGCTCCGGAATCCGGGGTACGCCCAGTGTCACAATCTCGTCTGCCCCGAGCCCCTCGGCCAACAGAAGCTTGGTGGTGACATATTCGATGACGGTGCATTCGGAGACGCCGATAGGCACGCCGCGCAGGTCGGCCGGTTCGCTGATCCCGGAACCCGGCGCCGCTAACAGCCGGAACTGCGCGAACTCAGCCGTGGGCGTCATAGCATAGCGTACGGCGATCACGCGCGTGACCTCGCGGTTGTACAGTGACAGCGCTACCAGGTCGGTGATCACACCGTCAACCTGGCCGGCCTGTAACAACTGGTCGCGCTCGCCTGCAGAGCTTGCGGGCACCAGCGTCACCGCCACGCCCTCCGCTTCAAAGTAGCCCTCGGCCTCCGCGACGTAGATGGGGAGCGTGTCCAGAATCGGGAGCACCGCAAAGCGGAGCGGCGCAGGGGCTTCCGCGGCTCTGCCGCCCCGGCACCCCGCAAGCAGCAGAACCGGGAGGGCGAGGCAGATCATCGCAGATGAGAGCTTTAGCATTTGGATACGTAGGGCCTTCGAGTTGTTGTTCAATGGATTGCCCCTTTCAGTAGGGAATCTTGAGCGTCTCCACCGCGGTGGGATCTATGCCATAGAGTCCAGAAAATACATCGTATCCATACCCCTGGAAAGTAGCATACAGTTCCAGGCCCAACCCCCGGTCCGTTCTCGTGATATGGACTCTCAAGACCTGACCTCTCCGCATGAACGAATATATTCAGCTGCCAGATCGTACTCCTCATTGGAGGCAAGATGCTCCATCATCAGGGGCATATCCGTATCTAGCCGGTTCAATGCCTCGATCAGGGCAGGATAGTTTTGACTGCACAGTCCGGGCCGTGTCTCGTTGATATGCACGACCATCCCTTTCGACACCGTCACATCCTTGGCGTGACAGCTCCTGATGAAAGGCCCCAGTTTATTCATACATTCCTGTATCAACTCGTCGCTGTGGTAGCAGAGATACGGTGTGACGATGACATTGCTCAGGTCGAAATGGACGCCGAAGCCTTTGCGGTCCACTGCCTCCAGCAGATCGAGATAGCTATCGCAGGAATAGGGGAAGACACCGGGCAGCAGCTCCAGTGTAAACCTGGTCTCTATCGGATTCACGGCATCCACAATCGTTTGCACCGTGGCGACGATGAGGCGGAAGGTCTCGTCGGCAAAGTTATCCGCGGGATTTTGCCGCCGTCCCGCCGAATTCACCAGACAGCGTGCCCCCAGTCTCTCCGCTATTTCGAGCAGCTTGATGCTTTCCGCAACCGCCCTCTGGCGCTCGCCCTCATCTTCGGAAAGGTAGTTCCGGCCCCAGGCGCCCACCTCGGAAATGACTATATCTGCCGCCTCGGCCGCCCTGCGGTATGCCAGGACTTCTTCGTCGCCGGGAAAGGTGCCGCCCGCGGGGACGCGGAAAGGTGCATATGCCGCAGTATAGCCCTTCGACTGCAGAATGGCTACCCATTCCTCGGGTGTGCTGAAGGTTTCATCGAAAAAGCCGCCAAGTCGCACCATCGTGTTCCTCCGTCGGGTTACATCTATGAGAGCGAGGGACGGACCAGATCCTCGTCATAGGGACGCGTGTAGACGAGGTCGGGAATCTCATTTGGCCTGGGGGTGCGGTAAATCAGTGTCGTCAGGGAAGCCGTGGCGGGGTAGACGTCGTCGATGCCGAAGCGGTCGAGTGTGCGCTTGAAGGCAATCCCCACCTGCTCTTGCATAACTTTCAAGATCGTGAACGCGATTACATCTCCGTGAGTGACGGCGAGTACATGTTGACCCGCGTGCGTTTCCCGCACGTTGGCAACAAACCGGGCGCCGCGAGCCGCTATGTCTGTGGGGGTCTCGTAACCCGGCTCAACATCTGTGTAGAGGTCCCAGCCGCGCTCGGCAACCTCTTCGGCGGGGTGGCCCTCGAAGTAGACGTCGATCTCGTCGATCAGGTGGTCGGTTACGATCTCCAGTTCAGGAAAGCGGACCTGGATGAGCTGCGCACTCTCCTGAGCTCGTGGCTGCGGGCTGGCGAAGATGGCATCGGGAGCCGGTAACGAGCCGTTAGCCAGCGCCTGCGCCGTCTGCGCGACCTGCTGCCGCCCGATCTCGCTGAGCCGGAAGCCGGGCAGCCGCCCGTAGACCAGGTTCTCCGGATTGTGAACGTCGCCGTGGCGAACGAAGGTTATTTGGGTAATGGGTATTGTATTTGTCATTGTGTGATGTCCATCCTACGGGTAGTTGTGGGTTTACATCCTGGCCATAGCCTTCAGCCGCGAGCCGTTGCGAGCCACGTGCTGAGGAAAAGGGTGATGCTGATGGCGCTGTTGACGTGAAAAAAGGCGACGTCGAGCTGCGAGAGGTCATCGGGTGAGATCAGCCGGTGCTCGGCGACGAGCAGCGCGCCGACGACCATCAGGCCGACTCCATAGGGCCACCCCAGGTTCAGTGCGACCCCGACTACCGCCAGCAGCGCCATTGTGATGACGTGGCTGATAGCCGAGAGCGTCAGTGCCGCCGGGACCCCGAACCGTGCCGGGATCGCGTGGAGGCCGCAGGCCCGATCGACCTCTACATCCTGGCAGGCGTAGATCAGGTCGAAGCCGCCGATCCAGGCTGTGACCGCGGCTAGGAGTAGCCATGCAGGCAGGTCGGCGGTGGTGAAGAGCGAGCCGCGTACGGCGACCCAGGCTCCCACCGGGGCCAGCCCATCGGTGAAGCCCAGGATATAGTGCGAGAGCCAGGTGAAGCGCTTCGTGAAGGCGTATCCGACGAGGAATAAGAGCGCGATGGGCAGCAGAAGCAGCGGCAGCGGTCCCAACCGCCACGCCGCCAGCACGAGCACGCCCCCCGCGATCACGGTGCCGGTCCACGCCGTGCGCGGCTTCATGCGGCCGCTGGGCAGGGGCCGCATCGCCGTCCGCGGATTCTGGGCGTCGAGTACCCGATCCGCGAGACGGTTGGTCCCCATCGCCAGCGTGCGTGCGGCCGCCATCGCGACCGTAATCCACACCACCACGGGCCAGGCAGGCCAGCCCCCCGCCGCGAGCAGCATCCCCAGATAGGCGAAGGGCAGGGCAAAGAGCGTATGCTCGAACTTGATCAGTTCGAGGAAGTCGCGAGTTCCCTTGAGCAGCATGCCCTGGATTATACCACGGGGCGGCGATGCGGCGGCTGGACGGTCAGCAAGCGAGAGGAATATCCCAGAGTGAAACGCACAGGCCTAAAGGCGAAAAGAGAAGGACGTCTCGTACTGGTTCCGCCCTCTCTGCGTTACCTAGCCGGTGGTCTCCGCGAAGGCAGCACCACCGGGGCGAGCAGGATGCCGGCACCCTGCGCCGTCAGGAAGGCGACGAAGAGGGTCACCTGTTCCACGGTGCGACTGAGGGTGCCGACGCTGCTCATCGGGCCGCGGATGTGGATCAGATTGATGTAGCCGATCGTGAGGACGCCGATCCCCGCGCTGAGCCCCAAACCCACCAGCGTTTGGAGGGTGCTCCGGCTGCGGTTGACGAGTGCCTCGGCGGCGGCTCCGGCGAGGATGCCGCCGCCGAGGGCCACGGGCATAGCCGCCAGCGTGCTTTGAGTGGTCTCCGCGTCGACGCTCTGGATGAGCCGGATGAGCAACAGCGCCGCTACCGGCAGCAGAGAGAGCGTCAGGGCGAGCCCGGCCCGGGAGAGAGGTGTGAGTTTCACCGGATGGCCTACCCTTTCGTCCCTGTACCGCGGGCTGCTACAACTTGCATCACGCCGTGTGCCACGACGAACCCGCCGATGGCGATCCAGAGGCTGCGAGCCGCGGGCCGGCTCTCGGTTGCCGCCATCCCGGACACGAAGAGCAGCAGCCCCACATCCATCGCCAACACGTAGCGCAGCTCGCGCAGCATCACGCGTGTGGTGACCCGCATCTGGGAGGCGGCGTAGCGGGCGTGTGACCATGCCGCGAGCAGTACGGACAATCCCAGTATCCAGAGCCCGTTGACGATAACGGTCCAGACTTCAGGCATACAAGCGTCTCCTTGAGTGAGCGACGGCGGTGAGGTGAATCCGGGAACTGGGGAAATACATTCAGGGGGTCCAGAGTGTGAAGTTATCGAAGATGAAGACAGCGTCGCCCTGGGTCGCCGCCGTCGAGATCGAGAGACCAATCCGGCCCTGCTCGATTCCGTCATCCTCAATCTGGGCCATCCACTGATCGTTGATCAAGAGCGTGAAGCCGCTGCCCTCCGCGCGTACTGCGAGCCGGTTGACCTCGCCCTGGCGCACGATCGTGGTCTGTGTCCAGTCGATGATCGGTCTCCATTCGTAGCCGGCCCAGAGGCTGAACTGGTAATGGCCATCGTCCCGGACGTTGAAGACGTAATAGAGGCCATCGGTTTGTCGCAGCAGCAGGCCATAGGCCGCCGCCAGCGGTCCGCTCTCCCGCCGGGCATCTACCGCGACATAGAAATCACCCAAGGCGCTCTCGCCATTGAGCAGATTGAGCGTGCTCCAGCGGCCCACCGCTTGTGGAGCGTTGACCGTCCAACGGTAGGTGCCACCCGTGACCTGCCGGCTGATGGTGCCCCAGTCATCCTCATGGTCACTGACCAGCCAGCCGCTGCGGTTGTCGGCAAAGGTTTCGTCGAGCACGTTTTGCCAACCGGATGGTGGCGCGTGCGCGAGATCGACGGGCACAGGTGTGGGGCTGGGGAGGGGGGCGGGCGTGTCGACGACATCGACCTCCTCCGGTTGCGGTGGGGAGGGTGCTTCAACGACAGAACTCACCGGCGTCGCCACAGGAAAGGCGGATTCAGCAACGCCGACAATCTCCAGCAGGAATTCGGTTTCATCGGAGGGGTCCGCTACAGGATCCCCGTTTTCCCTCCCGCCCGCGAGGGCAAGCGCTCCGCGAACCCAGTCGAACCCCGACTGGTTGAGCCCTGCCATTCCCAGTCCCGCCACCGCGAGCAGGAGCACGAATACCAGCAGGGGACGGAGGCGGGGCTTGCGTTGCCCTGTCCAGCGGCGCGGGCCATAGGCGGGCCAGATGGCTGCAGGCGGTGGCGACGCGCTTAGGACATACTCCGACTTGTGCCGGAGCGCCTTGGCCATCTCACCGGCACTCTGGAATCGTTTATCGCGCGGGAGTTCCATCGCCTTCATCACTACGTCGCGTGTTTCCCCACTCACCTTGGGATTGAGCGCTTTCACCTGCAGGAAGCGGTATGGATTGGAGGTTCGTTCTCCGGCGGTCAGTGGCTGTTCTCCTGTCAACGCGTGGTATAGGCTGGCGCCAAGCGAATAGATATCGCTGCGGGCATCGACATGGGTCATCTTCATCCCCCAGCACTCCGGCGGGGCATAGTCGGGCGTACCCATCACACGCTTTGCGGTCCAGGTGCGCGGATCGAGTGGGTTCCAGAGCGCGACAATCTCGAAGCCGGTGAGCATGGCGCGGTCATCGGGCGTGATCAGGATATTGTCGGGCTTGATATCACGGTGGCAGACGCCCTGCTGGTGGGCGTGGGTTAGCCCCTCCAGGAGCTGTTCAGCCCACGCCGTCACCCGTGACTCGCGGATCGTGCCCTCGCGCTGGATCAACTCCGTCAGCGTCTGACCCGGCACTACCTCCTCAATGAGATAGGCGTTGAGCTCCGGGCCCCTGTCGCCGGGGGCGCAGAAGTGGTCGAGGACATGGACGATATGCGGGTGGTGCAACCGGGTCAGGCCGACCGCGTCACGCTCGAAACTGGTGCGCAGGGTCTCCAGAGTCTCGGGATCCAGGTCCGGCTGCGGCAGTAGCTCTTTGATGAGCACCGGTTCGTTTTTCTCAAGATCCCAACCGCCATAGTGACCTTCCAGGGCACCAATATCTAGCATGCGGTCAACACGATACCGCGCCTTGAGGACCTTGCTCAGGCTCAGCACGGGGTGCCTCCCGGGTCGGACGAACGAGAAGCTGCGCACCGTCGCAGAGCGGCAGTCGAGACGTGAGGGAAGGGGCTCACGCTGTGCAGGTTACGAGGCTGCATTGAAGAGCGTACCTTGTGCCGGGCGCTGGTCCGGTATGCCGAGATGCTCGTAGGCCAGGCGCGTCGTCATACGTCCGCGCGGCGTTCGTTCGATGAAGCCGAGCTGGAGCAAGTAGGGTTCAACTACGTCCATAATCGTGTCGGCTGCTTCGCCTATCGAGGCCGCGATCGTATCGAGTCCGACCGGCCCACCGTCGAATTTGGTGATAATGGCGAGTAGCACGCGCCGGTCGAGGTCGTCAAGGCCTTGTTCGTCGATTTCCAGCAACGAGAGCGCTTCCCGTGCGATCTCGGCGGTGATGACGCCGGTAGCGCGCACTTGGGCATAGTCGCGCACCCGACGTAGCACGCGTAGCGCCACGCGGGGCGTGCCCCGTCCGCGGCGTGCGATCTCGGCGCGGCCTTCCGGCTCCAGCGGTACGCTCAGGGCCTGCGCCGCGCGCTGCACGATCTCCTCCAGCGACGCTTGATCGTAGAAATCCAGCCGGTAGACGGCACCAAAACGGGTGCGCAGCGGCGCTGATAGCAGTGCCAGCCGGGTTGTCGCGCCCACAATGGTAAATTGGGGTAGGTTCAGGCGAACGGAGCGTGCGCCCGGCCCCTGTCCGATAATCAGGTCGAGCGCGAAATCCTCCATTGCAGGGTAGAGGATCTCCTCCACGGCCTTGCCCAGGCGGTGACATTCGTCAATGAAGAGCACTTCCTTCTCGCGGAGGTTGCTCAGGATCGCGGCCAGATCCCCGGCGCGCTCGATGGAGGGTCCGGCGGTGACACGGAGGTTGGCGGACATTTCCTGCGCGATGATGTGGGCTAGCGTGGTCTTGCCCAGTCCGGGTGGGCCGTAGAAGAGGACGTGCTCCAGGGCTTCGTTGCGTCCCCTGGCGGCCTCGATCAAAATCCGCAGATTCTCTCTGACTCGATCTTGCCCGGTCAGGTCGTCAAGCCTGCGGGGTCGCAGCGCGCGATCCAGGGCAATTTCCTCCGGTTCGACTTGCGGCGACAGTGTTGGGCGATTCTCCATGCGCGCTTTGCTCCTCCAGTGTGAGTCCGTGCCCCCTGTTATGCCACAAATCGCGGGTTTGGCAATTCAGAGAGATGAGTTGGGGTGGGAGGAAGATGATTAACCACGGAACACACTGAATACACGGACGGGGAGAATGGATTTTGACCACGGAATACACTGAATACACGGACGGGGAGAATGGATATTGACCACGGAATACACT
>SLDA01000254.1 GCA_007125545.1 Thermoflexales bacterium | reverse complement strand
TTTGCGATCGCAGGACGGCACTTCCAAGGCGAAGGGGCGGCGAGGGGGTGAAAGCCGGAAGTAGGTAGGAGTTGGTGCCCCAGATCATCAGCGCCGCCCCACGCAACGCGATAGACGCACCTATGGTGATGATGATGAGCGAAGCCGGCGAAGCGTGACGGGCTGGTCGAATCGCCAGCCCGTACAGGAGCGCACCGATCGCCGTGACAAGAATCAGCGAGAGCAGGAGCGCCAGCGGCAGAGGCAATGCCAGGCGGCTGCTGAATTGGACCATCAGCAGCGCGCCCAGCATAGCGCTCTCCCCCTGCGCGAAGTTGATCACGCCGGTCACGTTGTAGATGACAACGAAGCCGACCGCCAGCAGCGCGTAGATGGCGCCCGTGGTCACACCGGTGACCACGTATTGCAGGAGTTGCTCGTGAAAGCCTATCACGGAGCTAAACCTGCTAGTCCTGGACCCAAGTCCATTGACCGTCGACGATACGGACCATCGTGATAGCGCTAGTATCCAGGCCGTTGTGGTCCGACGTCGAGAAGTTGAAGACGCCTCCGATTCCCACGAAGTTCTGCGTCGACTCCAGCGCATCCCGCATCGCTGAGCGGTCCGGTCCGACCTCTTCCAGGAGCTGAAGTGCCAGATAGACGCCATCCCAGGCGTGACCACCAAAGGTGGTCGGGGCCTCTCCGTAGGCCGCTTGATACTCCTCGACGTAACCGAGGAGCGTCGCCTTCTGCGGATCGCTGTCGGGCAGTTGGTCCGCCACGACAATCTTCCCGATGGGGAACATCACGCCCTCGGCAGCTTCCTTGGTTGACAGCTCGATGAACGTCTCATTACCGACCCCGTGACTGTGGAAGATGGGCATATCCAGTCCCAGGTCGTAGGCGTTCTTTGTGACAGCCGAAGCCGAGGGGGGAATGGACCAGATGATCAGAGCTTCTGCATCCGTGCCGCGAATCTTCGTCAACTGCGGCGTCATGTCGGTATCGGTGGCCTCGAACTTCTCGGAGGTGACGATGCTAATGCCCGCCCCAGGCGCGGCTGCCTCGAACTCGATCTTGCCGCTGTCGCCGTAGGCCGTGTTGACGCTCATCCAGGCAACCCTGCTGATGCCCTGGCGTTGCAGGTACTCGATGAGGGCGGCCACCACCAGTCGATCGCTGGGCGCCGTCTTGAAGACCCACGTGCGCTCGGCCACCGGCTCCACGATCTGAATGCTGGCAGCGTTTGCGATAAGCGGAATCTCCGCCTTCTGGACACTGTCAATCAGGGCCAGGGCCGTGCCACTCTGCGTCGGCCCAAGGATCACTGCGACATTGTCTTCCTCGATCAACTTCTTCGCACCGAGAACGGCCTTGGTCTCCTCACTCTCGGTATCATAGACGATGATCTCGACCGGATGCATCAGACCATCCGGGCCGCGGACCCCGCCCGCGGCATCGATCTGCTGCTGCAGCATCTCGAACGTGTTGCGCTGCGGAACGCCGAGCGATGATGCACGTCCGGTAACCGCCACCAGCGCTCCGATCTTATACGATTCGCCCACACCCTCTTCAGCTACAGCAACATCCACACCGGGATTTGTTTGGCACGCCGATCCCAGGACCAGCACCACTGCTAACAACACCAAAAACGGAACAGCTCTCCGTTGCCCGACCATAGTTACCTCCTCTACTTAACTGTTGCACAACGACGTCCAGATGACCCTCCCCCCGAGGGTCGATCACTGACCACGCAACACCTTGAAACGTGAGAGAAACTACCCCTTATTGTAGAAGCCCGCTGTCGGAGGCCAGTCAGGAAGGTGCTGGAGACAACCTAGAGAGCCACCTCACAGCGCACCTCCCCTTCCACCTCATCGACCGTCGCTCACCGCGACGAATCCACCACCCGGAGCTCGATGATATCGACCGGCCCGTAGTTACCCTCACGGTCGACGACCATCAGGCGAATGCGATACGTGCCCGCCGGCAGCGCATCGGCCTGCAGCGTGACAAGATGGGCATTGGTCACGGGATGATAGACGGGTTCGCCGATCGTGATCCAGTCGTCCGGTGCGGCAGCCGTGCTGAGTTCGAGTTTGTAATAGTTGAACGTGTCACCCGTCGCGGTTCCGACGATGTCGACCGACCCCGACACAACACTGCCGGTCGCGGGCTGGTTAATGCGCACCTGCATCAGCCAGTCGATATGAGCCAGAGCTTTGCCCATCTCCATACTCGACGGCGATGCGTAGAGATTGCGATACCAATCCGTAAGCGCGGTCCGCCTATCTCCCCGCTCAACGTGCATCAGGGCCCGGGACTCATAGGCCGCAGCGAAAGCAGGATCGGTGGCAATGACCCCATCCATGCGTGCCACAACGTCCTCGTTAGGTCCCAAGAGCGTCCAGTATCCCAGCGCCAGAGCGGTGCGTCCCCAGAGCGTTCCGGCTTCGGAGCTGTTCTCGAGCCAGTGCATAGCTTCGGCAAGCGCGGTCTTCGGTGCGCGGTGCCCCTCAAGATGAAGCCGAATCCACGTATGATAGGCACCCAGCTGCCGTGGATCGCGCCGGATGACCTCCAGGTAGGCGTCGCGTGCATCCACGAGACGGCCTTCCTCAAGCCGGAGGCGGGCCAGGGCCAGGTATCCGGCAGCGTGTAACGGATTGGCCTCGACCGCGCGCAGGGCATACGCTTCCGCTCGCGGCCCGTCGCCCTGTGTCTGGAAGAAGCCGGCCAGTCGTGCATAACCCGCAGGCTCACCCGGACGAACCGAGCTCGCGGCCTCGAAGGTCGAGATCGCAGCCGCCGTGTCACCGAGTGTGAGGTGCAGATTTCCCAGCCGTAACAACACGTCAGGAAACGTCGGGGCTAGCTGTGCAGCTCTTGTAAACGCAGAGAGCGCATCCCCATACCGGCCTGTTGCGACGCGAGCATCACCCAGAGCGAGCCACGCAGCCTCGCTCAGCGGATTGCGGTTAATCGCCCATTGGCCGGCTTGCGCTGCACCGTCATAGGCGTGCTGATCCATACGGAGCGATGCCAACCTGAGATAGCCTTCGACTTGTGTCGCGTCGAGAGCCGCGGCACGGAGATAGTGCTGTTCGGCACCAGAGGGATTGCGCAGCCGGCGCTCGATATCGCCTAACAGGACATATGCGGCTGGATCACGTGGCGATTGCGAGAGAGCCCGCTGGGCGTAGTCTCGCGCCGTGCCCAGGCTTCCACTGGCCAGGCTGAGTTCGGCCATGGCAAGATAGCCACCGGGCAGACCCGGCGCGGCGCTGATGGCCCTGGAGTATTGACCTGCGGCGAGACCCGATTGGTGCGCTTCGATATAGAGATCGCCCGTCGCTCGAGCCACCTCAGCACTGGCGATGCCCATAGCCTCTACCTGCCGGAGCCAGTTCAGCGCCTGGCCCAGATCACGCGTCCGCTTATAGACGACACGTGCCAGACCGATGTACCCATCCGCTGAAGAGGGGGATAGCGTTACGGCCTGTCGATAGGCGGCCTCCGCGCCGGCCCAGTCCCCCTGGCTCACCCGCACGGCACCCAGCTGCAGGAGCGGTTTGGGCGCACTCGGCTCGGCCTCGCGCGCGTCCGCAAGCTTACGGAGTGCCTCGGCGGTGTTACCCTGATCGTGAGCCAGCTGAGCCAAGGCCAGGTGTCCGGTCGCCTGATTGGGTGCAGCCGCGATAGCTTGCTCGTAGGTGCTCTTGGCCATGACCAGATCGCCCTGCAGGCGGTAGATGTCACCCAGTGCGATCAAGGCCTCAGGCGCTGCCGGATACCTCTCCACCGCGACCTCCAGATCCTCCTGAGCCTCCCCGAACTGCCCGGTCGTCCTGTAGATAGCGGCGCGAGCCATCAACACCTCCAGGGGCGGGTTACCCGCAGCCGCCAAGACTGCCAGCGCTTCGTCCGTCTGGCCCCGCTTGAAGAGATAAGAGCCGTAGTCTGCCCGCAGCTCAGAATCGGTCGGCGCCACGGCGACGCCCTGAGCATACGTGGCGTCAGCGTCGGCCCACCGGGCCTGATTCAGATAGAAAGTGGCGATCCGGCTGTAGGTTGAACCGGATGCAGGACTCAGAGCAAGAGCTTGAGCATAGACCTCATCCGCCTTTTGCGTTTGACCCATCAACTCATACGCATTGCCCAGCGATACGTAGAGCATAGCATTTTCCGACGCGGACTCGATTGCATCTTCGAGATACGCCACGGCCGCTGCGTATTCGCCCTGCGCGATCTTGTACTGCGCGAGCCGCAAGTAGCCGCTGGGATCTGCGGGGGTCAACGCTATCGCTGTGAGATAGGCCTCCTCCGCAGCTTCCCAATCACCTTGCGACCGGTACCAATCGCCCAGCGCCATATTGACGGCGCCGGAGGAGGGGACAATCCCTGACGCAATCTCAAACTGCGTTACGGCGTCGCCCTCGCGGCCCAGAAGCTGATATGTGCGTCCCAGACGGATGTAGCCCAGGGGGTCCAGCGGTGAGGCGGCGGTCGCCTTTTCGTAGGACACCACGGCCTGCTCCCACTCCGCTAGTGAGCTGTACCAGTCTCCCAACGCCGCGTGGGCGTGGGCAGCGGTGGGAGCCAGCTCCACGGCCCGCTGCAACTGCGCCAGTGCCTCATCCGGGCGTTCCAGGGACGTATAGATGTGTCCCAGATCGATGTATCCATCGGGTTGTGCCGGTGCCACGAGAATTCTCTGCTGGTAGGCTTTCTCGGCTGCTTCCCAATCACCACGACGTGCGTGCCATTGGCCGATAGCCTCATAGGCTTGCGCGGAGGTCGGTGCAACCTGAACCGCCAACTCAAACTGTGCGAGTGCCTCGTCCAGCCGGCCCAGTATCTGATAGTGCTTACCCAGGCCTATGTAGCCTCCTGGTTCAGCCGGTGCCATCGCGATCGCCTCCTGGTAGCGGTCCGCAGCGGATTGCCTGTCACCGAGCATGTCGGCCAGCGCTGCAAGCGCCAGATACCCGTCCACCCGACTCGGAGAGGTCACGACGGCCTGCTCGTACGCGTCTGCCGCGCTCTCCCAGTCAGCCTGAACACTATACACGTTGCCCAACATGAGCCACGCCCGCACAGAGGATGGTGCCGCAGCTTGCGCCTGGCGTACAAAGGCCGCTGCACCGTCATAGTTAGACCGCGCTATCGCGGCGCCCGCCAGCGCCAGGTAACCGGCGGGGTCACCTGGGGCGAGATCCACCGCCGCCTGATAGGCGGCTTCTGCCCGCTCCCATTGGGCCTGGGCGAGATACAGGTCGCCGAGCGCGATATGCAGCATATTTGCTGCCGGTGCTGCCGCTATCGCACGCTCGAGCTGCATCTCAGCATCTCCCGTCTTGCCCTGGCGTGCGTAGAGTTCGGCCAGGCCCAGATAGCCGGCCGGATCCGCCGGCGCCAGATCGGTCGTCTGAAGGTAGATCTCCTCGGCGGTGTCAAACTCGCCACGAGCCTTCATCAGGGCAGCCAGTGCAGCATGGGGCTCGGCTGACAGCGGGGCCACCCGAACGGCCTCGCGCAGCGCCGCCTCTGCGTCCTGAGCCTTGCCCTGCGCAGCAAGCAATGAGGCCAGGGCCAGGTGGCCCTGGTGCTCTTGTGGTGCCAGCGCGATCAGCTGCCGGTACAGAGCTTCGGCCTCGGCCGGATACCCCAGTTCTGCATTGAGGCGGGCAAGGGCCAGATAGCCCTCCGGAGCGTTAGGTGCCGCATCGATCGCAGAACGATAAGCCGCGATGGCCTGCTCGCCATCGCCACGACCACGATGCCAATCACCGAGAGCGACGTGAACCGAAGCCTGGGCCGGCGCCATCTCGATGGCCGCATTGAGGTGCGCCCGCGCCTCCGTCACGCGCCCCTGTACGAAGTCCAGAGCCGCCAGGCCCAGATATCCATCAGGGCGGCCCGGCGCCATCGCAATAGCATCACTGTAATGGGCTGCGGCAGTGCCGGTATTGCCCTCCCTCCGGGCCAACCGGGCCAGCGCGATATGACCATCGATGTAGGTGGGAGAGAGACTGATGACGCGGCGATACGCCTGCTCGGCCCTTTGCCATTCCCCACGGCCACTATACAGATCACCCAGCGCCATGTGGACACCGGCATCTCCGGGTGCCTTCTCCGCTGCGGTCAAGAGCTGGGCGAAAGCCCCCTCGTGGTCTCCCTGCGCGCTACGAAGCGCGGCAAGATGAACATACGCTTCCGCCCCGCCAGGCGCTACGGTAATAGCCTGATTGTAGTACGCCTCCGCCCCAGTCCTATCGCCCTGTCGGGTCGATAGGCGACCCAGCGCCACATAGACATCGGCATTGCCGGGTTCGAGTTCTTGCGCGCGCGTGTAGTCTGCGAGCGCCTCGTCCAGACGACCGGCGGTCATATGGAGAAGGCCGGTGCCAAGCCGCGCCGAAACGTTCGCCGGCTCTACCCTCAGGACATGCTCGTAGGCTTCCATCGCTAACGCCGGTTGGCCACGTTGCTGGTAGAAGCGTGCCAGCGCCAGCCAACGCGGCGACAGACCCGGCATCGCCTCGGTTGCACCCGCGTATTGGAAAAGGGCACCGTCAAAATCCGCCATAGTCCAATGGATGCGACCCAACATCGTGTAGCCGGGGATATCGCCGATATCAGATCCTTCGTTGTGCGGATAGGTCTGCAGCGCCTCCTCGATCTCACCTCGCCGGGCATAGAATCTCATCATCGCCAGGTAGCTGGAATTGGCGACGGGTGTTGCCTCAACGCCACGGGCATAGATGGATTCCGCCATCTCGAAGTCGCCGTACAACTCGTAAAAAGAGGCTAACTGGAGATGCGCGGTCAGGGAGTCGGGATTCGCCTCAAGCGCGGCGGCATAGGAGTGCAGCGCGGCATCATAGTCGCCCTGCTGGGCCTGCACTTTCGCCAGCGTCAGATAAGCATCCGGCGCTTCCGGATGTGCCGCGACGCCTTCATATGCCCACATCATCGCCGAATCCACATCGCCTCTCAACTGAGCCACCTCGGTCAGAGCAGCGTGGAAGGCAGCGGATGAGAGCCCGGCCTCCATACCTTGGGCCAGAATCTGTTCAGCGCCGGCCAAATCAGCCTGCGTGCGATAGAGATCACTTAATGCAAAATAGGCCGAGGCATCGTCAGGTTCGGCCTCGATGGCCTCCATATACCGGGCGACAGCCCGCTCCAGATCCCCCTCCCGCCGATAGGCATCTCCGACCGCGACCAGAGCTCTTGCCGAACCGGGCGTCATAGCCACCGCCGTCTCGAGCGTGGTCCGGGCTGCCTCCAGATCGCCCAGCGTCTGGTACATTTGCCCCAACTGAAGGTAAGCTTTGGCGTTGGCACTGTCGAGCTCGATGGCACGTTCAGACGCCGCGATAGCGGCATCCCAGTGACCTCGGGCAGCGTACAAGCGGGCCAGCACTACATACCTGCCGGCATTGTCGGAATCCAGCGTGACCGTCCACTCGACTTCGGAAGCTGCCGCCTGTAGTCTTCCCTGAGACTCATAGAAGTTGGCCAGAGCAACTCGCGGCCACGAAAGCGTGGGTGCAGCACGGGCAACGGAGAGGAGTTGGCCGTGCTCTGCATCGGGGTCCCCTTGAGCCTGGTACAGATAGCTTAGGCCCAGCCTCGCATACGGCTGGTCGGGCTTCAGCAAGAGCGCTTGCTCATAGGCGCTACGAGCAGCTTCAAGCTCGCCAAGATCCCGGTACAAGTCACCTCTAACCCGTTGGAGCACGGAATCGTCGGTGCGGCGTGCTGCCGTGAACTCAAGCGCCTGCAATGCCGCATCCGTCTCTCCGGCGCGAGCATAGAGCGTCATCATCGCGCTATGAGGACCGGGAAGAAGCCGGTGCAACGCCGTCATCTCCTGCAAACGCTCGATGGCGGCCTCCAGTCCGGCTATATCCGTGACCGTTTGGCCCACGAGGAGCGACACCAGATTACCGGCAGGATTGCGGCGCCACGCCTGCTCATAGGCCGCCAATGCCGCCTCCGTGTCACCTGCGGCTCGCAGTAGCGAGCCCATGTGCAAATAGGGCAGGTCGAGCCAGGGATCCAGCCGGATCACCTCCTCGTTCGCCTCCATCGCACCGGCAGCATCCCCGACATCGGCCAGTATCAGCGCCAGGTCCATATAGCGACGGGCGTTCGGCTGCAGCGCGACCGCGGCTCGATAGCTCTCGGCCGCCTTCTGCGATAGGTCGGCAGACCTATACAGAGCCCCGAGCGTCGCATAGTAGTTGGCGGTACCGGGGAGGGTTCGCAGCGCCGCAGCTTGCTCCAGACTGGCAGCCGCCGCCGGGACGTTGTCTGACAGCCGGTAGGCTGTCCCCAACGCGGCGTGCACGCGAGATCGTTGTGGATCTGCCGCCACGGCCTGTTCGTAGTGAGCCACTGCTTGATCGACATCCCGTAACAAAAGATAAGTCTCTGCCAGATACACGTGGACGGCGGGCTCCCCAGGGGCGTAGCGTTCGGCCTGCAGGGCTGCGGTGAGCGCCCGGCTCATGTCACCGCGCATCTCGTGGGCCGCCGACAGGCCCAGGTGCGCCAGAGCATCGGACGGGTTCTGCGCGAGGGCTGCCTCGAAGAATGTCACCGCCTCATCCGGCCGGCGTTGGCGCAACGCGGCGTTGCCTTCAACGACAGCAAGTGGGTTTGTGGGATAGGAAACGGCATAGAGGGCATACGTCTCGTCAGCGTAGATCTGGGTGAACATAGCAGGCAGATGGCGGACCTGCATGTCGAAACCAA
>SLDA01000612.1 GCA_007125545.1 Thermoflexales bacterium | reverse complement strand
GGTATAGGCTGCGCAATCGGGAATATACCCCACATCACCGTTAGCGTATCCCGCAACGAAGACCATGGCTCGCGGAACTCGCCCTCCGGCCCGGATCTGCAGGCCCAAGTCCGAGAAGAGTTCGCCTGGAACTCCAACGATGGACAGTGGACCGAGTCTGAATCCTTGGACCTCAGCCTCCACTGTCTCTGGAGGGCCACCTGCCTGGACCTGAGCCAGCGTGGATTCAGCCCAGGCGAGCATCGCCCTCTGAATTCTAGCTTCTGTAGAGGCCGCGTCAACCCTTGTCAGAATTTGCCTGCATTCCACGATCTCATCCTTGAGCGTTTCAGCACTCGGCACAGCCTGGAGAGGAAGCGCCAGCAGTTCGCGGTCGACCGCCAGAAGAGGCGACTCGCCGTAGAGGATGCGGGGGATGACCTGCAGCGCCTGCTCCCCCAGAGCCTGCCCTAACCACTGTACATCCGTGAAGCTGCCACGCCGCACCGGATCTACATTGCCGCAGGCACCGGTAAGGAAGAACGCGCTGCCGCCAAGTGTGTCCTCCAGAGCCCCTACAAGCGATCCCGGGTAGTCGGCCGATACCAGACGGTTTGAGGCCTCTAAAACCACCGGGTGGCAGCCATAGGTAGTGAGCACAGCGACGGTCCTACGCGAGCGGTCCCGCGCGCGCAAATGTGCAACACCAACGCTCGCGTCAACAGGGCTTCCATCACCCCGCCGGTTATAGAGCCCATCCGGCAATGCCCCCCACTCAACGCCCACTTCGACGGGCTGAGATGCTGCCGTGGCCTGGGATACGACGTCTACCAGCTTGGCGTGCAAGGTGTCCAGGTAGCTGGGGTTGACCGTGCCGCACTCGTGGAGACAGAGGGTAGCCGGGCCCGAGTGGGTGTGGGTGCACGTGATCATGAGAGCCGCTTCCGGTATGCCGGTAGCGGTGCTGATGGCCCTACGTGCGGCTGTCACATATACACTTGGTAGCCCGATCAGATCACATACGACAAGCGCGAGACGCGTTTGTCCGTCTTCGACCACCAATGCTCGCGCGTAAAGGGCGTCGTGCACCCCAATTGAGGGCCCACTTCGCGCGACATAGCCCGATAGGTCAACGCCTACCGGCGGCGTGATTTCAATGCGGGCTGTGCCGGCATTCAGCCGATGACACTGTGAGCGCATAGGTCCCCCTAGTGCTTTTGGGCTAAAAAGCGTTACCATGTGCACTGCATCGTACACCTTTTCCGGATGAGAATCAAATGTGGGGGAGACCGGCTCGATGAAGCTGCACACCGCAACTTACGTTATGATGAATGTTTACTGGTTCGGCCTTGCTTTTATGTGGAATGCGCTCCACCCTATCGTCTTGCCGGCCCTATTGGTTGAGCGTGTGCCTGATGCGATGAAGAACACGTACTTGGGCGCGATGACATTTGTGGGTCTCCTCCTCGCGATGGGAATCCAACCGCTTGCAGGGACGTTGAGCGACCGAACGCGCGCTTCCTGGGGACGTCGCCGCGGCTGGATCGTTGGCGGAGCGTTGGGCAGCATCTTCTTCCTGTCCGTAATGGCACGCTCGCAGACATTGCTGCTGCTGGCGCTGGGCTACGCCGGACTCCAAATCGCCTCCAATGCTGCGCACGGCCCGGCACAAGGACTCATCCCTGACCTGGTGCCCATTCATCACCATGGCCTAGCTTCGGGGATCAAGAGCCTATTCGATATGGGCGGTCTGGTATTGACCTCTCTCGTAGCAGGACGGTTAGTCGAAGACGGTAACCTCACTTTGCTGTTTGGCGTCATTGCATCCGTTTTGACGGTGAGCACGCTGGTGACCGTTGTAGCCACGCGCGAGCCGCGCTTACCTAAGGGGATGGCGCCGGGAGCAAGCCAATTGCCGCACCGGTCGCCGACCGAGATGCCGCGTCGAACAGATCCGTTAGGAGCCTTGAGGCAGTATCCGGTCTATGTCCGGCTGCTGGTGGCTCGTTTCCTGATTCTCCTTGGCGTGTACGTGGTGCAGGGCTTCGCGCAGTATTTCATCCGCGACTGGGTGCGTGTCCCCAATCCGGCGCGGGTAACTGGAAATCTGATGGCGGCGATCGGCATTACCGTCACGCTGTTCGTTTTCCCCGCTGGATGGCTGTCGGATCGCATCGGCCGCTGGTCGCTGAATGCCATGGCGGGTGCCTTGATGGGCGTCGGTATCACGCTCCTGGTATTTGCCCAGAGTGTGACGGCGGTCTATGCTTTCGGCGCTATCATTGGCGTCGCAACCGGCACATTTCTCAGCGTCAACTGGGCGCTGGCGACCGACCTTATTCCAGTAGGGCAGGGGGGCAAGTTTCTCGGTTTCACGAACTTGGCAACGGCGGGAGCCGCCGCGACGAGCCGGCTTGGGGGGCCTGTCATCGATGGGCTCAATGCGTTCTGGCCGGGCACGGCCATCGGGTATCCGGTTGCGTTCGCGTTCGCTGCCCTCGCGACCTTAGGGGGTACGGTGCTGTTGATGCGTTTGTGGCACCGGTGCGGAACCCACCTGCCGGTGGTTTCTAATGGCATGTGACGAAAGCGGCAGCGCCGGCAAATCCGCCGGCGCCGCCTGTGGGAGTGCGGCTGCGAGGATACCGGACTAACGGCGCGTGCCATCCGGCATCGTCGTTCCCTTGAAGCGGGTGCGGATGGTGATCGTCATCGTCATCTCCGCGCCCTGCAGGTTTGCCCGGGTCAGATCGGCATAAGAGATGTCGGCCCAACGCAGATCAGCCCCGGTGAGGTCGGCGTTAATCAGATTTGCCCGGACTAAAATGGCGCCGCTTAGATCGGCACCCCTCAGGTTCGCCGCTTTCAGATCCGCGTGCGCTAGCTTGCACGTGGTCAGGTCGGCGCCACTCAAGTCTGCTCCCCTAAGCTCGATCTCCGGCAGCTCACACCCCGCCAAATCCGCATTCCGAAGATCCAGTCCCGGGAACGCGCGTTCCCCGGCAGCGTATCTTGCCAGCAACTCCGGCACGGAGAGCGGGCTGTCGATGGCCTCGGTCTCCACCGCGGTTAGTCCTCTAGGTCCCAGTAAAACACACCCAGGCCACCTTCATCGAACAGCTCAAAGGACTCGTCAATCTCGCCGTCATTCTCGTAGTCCATGTCCAGCCACATACTCGTGCCGCCCTCCTTCCACTCCATAAAGTTGAGATAGGCGGTACTTCCCGGCTCCATGACGAGATCGGTCCCACTGAAAGTGTGTTCGCCTTCGCTGTCGATGCGCAGTACCATGAAGTCGAATGTGATCGCGGCCTCGTTGTAACTGGTGTTGATGAAGAAGTCGCCCTCTGCCAGGTCAATCCCGATGTCAAATGTATCATCCCAACCTGTCATCTCGGTGGCTTGGATCATAAAGGCATAGTCGGCTTCCTCGGTCTCGCGCCCCAGCAAGATAATTGGGGATTCGGAATAGTCGGTGACATACGTTAGCTGTTGCCGGGCACCGTCGACATAGATGCCGATGATGTCGGCCTCGCCTGGTTCCAGCCAGATGTTTTCGATTGCAAGAAAGTAACCGGGACCGATCAGGGTCACGGCTGAGCTAACCGCTTCGGAAAGCCGGCTGCCGTCCACCGTAATGTCAAAGCTCACGTCGAGCGGGATCCTGTAGACGGGTTCCTTGTCTTGAGCCCAGACGTCGATGCCGCCGAAGAGCTTGAGAACTTCGAAGGTCGCGCCCTTGATCTCGTTAACGAGTTTTCCATCCACATAGCCGAGCCGGTCGCCATCGTCCGTTACGATGAGAAGATCAGCCGGCCCCTGGAGCCAGACTTCGTAGTAGCCCTGGCTGGGCGCGCCGGGACGTGTAGTTGCCAGCCCGGGTGTACGTCCTACGGTCCGGGCCTCACAAAACTCGCACATCTGCATGTTCAGCCGCGGAGAGATGGCGACAATCTCCAGATTTCCCAACTCGGCGTCTCCATCGTAGTGATCCTCCTCGATGGCGGGGTTACTAGAGCCTTTGTACCACCACGTATCCGCACGTGAGTCCACTTCGATGATGCGGGTCACACCGGCGTAGTTATTGTCGTAAACCAGAATGTGGTAGATGCCGCCGTCCTGCTCCTCGACACCGATCGGGGTCACGGCGTGTCCACCTGTGAAGTCGGACTTGTAGATACCCAGTGCCCACCACTCGCCGGCATCAAGCCCCTGGTCGAATGTCGCCATCAGGGTGTTTACCACATCCATAGGCGACTCATTCACTTTATGGGCGCCGCCCGGATAGGTCACTTGTGTGATGAACCAGTAAGCGATCTCGCGCTGGAGAGCATGGTTGCCCAGCAACTCCAGATCATAAGCGACAGCGCCGCCGAAATCGGCGGGGTCGATCTGCTCGTAGTACATGAGCGAACTTAGAACAGCCATGCCTTCGCAGTGACCGTCGTCCATGTAGGCATTGACCTGTTCCATCCACTGGCGAGCTTGCGGCGTCAGGATACAGGTGCCGCCGGTCAAATTGGAGCAGACCTTGTCTCCGAAGAGCCGCTGTAGCTCTGCCGCGGTCAGGTTGGTGACGGGGGTCTCGTCACCGTAGTTATCGAAGCTGAAGCCGTGCACCTCCGGCTGAAAACCGGAAGCGCCGTTTCTCTCTCGGGGTGCCGGCGATCTGGCTTCTTCCTCATCGTCCTCTTCCCAGTCCTCTTCCCAGTCCTCTTCCTCTGCCCCTTCGCCTTCCCCGCTCTCCTCTTCGTACCAACTCTCTTCAGTATCATACTCATTGTTATTAAAGAAGTCGTTATTGCATCCTGTAAAGAGTATGCTCACAATGAACAGTGCAGCCAGTAATCCTCGTAGTGCTTTCCGTGGCAACGATAGCATGGATGTGTCCTTCCCAGTAAGTGTTAGGGTACAGCTTTGACGTTTTTCTATAAGTATCGTCGGAAAAAAGCCTCGGATCGGTTCCCAGCCCAGCCATGCTCGCCGGGATGCAGATCCAGTTCGAGCCTGTCGCCGGCACCTGCGGCTTCATAGATCTCCTCAACCTGCCGATAGCACTGCATAGCCGTATCGACCTTGAAGCAGGTATCGTTGGCCCCGATGGTGACCAGCAGCGGACGGGGCGCGATAAGTCCCTGCAGGTCGGGTAAGTCTACGAGCTTGAAAAGCCCCGGAGCGACCTGCATGCCGCAGTAGTTGAGGTCGCGCATCCCAAACGCCCACCAGAGGTCGCTGTAGCAGATGATCTCGCTTGCCTTGAAGCGCTCGTCGCAGAGCGTCATCCACAGCGTCATCGTGCCGCCGCCGCTCAGCCCCATTACACCGAGCCGGTCGGGGTCCACGTTCGGCAGCGTGCTGACGAAGTCGGTCGCTGCCTTGCCATGCGCCACGTTGATCGAGAGCGAGGTCATACCGAGCATCGTCGCGTGAAGGTAGTAAAGGTTACACCAGTCCCGGTTTCCTGCTGTGGACAGGTGGTTGGGCTTCTGGCTATCGTTTCGCTCGCCGAAACCGATCCAGTCGATGGCATAGGTCACGAATCCCTTCTGCGCCATCACCTCGCCATAGTTATAGCCGTGGTCCGCAATCGCCTGGCGTAGCGCTGGGCTGGAGTCGTTGCCCATCACTGGCTCCTTGCCGAACTGTCCGTGCCCGTGGCAGCAGAGGAGCGCGGGCAGCTTCTCATCGTCGGCGAAATCCTCTGGGATATTGACTAACAGGGTGGCCGAGAGATGAGCCTGGACGTCGATGATCCAACGCTGGCGGCGTAGCCCTCTGTGGCGCCATTCTCCCAGAAGTTGTGGGTTAGGATCTACAGTTTCAGGAAAGTCACCTAAGGTTGCCAGGACCTTGGGCAGTGCCTCTCTCTTCCAGGCGGCAAAATCCTCGGATGTGGTGCCGGCAAACTGGTGCTGTGGGGTGTGAGATTTGGCAAGCTCGATGAACATCTGGTTTGGGCTAAGATTTCGGACGGTCATCGTCCACCTCCTGTGGTTGCATATGGTGTTGAGTTTGTGCTTCGTCGTGATGATACTGCAATTCACGGAGTTTGATATTCGCATAATCGCTCTCTTGAGGATAAAATAGGGTCAGAAAATAGAGGATTCAATAGGAGTGACAACCTATGCGAAAATACAACCATCTGAATGGTTTATGGCTCTTCATCCTGATAATCCTCATCGCTCTCTGTTTCAGTGGCATAAGTCTGGCGGCGACTTATAGACCAGTTCCGACGACAGAACCGGTGTCCATCCCGTTTCTGAAGAATGCAGCATCTCCATCGCTTGGCTACTTCATCTATGATGAGGGGACCGACAGTTTTCATACCTACGGCAGCGCGTACAATTTCCGCTTAAAGTCGGAGGCTCTCTCAATCAGTCTTCCTTCGGATGCCGCAGAGCTACAGTTCCTGGGTGCGAACCCGAATGTCCACCTGGTCGGACGCAACTTGGCGGTGGCCAAGGCCAATGTCTTCATCGGCAACGATCCTACACAATGGCGGCACCAAGCACCTATGTACACGGAAGTCGTGTACCAAGCCCTCTATCCCGGCATCGATCTTGTCTGTACGCTCGAAAACGGACAACTCAAATCGGAGTTTCAGATTCACCCAGGGGCCGATCCTGGCGACATCAGACTCCGAGCCACGGGAGCGGTCTTGTTGTCTCTAGAGCAGGATTTGCTTGCGCTGGAGTTGGCGTCCGGAGACCTACTGCACGAACATGTTTATAGGGGCTATCAGGATATCGGCGCGCAGCGTCACGAGGTTCCCGTCGCCTTTCGGCTTCTCGATGAAAATACTTACACCTTCGCGGTGCAGGGAAGCTACAGTCCGGACTACCCCCTGACCATCGACCCGGTCTTTATCTACAGCACGTACATTGGGGGGAGTGGTAACGATCAGGGCTTTGCCATCGCGGCCGATAAGACGGGCGCCATCTATATCAGCGGCATCACGGCGTCCCTTGACCTCCCACTGACGGATCCGGAGCAGTATGCTGAGGGCGTCGATGTCTTCCTTGCCAAGGTATACCCGGACGGGCAATTGGCCTATGTATCGATCTTCGGAGGCTTCTCGGGGGAGCGGGGCAATGCTGTTGCAGTGGATGGCGCCGGCAACGCGTACGTCGCCGGTGAAACCTTCTCGCCCGACTTCCCCATTCTCAATGCCTGGCAACCGTTTTTCGCCGGTTACGAGGATGCATTCGTGTTGAAGGTAGATGGTTCCGGCGACCTGATCTACAGCACATTTCTCGGCGGATCGCACGCCGATGAAATCAACGACATTGTTGTTGACGCTATCGGCAATGTCTATGTGGGCGGCGAGGTCTATTCCGACGATTTCCCGCTGATCAATCCCTGGTCAACAACGACCTATGGCATCGAAGACGAAGACGCGTTCATCTCGATTTTCAATGCGCACGGCCAACTCGTCTACTCGACCTACGTCAGCGCCTCAGAGCGCGATCAGGTGTTCCGCATCGCCGTGGACCACGAGGGCTATGTCTATGGTACAGGGATGACCTCGTCACCGGACTTCCCTCTGGTCAATCCACTCCAACCCAGCTATGGCGGTGACTGGAAAGACTGTATTGTCTTCAAACTTGATCCCTGGACCAATACTATGGTCTACTCGACCTTTCTCGGTGGGATGGGACGCGATGAGTGTCGGGGGATCGCCGTCGACGAGGAGGGTGCAGCTTACGTGACCGGATTCACAATGTCACCAAATTTCCCTGTCGTCAACGCTGTACAGGATCAGCTTCGCGGTGAGAGCGATGTCTTCGTAGCGAAGCTTTCACCGACAGGCGATACTCTGCTCTTCTCCACATTCCTCGGCGGCAGCGCTCAAGACAAGGCGTGGGGATTGGGGTTGGACGGGGGCAACAACATCTACATCACTGGACACACCTATTCCTCTGACTTTCCCCTGCGTGATGCATTACAACCGCACTTCGGAGGATATCGGGATGCGTTCGTTTCGGCCTTCACGTCCGAAGGGGCACTCCTGTACAGTTCCTATCTGGGTGGATCCGAGGCTGATCGTGGCTGGCGTTTGGCCGTTGATGATAACTGGATTGTGCACGTCACGGGCAGCACCAAGTCACACGACTTTCCTCTACGCTCACCCGCGCAGAGTCACCGTGCCGGCCAGATCGATACGTTTGTCGCAAGTTTTGGCCTGGTGCCGACACCTACTCCCACACCAACTCCAACGCCATACGCTTCTGCGCAGATCGGCGCAGAAGGGGGCGCGCTCTGGCTTTCCTATCCGGATCATCTGACGCTCCTTCAAGTGCCGGCGGGAGCGGTCAATGCTCCCACAACCTTCGAACTCGCCTATGACGGTCGTCCGAATATGCAGGGACCTCTTCAGGGACTTAACCATTTCTTTGCGCTCTCGATCCAGCACCCTCAACGCGTGACAAGTCCTTTGCAGTTATACCTGGCTTACGCTCAGACGGGCGGCGTCATAGCGGATACACTCGATCTTTACCGCCTCGACGGTAGCACGTGGGTGACACACAGCATAACGGTTACCGAGCAGACTGCCGGGCACACGGTTGCCTGGATTACGCAGCCCGGGATCTACGGCGTATTGGGGGAAACGAACCGTGTTTACTTGCCCTTGCTGATACGGAGGTGATGCGGTCGGTCACTATTTTCCCAACAACCGTGCCCACCATAGCGCCGAACGCTGTCCGGGATTGAGCGCGCCCGGAGTGAGAATATTGACCTCATGCAGACAGAAGGCGTCGCCCGACTCACACGGTGATGGATCCACGATCCAAGCAT
>SLDA01000054.1 GCA_007125545.1 Thermoflexales bacterium | reverse complement strand
GAGGCCGCACTCGACCAAGTATATGCGCCGTACCCGCAATACAGTCAATAGCAGCGCACCCATCACCCGCGCAGTCATCCGCCGCTCTGCCCCAGCCCTCGTTGCACTACCTAATGCGCCCGCCCGACGTAGCGCAAGCAGCCTTGCTTGCGAGGCCGCCCTCAACCAGGCATCTACGCCGTACCCCAACGCAGTCAATAGCAGAGCCACGCGATCGCGGAAAACTGACGCCCCCTGGCCCACCTGCTCTGTTGAAGTCGCCCCAAATCTTGTCTACAATGGTATCAACAGTGCCAACCAGGAGGCCCGCCCCGTGACGACTCATACCACACCCGCATCTATAGCAGCTCCCGGCTCCAAGTGGCGAAGACACCCCCCTTCTTCTCAGCCCGCCCTCCGTTTGCGGACCGCCCCAAACCCGTATTACGAAACAAACCCATTTTCGTCCGCCGGGCCTCCGGCGCCGCCCCTCTTCGGGCGCCACCGCCGTCCTGCCCAAAACCCCCAAAACGAAACAAACCCATTTTCCTCCGCCTGTCTGCGTACGCCTGGCTTCAGGCGCCGCCGCCCCTCTGCAGGCGCCACTGCCGTTCTGCCCAAAAAACCCCAGAACGAAACAAACCCATTTTTCGGCAGCGCCAAAACTCAGGCCCTGCCCCGAAGACGAAATGCACCCCCAGACCAACGGAACTTCCATAGCCAAATCTGCGTCTAATAGACAGGTCGCTTATCAGCGTTTGTCCAAAAAGGAGAATCTGAGATGAAACCCAAGTTGCACCCCCTTACCGGCCTGATCCTACTGACCGTGCTTCTGAGCTTGCTCGGTTGCTCGGCGAGCCCCCCGGCTAGCCTGGGACTGCGCGCGGACATTGCCCTGGCGCAATCGGAGGCACCGCGGGTCACGTCTCCTTCTGTGACTGCCGGCGATCAAACCGAGTTAACCGCCGGAAATCACGCCTTTGCCCTGGAGCTCTACCGGTATTTGGCAGCCGAGGCTGATGATAACCTGTTCTTCTCACCGCACAGCATCTCGGTGGCGCTCGCGATGGCCTACGCTGGTGCGCGCGGCACCACGAGAGCCGAGATGGCGGAGGCGCTGCGATTCACGCTACCGGAAGACCGGCTCCACCCTGCGTTCAACCACCTGGACCTCGAGTTGAGCCGGCGCGGTGAGGGAGCCGATGGCAAAGATGGCGAGGGGTTTCGCCTGAACGTGGTCAACGCCCTTTGGGGACAACGCGATTATACGTTCCAGGAAGCATATCTCGAAACCCTGGCCCGTCACTACGGCGCAGGACTCCGGCTTGTTGACTTCGTGAACGAGACCGAACCTTCTCGGCTGGCGATCAATAGCTGGGTCAGCGAGCAAACCGAGGGCCGCATCGAGGACCTGATCCCGGACGGCGCTTTGGATGCGTTAACCCGCCTGGTGCTCACCAACGCAATCTACTTCAATGCTGCGTGGGCGGAACCTTTTATGACCCAAGCCACGCGGGATGGTGCGTTTTTCCTCCTGAACGGGGAGACCGTCGAGGTCCCTCTGATGCGGCAACTGGCAGGTTTCCGTTACACGCAAGGAGAGGGCTACCAAGCTGTTGAGCTTCCTTACGACGGACACGAGCTGTCTATGGTGATTCTGCTGCCGGATACTGGCGACTTCGAAGCCTTCGAGCGTAATCTGGATGCGACTCAGCTTGCGGCGATCCTCGCCGAGTTGAGCTTCACAAGACTGGACCTGACGATGCCGCGTTTTGAGACGACCTCTGAGTTCAGTTTGACGGATGCTTTGTCGGCACTCGGCATGCCGCAGGCCTTCACCGAGGCGGCGGACTTCTCGGGTATCGATGGTACGCAGGAGCTCTTCATATCCGATGTCATCCATAAGGCGTTCGTAGCTGTAGATGAGGAAGGGACGGAAGCCGCAGCCGCCACTGCCGTGATCGTGGCTGCCGAGAGTGCTCAGGAACCACCTGTAGTCCGGATCGATCGACCTTTCATCTTCCTGATTCGTGACATAGAAACCGGCGCCCTGCTCTTTCTCGGGCGCATCGTCAACCCGGCGCAGGAATAGTCCGACTCCGCGCAAGCAGTGTGGCTATGCGACATAGGGATGAACACCGAGTTTCGCGGAGACTGAATCTCTCTCTCCCAGGAAATCGGTGTTCGCCCGTGTCTATAGGTGTGCGCAGTCTGCGTCAGCTATAGGGGTCTCTAGTAGTCTTCACCTTACTATCACACACCTGCCATACCCGCGGACTACAATGACTCTAAATCACGGTGGAGGTGCCAACGATGAACCGGTTGTGCGCGATTACTATGATCAGTTTGAGCTTGGTGCTGGCAGCATGCGGAGCCTCAGATAGTACCCGATCTCTGAGTCCCAACGATGCGGTTTCTCCGACCGAAGCGCGCTTGGACGGCGATGAGCCGGTTGAGAGACCGGCTGCGGACACGCCGGTAGACGGGTCGACCGTTGACGCCCCGCAGGCAGCGGCAGAAGTGGCCATCTACCTGGCGTCAGAAAACTTCACCACGGCGCAATTGCTGCCGGAGTCCGGGGTCCTTGACCTGGCTGCGATTCCGCTGGAGGCCGAGCCCGTCCTAACCCAGGATGATATCGTCCGCTACAACGCGGAGACGCACGCCTTCAGCCTCACGCCCGAGGCCATCGCGCGCCTCGAAGCGCTGCAACTGCCGGTGAGCGGGCCCGTCTTTGTGCTGACGGTAGGCCCCGACAGAATCTACGCCGGAGCCTTCTGGACGCCGCTCTCCTCGCGCTCTTTTGATGGCATCGTGATACTGGGGCTACCCGGCCTGTCGCTGGAAGGCTATGACTATCGGATCGATTTGGGCTATGCGAGCCCCGGACTCTACCCAGGCCCCGATCCGCGCGACGACCCACGTATTCTGCAGGCGCTGGAGCAGGGACAAACTCTCGACTATGGCGAGCTTTCGTCACCTTAGCCGGCCTGTTATCAGCGTGCGATCCTATGTGGGTATGATAACCCGGATAGCGTCCGGAATGACGCGCACGGTGACCTCTCGCAAATCAAGGGGTTCGCCATCCGCTTGGATAGGCACATCCGTGTGTGGCCTGATCGTTACCGAGTCGCGAACCGGCATCGTGATAATGCGGGGGCTTTCATCAGTGCGCTTCGACAGCACATCCCACACGGTGGATATGTACTCCGGCACGCTGTCCGCCTGCACGACGACCACGATCACATCGTCTTTGCTCGCGCTTGAACTCTCTTCGGTTGCCAGCATTTCGGCATTTATTAGACCGTTCTTGATGACCGCGACTTCCGTGGCGCGGGTCTTTAGCGTCTCGCCATCGACCTCGATGGTAAAGTCTATGGGTTGTGCTTCTCCCAATTGCTTCAACGTATCTACCACATACGCTAACCTACCGTAGTTTTGTTTGGCCGATCGCTCTGTGCTGCTCATAGTTGCGCCGCTGATGCCGGCACTCACGTTGAGCAAGTAGTGGGCATCGCCGACCTCAAGGACATTGAGATCCGTAGCTCCGTGAGGTCCGGTGAGCAGCGCAGCGGCCTGCTGGGGGTCCAGGGGAATGCCCAGGTCATAGGCGAGCGCATTGCCGGTTCCTGCCGGCACGATACCAAGCAGCTTGTTAGTGTGGACAAGGGTGCTGGCCACACCCGCAACCGTGCCGTCCCCGCCAACCGCGACGACAAGGTCATAGGCCTCCGGCGATGCCTCACGGGTCAAGGTCGTTATATCAATGTCTGGTTTCGTTTCGACGATGTCATAGTCCCAGCCGGCGGCCTCCAAGCTGTGCTCAATGTAACGCCGTACCTCATCTGCATCTCGTGTGCCGGAAACAGGATTGAGGATAACGAGTGTACGTTTTCGCTTTGTGTTCATCTGATCTCCATAGCTGGTACGATGATGGATACGGCGTGGGGAACGACGATGATTTCGACTTGTTGTCGCCCGATCGCCTCTCCATCAGCCTGAACCGGTAAGGGCCGGTCGGCAGCAATTCTCACACGCGTGTGGGCCGGGATGCACCAGAGACCGCGTGTAGGTTTGCGGTTCAGCAGGGTGCTCCCAAGCATTTGTATGTACGTGATAGCAGAGCGGGCGCGGATGATGCAGACAGACACTTCGCCGTCGTCTACCGTGATATGCCTGTCTAGGCGCAGCTGTGAGAGCCCAACGACACCGCTGTTGGCGATGACAATGTCCGTTGCTCTTACCCGTTGCCGTTGATCGTCGATCCCAAGATCAAATAGGGTGGCTTGAAGGCCTGCGAGTTTACGTAGCCCTGTGAAGACGTAGGCGAACATACCTAACTTCCGCTTTTGCGTGCTGTGAGTATCGACCATCACGGCGGAACTCATACCGATACTTATATTGAGGAAGTAGTAGCGATCGTGAGCGGGGTCGGGATTCACCGATTTCATCGCGTCGATGGCTCTCAATTTGTGCGGGCCAACTAGCAGAGCGAGGGACTCCCTAACGCTCAAAGGGATACCCAGGTCCTGGGCGAGAATGTTGCCGGTTCCCGTGGGAATTATGCCCATCGGAATGCCGCTACCCACGAGTCCCTCGGCGACGCCGCAGACTGTACCGTCCCCACCAGCGGCGACGACGAGGTCACATTCCCCCGAGATTACTTCACGGGTGACGGCGCCTACCCTCTCTGCTTCGGTTAGTTCGCGAATGGTATACTTCCAATCTGCTGCATCGAACTGATCCCTGATTGCGGCGTCCAACGTTTTCCGCCGGGTTTGTCCGGCGGCAGGGTTCAGGATGACACAAACAGAACGCCTCATTAGGTCTCGCTCTCCTTGGCTTCGCTCTCATCCTCGTCGGGGTTATAGTCGTGAGGCTTAATAGCCCCCGCAAGGTGCGCACCCATCAAGACGATCATACTGCTGACATAGATCCAGAAGAGCAGGATGACCACGCTGCTCAGCGAGCCGTATACCACGCCGTAATCGGCCAAGCCGCTCTGCATGTACCACGTGAAAAGCGCTTTCGCAAGTTCCCAGGCCACGGCAGCTACGCCTGCACCCCAGAGCACGGCCTTCCACGGAATGCGTCGGGTGGGGATCCAACGGTAGAGCACAATGAAGGTAATCAAGCTGATAATCAGGGGAACCAGTCGCGTGAGGACAATACCGAGAACGGTTCTCATAAACCCTAACTCAAGCCCGAACGGTTGGAGACCTCCCACTATATCTAACAGGGTACTGAATAGCAACGACAGCAGTAGCAACGTAACAAGTCCGATCGTCATCGCCAGCGCAACCAAGCGCTGCTTGACGAATCCACGCGGCTCTGTCGTTTCCAGCGCCGCATTGATCGAATGACTTAGAACTGCGAATGCACTGGAGGCGGACCATAAAAGGCCGATGATGCCAATGATCGTAAGAGTGCCGCGCAGTTCGATCACTTCTTCCAGGTTTTCAGCCACTAACTCCTCGCCAATCGGAATGGCCTCGGTAATGATCTGGATCGCCTCCTGGGCAGCATCCTCGGTTCCTAGATTGAAGATAAAGGTCGCCGCACTCACTAGGACTAAAATCAAAGGAAAGAGTGAAAAAAAGATGTAGTAAGCGAGACTGGCAGCCCATTGAGAGCCGTCCTTGTCACCGAAGCGCTCAACAGCCTCCCTGATAATGCCAAGCGTACCGCCGCTCGCTTTATCGAGGCTCTCAAAAGCATTCTCTGCTTTCTCGCCAAGTCCCTCAAGAAATCCCATAGTATACCTCCCTGCGACTCCATAACGCGATGATCGTCGCCTAGCGTCGACTTATATTTGACTACCAAGCATGCTGCTCGGATGCAGTACGCTGCCCCGCGCGTATGTCATTCTATGCTCACGCGCCGGCCTTTTGTTTGGCAAGCCTGCTCACGGGCTGCGGGAGAGGTTCTCCCGCAGCCCGTGAGACCCGTAGCCGTCCCGTTCAGGTTCTGATTGGTTCTCTACTCTTCTTGTTCTTGGTATGATCTGAAGGCCGCGTGTTGTGTTTGGGCTCTGCGCCGGCGCCACACAATGAAGAAGAACAGAAGACCCGCAGCAAGCCCCAGCCAGGTGAACCAATAGTCGAAAGGCAACACCTGCTCATCCAGTTCCTCTTTACGCGAGTCAAGTTCCCAGACGAACGACTCCGCCGCATCGGGATTGTCCACCCGTTCGTCGAAGAGCGTGATCGGGCTGCCGCGCAGACCTCCAACCCGCACCCATGCCTTAACCACCAGGACATCCTGCTCCATCCATGCGCGGACATCCTCAACGTTGAATGACCCCGTGCCGCGTTCAATGAGTGAGATTGCCAGGGGCTTCAGCCAGGGCATAGGGGCTTCCACCTCCGCGGCCTCGTCACCCTCCTCCTTCCTTATTCTCGCGAATACTTGCTCGATCTGCTCCAGCGGCGCCGCAACGCTCACAGTCATGTGACCGTCGTGCAGGGTAAAGGTCACGATGTGATCTGGATCCTCGGCGCTGCGTGCTGTATACGTATATGTGTTTTGCATTGCCATTTCCTTCTTCTCCTCTCGTAGTGGATTCCTGAAACACTCTAGCTGATTGAACCCGTGGCTGCTCTATGCCCCGGATCTACAATTACTCAGTGACTTGAAGCACGATCTTCCCCTTCACACCGCCCTGCTCCAGCTTATGGTGAGCTTCAGCCACTTGCGCTAATGGCATAACTGAATCGATGAAAGGCCGCAGAGCCCCGCGTTCAATGAGGTCCCGCAGCGCGATTAGCTTGTAGCGAGCCCGCTCCATCATAGTGGGATAGACGTTGATGTTCTTTCCAAAGGCCGGTGCGAACCCCGTATCGGTGCGCACGATGCCCGCGATGCGTCCGAAGGGTTTGGTCACCTCAACACTTCGCGTCATCGTGTCGCCGCCGACCGTGTCCAGAACGACGTCGACACCGAAGCCGTCGGTCGTTGCCTTGACGATCTCGACAAAGTCTTCCTCTTTGTAGTTGATGACTTTGTCGGCTCCTAGCCCTTGTGCCTCCTCAATCATATAGCCACTGCAGACGGCGATGACATAGGCGCCGGACGCCTTGGCGATCTGAATCGCCAGCGCTCCCACACCGCCGCACCCGTGAACGAGCACGCTTTCTCCGACGCGGATCCTGGCTTTCTCGATCAGGGCGTCCCACGCCGTGCAGCCCGCTAGCGGAATGCTGGCCGCTTCAGTGTGGCTGAGATTCACCGGTTTATGTGCCACGATGCTGGGATGTACTGCATGATACTCGGCATAGGTGCCCGACGCCTCCGACGTGATCTCCGGGGTGTAGAAAACCTCGTCTCCCACAGCGATGCTGTGCACGGTACTGCCCACGTCCTCAACCACGCCCGATACATCGGCGCCGAGGATCAGCGGCAAATGGAGACCCCGACCGTAGCCGTCGCGCCGGATCTTCATATCGATCGGATTGACCGAGGTAGCGTGGATTCGGACCAATACTAGATCCGGTCGCATCTCCGGTTCTCCCACCGTGACTGCCTCGAAGACCTCGGGCCCTCCAAACTCTCTGATGGTCATAGCTCTCATCGTAATCGTTCCTTCCCCTCTTCGCTTCGCACAAACTGTATGTGCTCCGTCGAGCGCACCACGTGGCCATTGTAGAGATAGGAAGCCTGTCGCAGCGTCAGCGCCTGATCGAAGGTCGTCAACGCTGAAATGCCGTTAGCGGGTATGACCACGTGGAACCACCGCAACCCCGCGGATGCGGCAGTGTGCAGGACACAGATGTTGGCGACCGTGCCTACGATGACCAGATGCTCGACGTGCCAGATACGGGTCAGGAAGTGGTCCAGGCCCGTACCGTAGAACCCGTCATACCGGTTCTTCTGGAAGACCATGTCCTTCTTCTCGGGCGCCAGTTCATCGATGATGTGCCAGCCCCACGTGTTACGGATGCAGTGAGCAGGCCAGATGTCGAACTCCGGGTCGTTCTCAATCGCAGTATCCTGGGTATAGGCAACCGTGATCCCTAATTCCCGCGCTCGCTTCAGCATCTGTTGGATATGCGGCACTGTCTCTCTCGCCGCAGGTACCTCAAGACTGCCTTCTGCTTTTACAAAGTCATTCTGCATATCGACGACAATGACCGCCGTTCTCTGCGCAGGTAACTCGACTTTGGAATCGTAGGGTATCTCGGGGACTTCAACAGTATTGGGCGGTATGAAATCAATGGTCATAGTTCATTTCTCCTTTGGTAATAGCGGCGGCATTCACCTTCTCTACCGCGGATCACACGTTTGCCTTCCAGTTCGCCTTGGGTTGCGGTTACGACCGTGACCTGTCCCTCTTCCCCGTTCTCCTTGTAGTAGATCACCACCCAGTCGTCAGTCTTGTCCAGATCGTGTGCTCGTTTTGTGTTGGAGTAGAGTGCTGTAAAGTGCCAGTCTTCCCGATCAGTTGTAAGGATGGGAAGCCACGCTTCGTTATCCGGATTGAAGCGCTTGGGCGCGATCTTTCTGAGCTTTCCCTCATCGGCGCCTTTCCTATACTTCGAATCAATCTCTAGCAGCAAGCCAATAGGAGGCTCAGAGACTGCAGCTCCGGTTTCATCCTGCTGGGCACGGTGTGCGCGCCGCTGTGCTGCGGGACTCAACAGGCCGGCGAGGCCGACCTGCACGCTCCGCACGCGCTGCTCTCCGAAGCCGGGGACCCGTGCAAGCCGTCCGTCATGGGCTGCTTGTTCCAGTTCCTCGAGGGTCGTTATGTCGAGATGGCTTACGATCCTTTGCGCCAGCTCCTCCCCGATGCCGGGTACGGTCTCGAAGACTTCGGCCGGTCTCACCTCCGCCTGCAGCCGCTGGAGAAGACTGGACTTGCCCGTATGGGCGATTTCGACGATCACCCCAGCCAAGCTCGATCCGATATTCGGGATTTTCTCCAGGCCTTCACTTCCTTCCTTTTCGAGCACATCGAGAACGGACTGGTTCATATCCTGTACCTCACCCGCTGCCCGGCGGTACGCCTGCACACGGAAGGGGTTAGCCTGCTCTTGAAGTTCCAAGAGCTGCGCGATCTGATCCAGCTGCTCGACGATGTTCTCATTCGCCGGATGCATCAGAAGCCCTCATAGATCAACCGGGTCGTGGCCCGGGGCAGGAGAACGTCCAATGGCTGAGAGCGCGTCCGCGATGCCGCGTGGTTCGGGCGCCTCTCCCGCGACAGGAGGCCAACCTTCCCGTTGATAGCGCCGATCTCCGTCGGTGGCCTCGGTCTGGTCGTGGAAGAGGATCTGCCGCGTCGGGAAGGGTAGATCGATGCCGTTTTCCAAAAGGGCTACCCGCACCTTGGCCAATACACGGTCCCGAGTCTCGAGCAAGTCAATGCGGCGCGGTGGCGTGATCCACCAACGGACTCGAATGACGATCGCATGGTCGGCCAAGTCGACGACAAGCGCGTCGGGCTTAGGTTCCTTCAGGATGGTATCCAGCGTATCCAGCGTTTCCAGAATGACCTGACGAGCCAGCTGAATATCATCGCCATAGCCAATACCCACGTCGTGCTCGATGCGCCGGGCAGAATAGGCTGTGTTGACAATGATCACGTTGGTGAGGAGGTCCGAATTTGGGATGACAAGACGCCGGCCATCATAGGTGTAGATAGACGTGCTCCGCGTTTCGATGCTCTCGATTGTTCCTTCGTGGTTGTCCAGAACAATCTGATCTCCGATCTTAAAAGGCTGAGTGATCAGCAGCAGAATGCCTGCCAGGAAATCCTCGAAGATGTTGCGAAAGGCAACGCCGAGAGCCAGACCGGCGAGACCGAGCAACTGTACCAACTCGCCTGCTGTAAAACCGGGAAAGACAATGAGGGCTGCGAGCATGGTCCCCAGTACGATCACAGTCCAACGGGCGAGACGTCCAAGGAGCAAGACAAGGCTCTCTGGACGGCGGGAGGCGCGAACAAGGCGCATAACCGCATTCTTGATGTAGTTGGCCAGGATAAGCGCAAGCACGAAGACGAGGAGGGCGACCAGGAGCAAGGGAATCATAACGATGGCGTCTACCAGGAACTCCTCCAGCCTCAGCACCACTTCTTGGAAATTGAGGTCCATAGAACGCTCTAGCTCCCGAGTAGATCGGAAAGGTTGACAGACTCGTCTGATAGCGGCTTTGCCACGTCCTCATAGGAAGGCCGTGCGCGGACTAACTTTTGCATTGGCTTGCTCTCCTCGTCGGGGCGCCCCATTGCCAGCACACCGGCCAGCTTCCCGTCAGCGAAGTAGTAGAAGGCGAAGTTCCGTGTCTCAAGCTCGCCACGTCGCACTGTCTCATCCCACGAGCTCAGATCACCCCAAACATCAAAGCTCAGGTCGAACAGATCGGAGAAGAAGTAGGGAAGGGTAGTATAGGGCTCTCCTGCGCCGGCCATATTGCGCCCGGCTAGCATACCCTGGTTTCGCGCTACATCCCAGTGCTCGACGCGGAGCCGTTTGCCAAAGGTCTCGTCGGGCCAGGCGGCGATGTCGCCGGCAGCATAGATATCAGGATGGCTTGTCTGCAGCTGCCGGTTTACCAGAACCGCTTTATCGTCGTCGCGAACCTCAAGCTCGGCCTGCTCAGCGAGTTGCGTGTTAAGCTCGATACCCACGCCCATAACGACGAGGTCGATGGTGGGCATAGCGCCGTTGCTCAAAGTGGCTCGTTCGACAGCAGCGTTACCAAAGAAGCGTTCGGCTGTAACTTGAGGATGGATCCGGATGTTGCGGCTAGCGTAGATCATATGCAACCACTCACTCATCTCTGGTGGCATGACCCGCTCAAACAGCCGACCCTCAGGGAATATCATTGTGACGTCAGTCCCAATCATTGAGAGGCTAGCTGCCACTTCAGATCCGATGAAACTCCCTCCGAGGATAAGGCTCGTCTTGCCCGGGCCGGCAGCGGCACGTATATTCGCCGAGTCTTCGATTGTCCGCAGCGTAAACACGTTCTCCAGCTCGTTGCCGGGAATCGGGAGTCGTCTGGGGCGTCCTCCCGTGGCCAACAGCAGCTTATCGTACGTCATCTCCCGGTTGTCGCTGTCGAGCTGCGCGCCTTCCAGCACTAGTGTGTGCGCCTCTGGATCGATTTCGGTGACCTCTGTCGCCGTCAGTAGTGTAATACTGGGATCGTCGTAGTAGCCGGCTTCGGCGACGTAGACTTTCTCTTGGTCCTGTTCTCCGCGCAGGTACTTCTTGGACAATGGCGGGCGCTCGTAGGGCCGATGCGGCTCGGCGGTTACCAGGGCAATACGCCCTTTTCCGTCTCGCTCGCGTATGC
This sequence comes from Thermoflexales bacterium, assembly GCA_007125545.1. Classification (GTDB taxonomy): domain Bacteria; phylum Chloroflexota; class Anaerolineae; order B4-G1; family SLSP01; genus PWVB01. The sequence goes on along the minus strand of SLDA01000054.1, from coordinate 14,626 downwards.
CTTCGATCGCCTTCCCCCCTGCAAGGCCGCCTCCAATAATCACATACTGGTAGTTCTCCATTACATCCTCCTGCTCATCTCACTTCGCTGGCTACACATTTAGCATCAACTCGAGGGGACACGTCGTCGACTCCCAGCCCGCCGTGCCCCCCAATATGACAATCGGCGTCGGCCAACCTTCGCGCTTCAGGATGCTGGCGGCAGTCATTGAGCGTAATCCGGTGCCGCAGAATATCACTACTTCTTGCTTAGGGATTTCATCGAGGTGTCCCGGTAGCTGCGTGATATGAATATGATGAGCGCCACGAATCTCCCCCTCACGCTCCAACTCATCTTCACTGCGCACGTCCAAGATCCAGAACTGCTTGCCCTCGTCCAACTGCCGGCATAGCTGGGCTGTGGTGAGCGTGTTGATCTCCCGACTATCCTGACCTGCACTGTGCCACGTGTTCATCCCCCCGGCTAGCGTCGCCTCCACCTGATCGTATCCGAGGCGAATCAGGGTCCGCACTGCTTCGGCGCTATCGTCGGTGGGCGTTACCAGAAGCAGGCGGGTATCATAGGGCAGGAACCATCCTGCGAAACTCGCGAGCCCGTCCTGCCAGATAGAGAGGGCATCTGGAATGTGAGCCTTGGCAAAGCCCACTTCCATACGGGTATCCACCACAATGCCGTCATCCACGAACTTTGCCATATTTGACGCTTTGAGAGGCGCAGGTACGGGGAGGGCGCCCAGAACCGGCGGGCCCTCTATATTCAGCCGCTCCATCCTGTGAAAGTAGGGCGGGAATTCCGGCTCTTCGGCTGCCAGCTTCTCGATGAACGCTTCTTTGCTGTTGAACTGCAGCTTGGGGTTGTGCCGGCGCTCCAGACCCAAAGTCGTCCACACGCGCTCTGCTATCTCACTCCCACAGACTGAACCGCTGCCATGCGCCGGACAGACCATAATCTCATCCCCCAGAGGTAGCAGAGTGTGAAAGAGCGTCTCATAGAGCATCCCTGCCATTTCGTCAATCCGATCCTGACCGAGAAGGTCGACGCGTCCGACGTCACCGGCGAAGAGGGCATCCCCGGTAAAGACCATCCAGGGATGGCCATCAGGATCGTGGAGCAGATAGCTCATATGGCCTGGCGTGTGTCCGGGGGTATGGAGTGCTCTCAAGAGCAGACGCCCGACCTGCCACGTCTGTTCGTGCTCCACGGGACGCCCATATTGATAGTCGAGCTGGCTATCAGCGTGCCAGATCTCGGGTTCGGTCGTGCCGGCACCCAAGCGCGCTGCAAGCTCCACTGATCCGATGAGATAGTCCTCGTTGCGGTGGGTCTCCAAAATGGTACCGATCCGATATCCGGATCGGGCTGCCTCTTCGACGTAGACCTCGCAGTCACGACGTGGGTCGATGACAACGGCTTCGTTTTGATCGCCAATGAGATAGGAGTAATGTGCCAATCCTTGTGACTCGATCCGTCTGAACAGCATAGCGCCTCCTTCTCTAGCTTCACTGTGCATCAAGCAAACCCGCTACAGCGTAAAGTGTCACACCGTTTCCGAAATCAGCGTTGTAGCTGCGTTGCTACCAATAGAGTTCCGAACCATAATGCTCATAGATGCGCGCAAGCCAATCATGGCTGGGCGTGAACGTCGGCCAGGCCTCGTTATCCATACCGGGAGCCGTATCCAGTAAGTCACGGCTTGCTCTGAGAACGAAGCACCGGCGTTCGCTATCGACTCTGAACATAGACCATGGAATGGCGAAAAGTTTGCCTTCCATGTCCTTGCCCTCCAGGACGGCATATGCGATCTGCCCGGCTTCCAGATCGATCATCAGGTCTCTTATCACACCCAACTCCTCTCCCGCCGGGTTGATGACTCGATCACTCACAATGCTAGTTGCCGACAAGAACCGCGGCTGCTCTTCCACTGCGCTATCTCCTCTCTACCATTGACGTGGCGGTTTTCGCTGTCGCTTGATCTCTGCGCGACGGCGTTGGTTCTCGATGCGGCGTCTCTTCACCCACTTAGGGGGATCCGTCTGGTGTCGCTCCTTCGGTGGACGTGCAGCTTGTCGAATGAGTGCCTTGAGTCGCCGCAACGCCTCCCCGCGGTTTCGCTGCTGCGAACGATATTCGCTCGCCTCAATGATGAGCACCCCCTCCTTTGTCACGCGTCCGCCCGCAAGCTGGATGACACGTTCACGCACCGGATCCGGGAGGGAAGGAGATTGGGCGACATTGAAACGTAGCTGGACCGCCGTCGCCACTTTGTTTACATTTTGCCCTCCCGGTCCGGATGCACGCACGAAGTTGAAATCCAGCTCGTTTTTGTCGATGGCAATGGCGTCAGTTATCCTGACCAAAGCGTGCCTCCCTGTTGTGGCTCATTGCGGCAGCATTCACCGAGCGACGACCGAACTAGACAATGTCCTTTAGTTTGTCAATCAGCCCTTTGTCCTCGCCGGCCCCGTCCTCCTCGTCCTCCGGAAGCTCATCCACGGGATACCACTTTCCTGTTCCTGGGTGCTTTGCATATTGCTTCGACATCACATTCCAGCCGTCACGGTGCGCCACTGCGGCGCGTCCGAGCTCTCCACCCTGGTGCTCTTCATAGGTGTCCCAAGAGTCCTGGTAAGCCTCCAGATATACCTGCTGCGCCTCCCTAGGTAAGGAGGATCTCAACGAATCGGGCAAGTCATCAATCGATTCGTACCTCACCTCCGACTCAGATGCTGATTCGCTTCTTGATCTCTCCTGTGATTCTTTCTGTGACTCCATTCCTGATTCCATCTATATATACTCCCTTTCGCTAGGCTCGGTTGAGCTGTTTAGCATAGTGTGCCTCGGCACCTGACTACCCGCCGCGTTTAATGCCGCACCATCCGTGATCGCAGTACGATCAGATTCACCGCAAACAGTACGCCCCCTATCAATACGAGGCCTAACATAAGAAACTGGCTCACCGGCATGGCACGAAACATAACCTGTTCATAGAAGATGCGGCCATAGGTCGCGGGCAAAGCCCAGGAGATCACACCCGTCCACGGCATGAGGAGGTCCAGCCCCTGAAAGAAACCGGTGAAGAACACGCTCGCAAGGAGCATAATCATGGATGCCTGTACCGCCTGACTCATCGTCGTTGACAACAGCGAGATGAGGAAGCCGTAACTCAGCGATGTGAAGGTCACCGCGAGCGCGACCAGAGCATATTGGCCCCAGCTGCCCAGCATCGGAACGTTCATAATGAAAATAATAAGTAGGGTGAGCAACACCAGGATCGCTCCGATGAGGATGATGTAACTAAGGTATTTTCCCACCAGAATCTCGAATGGGGAGACCGGAGCGACCTGGAAGAGCCGGAGCGCACCCAGAAGATTCTCCTGTACGATTGATAAGGCGGCAAAGGTGATGGCGACATGTTGTAGGAGAAGCGCCAGTACGCCCGCCGTGTAGTAGTCAGCCATCTCTAGATCAACCGGCACAATGTTTACGGTTTCGATCAAAAATGGGCTCAGCAGGACCGGTGCCGGTACTTCCTCCACTGTCGTCAGGATAGCGTGAAGTTCCTGAAGGTCTTGGTCAATCTGCGCTAAAGTAGCGCTGTATGTTTCCGTATCCTCAATCTGTGGGTCATCCAGCTCCTCATCCAGGGCGTCGGCATCCCGGCTCAAGCCAGCGAGTAGAGCCAACGTTTGGCTCAGAATTGTAGTGTCGGCGAGGGTGTCTGGTGCATCGGCATCATCAGACCCAGCGGGACCTTCAAGTTGGTCTTCAGGATCGGTCCCGTACCGCTCAAGTGCGCGGTTAAGCGCCTGCAGTTGTTGTCGAGTGGCTGGAAGATCGTCTCTTTGGAGTGCCTCACGGGCTTCACTGACCACCTCTTGCGCCTCCTCGACGTCCTCCCGCATCCCTGTCGCCTGCTCCTGCCGGTCGCGATAGAGTTCTGACAAGACGCGCCGGTTGAGCTCATCAACATAGATGTTCATCGCAAACTCCACATACCCGGCTTGTGTTGGATCCAGCTCATTGTGATAGATTGTGAAGGTGACCTGTTCTTGGCGATCTATAATCTGTGCTGCATCCGGTGGAATGTGCACGACGTCATCGACTTCTTGATTTTGCAGAACCCTCAGGGCGGCTTCGAGATCCTCGGTCATGCCGGCATAGACTAGCTGAGGGCCCAATGTCGTAGCGTACTCTTCGACATACGGTCTCAGCGGACTGTCTCGCTCGACGACAAAAAGGGTGCGCAGCGCCTGTGCTTCGTCGCGAAAGCCGAGCCCGAAGATGAAGAGAATCAAGAACGGACCCAGCACCAGGGTCAACACCAAGCGTGGTTGGCGTAGGACGTTGATAATCTCCTTACGCACAAAAGCAAAGATGCGTATAAAAAACCGTTTCACTGACTTACTCCCCTGCCCTATGTCGTTTTACGAGAGAGACGAATATGTCGTCGAAAGATGGAACGTATTCCTCGACAAATGTAAGGGCCGTACTGCGCGCTTCGAACCACTTGATTAGTCTGGCTATGTCGGTACCGGCTTCCTCGACACCGATCTCGATCCGATGCGGATCGCGACGCATCACACTTCGTACATAGGTCTCCTCCTGCAAATCGAGAATTAGACCGTCTGAAATATGCTGCGCAGTCTCCGCCCTGATCATATCGCCTCCATAGGCTTGCATCCGTAACCCCTCCGGCGAGTCGACTGTCAACAAGCGTCCGGCAATGAGGAGCCCGACTTGGTCGCAATAAGCAGCCTCACTCACGTACTGTGTCGTGATGAATAGGGTTCGACCATCTGCTTGCAGCTCCTTGAACCGCTGCCAAAACTTCTGCCGCAATACAGGATCAATGCCCGTCGTGGGCTCATCGAGAAAGAAGAGGGTCGGACTATGGATGAGCGTGGCTGCCAGACTAAGGCGGCGCTGCATACCGCCCGATATCTGGTTAACAGGCTTGTGCTGGTGCTCGACCAATTCCACAAGCTCTAGCGCTGTTTTCATTTCTTTGCTGCGGCGTAGGTTCATGCCGTAAATGGAGGCCGCGAAGTTGAGGTTCTCTCTGACGGTCAAGTCGGGATAGAGCACGAAGTTCTGGGGCATATATCCGATTCTGCCACGCATTCGTTGATCGAATTTCGCGGGTGGCTGCCCCAACACCGAAATCTCTCCATCATCGGGCTTCTCGATGCCGGTCAACATACGTATCGTCGTGGTTTTGCCGCTTCCGCTAGGCCCGATGAAACCAAAGATTGAACCTGCGGCGACGTCAAAAGTCACGTCACGAACTGCATCCTCTTTTTTGTACTGCTTCCGCAGTCCACGTGTTCGGATCGCCATCTCATTCATAGACGCGTGTCACCTCTATAGTGCTTTGTCCGCTGCGCCAACGGGCGGCTCATCCGAACTGAATATGCGTGAAATCGCCTGTTGATTGTGCGCAAAGGCTTTCTCGTGAGTTTAGGTTGCCCTGCTATTGTTCGATCACTGGGCGGGCTTCCAGTTCTAGATTTACATCGAGTCGCTCTCCATCCCGTAGAATCGTGAGCGTAATTGTCTCTCCTACGTCCTCGAGAATTGTCATCAATTGCAGGTCGCTGTAATCCGCAATTGGCGTGCCATTAAACCCCACTATCACGTCACCGCCAACCGGTACGCCACCAAATCCCTCAATCGTCGTTGTGTCGCGGGTACCTTGCAGACCTGCTGCGGCCGCGGGGCCGCCGACGACCTGGTCGACGTAAGCACCTCGCTGCGTGTCGAGGTTGTTGGCCTGGCCGATGAAATAGTTGACCGAGTCCCCTTGAATCCCCAACCAGGGCCAGCCGTAAGTCCCAGTTTCGATCAAAGAGGGCACGGCGCGCCGAACAATGCTCACCGGGATGGCAAAGCCCACACCGATATTCGCGCCCCCCATCCCATCGGTGGCGATCATTGCGTTAACGCCGATCACCTCACCGTCCATATTCAATAATGGCCCCCCCGAGTTTCCCGGGTTGATGGCAGCATCGGTCTGAACGGCATGGGGTATACCGAAGGGTGTTGCCCCGGCTGGTATGGTACGCCCTAGTGCGCTCACTACGCCCACAGTAAGACTGCTACCCAGGCCAAAGGGGTTACCGATCGCCACTACCCATTCGCCGACCTCTACCGCATCCGAATCCCCTAAGGCGAGCGGAACCACTCCGTCGGGCAAGCTCTCAACTCTGATGACTGCAAGGTCGCTATGTGCATCGCCGCCAACGAACTCGGCAGGAGCCTGGATTCCATTGAAATAGACGACGGTCATGAATTCGGCCTCTTCGACAACATGGAAATTCGTGACGATGTGACCTTCCTCATCGATCACAAATCCGGAGCCTGCACCGACGCCGATTCCTCCAATCTGTTGGGCGAAGATCTGGATATTGACGACGCCCGGATTGAGCTGTTCGTACAGCTCGTTGAAGGCCGCTGGTGAGGGGCCGTCGACGATCTCGGTACCATCTCCGACCAGAGTAGGCAACGCCGCTTGCGTTTCTACCAGACCGGGGCTCAACGTGGCCTGCGCGACATTCTCTTGCGCCGGTCGCTGTCTGGAGAGTTGCGGGATAGGCACAAACAAAGCCACGATCACTCCGACGATAACAACCACCAGTAATAGGCTGCCACATCCTAAGGCAGCCAGAAGGCGAGATCCACCACCTCTGTTCTCCATACCCTTACTCCTACTCCGATTCTTCGTCGGAGTCACTTAGTCGATCTAAAATACTCTTGGCTTTAGCTAGGAGCGCATCCACGGCCTCTTGAAGATCCGTCTGTAGCGCTTCCCCTGCCGTTGCTTCTGTCTGTTGGGGATTCTGCACTTGCTGCTCAATTGAGTTCCGCTCGGCCTCCAGAAGCTCAATCTCCTGGTTCACGCGTGTCAGATTCCGTACTTGAATCTGGCCCGCCTTCATTCGCAAGGCTTTGAGGTACGCGTCGGCGTCGTCAAGCTGCGAGCTAATGCCCTGTCCTGTCTCCAGTTGTTCTGGTACCCTGCTCGTTTCTCGCTCTGCCATGGTCGGCGTACTCCCTAGCGTGTGATGCTCAAGTTCTCTGTGGTATGGTCGATTCGGCGCACGCCGGCGAACAAATAGGCGTGCAGGATGTAAATACCCTCGGTTTTCGGCGTAAATTCTGCCGTGTACTGTACCGTCTCGCCTTCGGCGATCGGATCTGTCGGCATCTTGGCGATAGACACAAAGGTGTCGTCCGGCGTATCCGCCCAGAACTCCAGGCCCAGACCCAAGTTTGGAGCCAAGCCACGGATCGTTGCCTCCAGGGTCACCGTGCTGCCCAGCGTGGGGTAGGGTTCGGTCAGCGCATAGAGACTCACCAGCTCCGCGACATCGAGACCGACCACGATCCGCATTCCCGATGATTCCCAGTGGAAATCCTCGTCGCCGCGTTGTCCATCGATGCTGGCAAATAATCGCGCTGTTCCCTGCGCCGTGACTTGGAAGGGAATGCTCTGAGCCTCATTGACGCGCAAGACTGGCACAAAGTTTCCCGCACCGTTAACGTCGATCTGATAAGTATCAGTGGAATTCAGTCGCACGCTCAGATTGTGTAGATCGGCATCGCCGACGTTCCGCAAAGTCAGGGTGACCCAGCGGATACCGATGTCAATTTCGTCCGGAGTTAACTCATATTCCAAGGGTGATCTAGTTGGCATTTCTCCCTCTTACACAGTCCGCCTCTGGCCTCTACAAAACGCACTTTCGCACTACCCTCCTACTCCATGCATGAGGGTTGCTTCTACTCTGCATTATAGGAGTCGGGCGCGGAGCCTACTGGTGGGGTGCGTTTACATTCGTGCTGCACTCAGTTGAAACAGTTGGAGCATCGTTGGGGGACTGACGTCGAGAAAAAGTTGACGCCGTCCTGAACTCAGGACGGCGTCAACTAATGTATGGCTGCCGAATGGGGCTAGATCTCGTAACGGTAGATTGCTGCCAGCTCGGCGTTTCCGGGCACTTCAGCCGCGGGCAAGGCGTATACCCGCCCACCATTGGCCAGCGTATGTACTGCCGCAAGGTCCAGCAGATCTTGATTCTCGGCAGTGGATTCATCCTCCAGGTGAACCTTCCCGGTTTCCGGATCGAAGGTGCCCCAGCTTTGGCGATCGAGCGCAACGAAGAGCGCGTGTACCCGCTGGAAGTAGGCTGCGGGGACAACAGCTGCGATATCGTCAGATACACGTTCACTGTTTTGACCGGCCCACATACGGTAATCCTCCGCAACGCGATCTTGCGTCGCTTTGAAGCGTGGTTCGAGGATTTCCCAGGCGCGTTCGTGCAGGGCTTGCCCCTCAGCGCCGAACTCGTGCCGTAGTGCACTGGGATTGGTCTTGATCACTTCATCCTCAATGATATGAGGATATGTATTGGCCCTCTGGTAAAGGGCTACCGACTTGTCTTCACCCGCCAACAGTAGGGGAGCCGCTTCGTTCTTCAAGGCCGCCGCCAGCACTTCGTCAATCCGGCGAAAGTAGCGTATGATCTCGTCCTCATCATGTTGCTCTACACCGCCGTGGCCGTGGAAAGCTGCCGGCCGAGTGACGGAACGAGGATGCCCGCCGGGAACGCGCGTTTCGCTGTGCCATTGCAGCACGCGCTCCCGATCTACGTCCTCGAGCATCTCTGCCAGCTCTTCGGGCAAATCCTCCACTTGGAGATAACTCATCCCATACCTCGTCCCCTGGTAAACGCGGACGCTGTCTTTGTGCACTGCCAGCAGATAGAACTGTCCGTCGCCACTTAGCAGCGGTAGCAGTGGCTTGATGTGAAGATGCTCTCCGACCACAACCTGTTCCTTAAAGGAAAAGGGGAGCCGGTAAGCGTAGAACAGCTCCGGGCAGCGGAACAGACACAAGCCATCCAGCTGATGGCGCCAGAAACGGGCTTGGTCCAACAACTGTTCCTTCACAGGGCTGAGGAGTTCCCGTGTCTCGCCCGCTGAGCAGCCGGCAGCCCTCAATTGCTGGTCGGCATCATCCAGGAGATTCTTCAGGTGAATGCGATCCTGTTCGATAGCTTTGCTTCCACGATGCGTGGGCAAGTAAATGGAGACGCAGTAACCTCCACGAACTTCGGCTAGGCTGATCAGATCCTCTTGGGCTATCAGGCTCATCTTTACGCCTCCTGCTTTTCCTCGGCTTCCAACTGCGCCTCATCACCGGGAACTTGCCGAATGTCCAGGCTGCTCTTGCCGGGCAGCAGACGCCGAACGCGGTTGCGAAGTCCTGCCTGGGTTACCACTTTCGTTTGGTAGAATCTGCGCTTTCGGCTATCGCGCTTCTTGCGGCGTAGATGCCCCTGTCCGGCACGGGTGCGCACAAGTTTTCCTTTGCCCCCCTTGGTCCTGCGAAACCGCTTCGAAGTCGACTTATGGGTTTTCATTTTTGGCATATGATTTTCCTTTCCTCTGAATTGTCGTGCAAATAATGGCTGGCCTGTCAAAAAGGTCGCCATACCTTTTACCAACGATAGGGTCTCATTATATCATAACGATACATTATGCCTACTCTGGGGCTTGGTCGGGATAACTCTCATCAATGCCGGTGACGCCGAGTTCCTTGTTGCTTTCCCAGAGCCCGTGAATGTTGCAGTAAGCAATGGCATACAGCGTGCCAGATCCCGTGACTTTCATCCAGGTGATGCCACCATGGTGGGTGTAGACCGGGCCCTCGTTGGGGCCCTGGACCGACTCGCCGTGTGAGTTGAACTGGAAACTCGCCACGTCGTGGATGAATTTCCCCTCTTCCGGTCTAAAATACAGCTTGATCCAGCGGATATGGTGTTCGGTAGTGTTGGGATGTGCAATCTCTTTGCCAAGCGTGACTTTTACCTCGAACATTTCATTGGCGCGCACGTTGTCGAGGCACTCGATGACCGGCACGTGCTTTTCACTTTTCCAATCCGCATGCTGTATGTTTTTGGCAAACATCAATACGACTCCTTTCGACAGTAGTGTAAAGGCAATGCCCGCAGCAACATGCGAGCGGCAAATAAGAATGAGGTCTCACTCCCGGAACCGGACGCGCACAATGCCGCAATCCGGTTCCGGGTAACCGTTTGGTCTAGGGAAAAGTCTGGACCTGGCTAAGACTAGCCACCGAGGGAGCGCCTCATATAGAGGTAAGCTCGCCGGCGTTGAATGTCTGTCGGCAGATGGCGTGCCCCCGTAGCGATCTCAGCGCTGCTGCTCTCAGTGAAGCGTGCGCCCTCCTCAAGCTCCAAATCATTGTGACCGCGGTGATTGAAGGTGAAAGCTTGGTTAACACGCACAACTAGTTCGGGGTCGCTGCCCGGGTTTGCCGGCCGCACGGCTTCTACCTGGCCGGTAAGTTGATAGCCGTGGTCGGTTACGATATCCCAGACAACCAGCGAAATCTGGTTGTTATACTGTAGATTGACGAGCGTTGCCGGGCAGTGCCAATCGCTCAGCACAATCCTGTCGGACGACAAAGATTCAAAGCCGCCGACCGAAGTTATATGCGGTATGCCGGATCGGTCGGTCGTGCTCATCATGAGGTGTTGGCGGTCCTCGGCCAATGCGTATGCTTGTTCGAAAACGCTGGTATTCATTGGGATCGATCCTCCGAGTTCTGAAGTCTGGCGATAATCGCCTTGCAGAAAAGGGGCAGGTCATCCGGACCCTGCGCGCTGATGATCGTATCGTCTTCTACAAGACCGTCATCTTCCCACGCTGCACCCGCATTGATCAGATCATCCTTGATCGATGCCACCGACGTGACCTTCCTGCCCTTAACAATGTTCGCGGAGATGGGTACCCAGCCGGCGTGACAGATAAAGGCGATGACGCCTCCCCGGTCGTGTACCTTCCGCACCAGATCCAGCATTCCGGCGTGCCGGCGCATATAGTCCGGCGCAAATCCACCCGGAATGATGACAGCATCGAAATCGCGATCCGCGCCTTCTCTGTCAGTCATATCCACGGAGACGGTCAGACCATGTTTGCCGGTGTAACTGTCATCACCTTCCGCGCCTATGACGAAGATATCAGCTCCGGCCTCCCGCATACGAATTAAGGGGTACCAGAGTTCCAGATCCTCATATAGCTTTTCAGCGAGGATGGCAATACGTTTGTTCTCGAGTTCCATACTATGCTCCTTTTGGGCGTATTATTACGCGACTGCAGTATTAGAGGAGACATTGGTCTCCAGGGTCTGTCTATCCTTTGACCGAGCCGGCCAAAATGCCACGTACGAAGAAACGTTGCAGCGAAAAGAAGACGATCAGCGGTACCGCCATAGCGACGACAGCCGCTGCCGGCAGAAGGTACCATTCGGCGCCGAGGGAGCCCACCAAGTTGGCGACGCGGACCGTGAGCGGCGCCACGGCGGGTGTACCACCCAAATAGATCAAGGCCACCAGAAGATCGTTCCACACCCACAGAAATTGGAAGATCGCCAGGGCTGCGAGTGCGGGCACGGAGAGCGGAAGAGCCAAACGCCAGAATGCTTGGAACCAGGACGCACCATCCAGGAAAGCCGATTCAAAGATATCACGCGGCAAGGATCCGAAGAAGTTGCGCAATAGGAAGACTGCAAATGGAAGCCCGTATCCGGAGTGCGCCAGCCAGATTCCAAGGAAGGTGCCTGTAAGGCCCATAGAATTATAAAGCCGATAGACGGGCACGAAGGTCATCTGGAGGGGCACGACTAACAACCCGACGACAATGGAAAAGATGGCGCGCCGGCCCGCAAAATCCATCCAAGCAAACGCATAGGCGGCGAAGGCGGCGAGAATGATGGGCAAGATGGTAGCGGGAATCGAGATGAAGAAGCTGTTGCGGAAGGCCGTGTCCAGATCATTCGCCGTAAGGACCGACTCGTAGTTTGAGAGCGTCCAGAGTTCAGTGTTGAATGGGTCCGTAAAGGCCGTCCACCATCCTTGCCCGCGTATCGCGCGTGGAACTCTGAATGAGTTGACGAAGACACCTACGGACGGCACCAGCCAGATGATAACGATCACCACAATGGCGATATGGAGCGGAATACGGGAGAGCTTGCGTTTCATCTTAGGGCCTCCTGTTCCTGGAAACGACGGATATTCACCAGCATTACCGGGACGATCATAAGGAGTAGGACGACCGCGATGGCCGAGGCGCGTCCGTTGTTGCGGGTGATGTAGAGCTCATAATACATTTGGTTCGCGATCACGTTGGTCCTGTATTGACCACCGGTCATCACGTAGATCAGATCGAAGACCTTCAGAACGGTGATGATCAAAGTAGTCCCTACCACCGCGATAGTGGAGGCGATCATCGGAACCGTGATTCGCCAGAACATCTGAAAGGGGTTCGCTCCATCGACGACGGCCGCCTCTTCCACTTCGGCGGGAATGTCTTTGATAGCTGCGGAGAAGATAACCATTGCATACCCCGTCCACATCCAGATTCCCACCACGATCAACGCATAGGTAGCCAAATCGCTGTTGACCAACCAACCAATAGGGGTCATGTCGGGAAACACGGCTACCAGAATAGCGTTGAGGATGCCGACACGAGGTTGGAAGTCATAGACGAATTTCCAGATGACGCCGGCGCCGACGAAGGAAATGGCTTGCGGTAGGAAAACGAGCGATTTCGCTGTTGACTCATATCTGACTTTGTCCGTGAGAACCGCGAACACCAATCCCATAGATAGGGTTACCGTGGTGAAGATAACCAGCCAGAGCAGATTATTGCGGTACGCCAAGAGCATCGTAGAACTGGTGAAGCTAAATCTGTAGTTTTCCAAGCCCACAAACCCCACCGAGCGGGGACCCAGAAAGCTAAGCCGGAAGGTGGCCAGGCTTGGATAGACTAGGAAGAAGGTCAGGAGGATCAGGACCGGGGCTATATAGAGCCATGGGCGCAGATCTCTTTTCTCGCTAAACATCTCGTCTCCTCTTGCACTCGAGGGACAGAGGCGCGTTTCTATTCGCCTCTATCCAGTAGGTAGGTTAGTCGTAAGTCTCTTCTGCGACCTGCTCGATATTCTGGAGAACCTGGTCCAGTTCCCCAGGATTCTCGACGTACCTCAAGATACCATCCCAGAATGCGTTGTTCACCGCTGAGGGCATCAGATCTGAGGCATCAAAGCGGACCGTTTCGGCTTCTATCATAAGCCCCGCAGCCTGGGCCAGCGTTGGACTAGGGTAGGCGGTACTCGGCACTTGTTCGTTGGTCGCAACATAGCCTCCAAGCTCAACCCCAATCTGTTGCGCCTCAGCCGAGATCAGCCATTGGATCAGAGAACGTGAGGCCGGAGTGTCATTGAACATGCCGAAGAGGTCGCCAGCTACCATCATAGGTGCGCCGTGCTCCTCGTCGACGGGTGGGAACTGGAAGAAGTCGTAGTCCTCGCCGGCCACTGCATCCGGAAATCCTTCCTGAATGAAACCTGAGATAAAGGTGGCTTGACGGTGCATATAGCAGCCCGGAGGCTCTTCGAGAAGCGGGTATACGGACGCACCAAAATCGTTTGCCAGAACCCCGGTAGTTCCGCCATATACCATCTCTTCGTTGGTTACAATCTCGCCCCAGAGTTCCCACGCGTGTCGAACTTCGTCACTGGTCCAGGAAATCTCGTGCTGCCACCACGCGTCGTACATCTCGGGACCGGCGGTGCGTAGCATAATGTCCTCAATCCAGTCTGTGCCCGGCCAACCGCTTGCGGCGCCGCTCTCAAGACCGATGCACCACGGGGTGTTACCGTCGTTCATCATCTGTTCGGACAGCGCCAGCATCTCATCCCAAGTCTCGGGGATCTCATAGCCGGCTTCGTCGAAGGCGGGGGGACTGTACCAGATCAAGCTCTTTATGGATGCCTTGCTGAAGACACCGTAGAGACCATTCTCAAGGGTAGCCAGTTCTATCCATGTGTCGGTGTAGTTCTGTTCGAACTGCTCCATGTCGATGAAGGTACTCAGATCGACCAGTTCACCCGCTTCGGCAAAGGTACGCATCTGCCCGGGCCCCGGTAAGCCCGCGATATCAGGTGGGTTATTAGCCTCCACGCGTTCGGTCAAGACGGCGTTGATGTCACGTGTTCCCTCATAGGACATCGTGGCCCCAGTGCGTTCTTCCCAAGGCCGGACCATCTCTCGAAACGCTTGCAGTTCACCGCCGGCCCAAACGGCGATCACGTTGACGATGTGGCCGGTGAGGTCCTCGTCAGGTTCCGGGAGATCTGGAGTTTCGATGGACTCTGGCTCCTCTACCTCAATGTCCGGCGTTGCCGTGGGTTCGAAGTTCACATCAGGTGCGCACGAAGTGACAAACATGGCAACGACAAGACCAACGATGGCAAGGACTGTATGGAATTGCCTAAACATTGGTACACCTTCCTCTGCATCACACCAACACTTCACCATTGCTAGTGCTGACAGTTCTAATCCTAATGCAGAAGTAGCTTGGATAGCCGCCGGACCCGGTTAGGGCTGTTATTGAGGTGGGTTTGTAGAGTTGGCGCAGCGTTGGCGGGGAGTTTATGCCATATTCTGAGGGCTGAGATGACCCAGTGCGTATTACAGGTGATCTCGTCGGAACTGATATGCCTTTGTCCTATGCCGGCAGCCAGATTGTGAAGGTGGTGCCT
>SLDA01000034.1 GCA_007125545.1 Thermoflexales bacterium | reverse complement strand
TAAGCAGCAAGGGCTCATCGACGAGATCGATGGGGTGAGCATCCCTATCCCCGATAAGCCCGTGGAGTACCTCCACGATGCCGCGCCCTACGACTCCGAGTTTATCCACACGCTGATTCAGAAGATCGCGTTCCGCGAGGGAGTATTGGGTGACGCACTTGCCGAGGGCACCTGCTATGCTGCCGAGCACCTTTTCGACGGCACGGGCCTGCCCTTTCTGGACCGCATCTATCCGCGCCGCTGTGGGCAGACGGAGCACTGGGCCGGGCATTGGGGTCCCGGTGGCAAGGTCTACTGGCCCTGGTGGTTGGTGCCCGTGCTGCAATGGTGCGTCGACACCCGGGATCCCGCCAGCGACTCGACACACCAGTGGACGACCCACGCACAGCAGTACTTTCCCGAGAGCGGCCCCAATCGCGGCCACTTTTCCCTGGAGAAGATTCGCGCTGCCTGTGCCCAGGTCTACGGCAATCCCGATGTCTGCGATCCGGCGTTCACGTATGACCCGCCGGAGGTCAAGGCGATCCCGGCACTCTGGCATAGCCATCGGGGCATGATCGTGAACTCTCTCGTCCTCTGCGATTACGAGCACACCCAGGTCTTCAGTCCCGTGACCGAGGATGGCGCTGCTGATACGGCGCTTATGTCGAGGCTCTTATCGAACTGCACGGGCCTTGACATCAATGAGGCGGAACTCGACCGGTCGGGGGAGCGCATCTGGACGCAGCTCCGCGCCATCGATGTGCGGAACTACGGGCGCAACCGCGCTGTCGACGAGTCCACGCTCGATGCCTTTATGTTTCCGGGCAAGGACGACGGGGTGGTGCTGGATCGGGCCCGGTTCCTGCCGCTGCTCGACAGCTATTACGACCTGAGCGGCTGGGATCGCGAGACGGGCTCTCCGGCGCGCCCCAGGCTGGAAGCCCTGGGACTCGCCGATGTCGCTGATGAACTGGAGAGCGGACGGTGAAAATCTCAACTCAAATAAGGAGGCTAAGATTATGGAGAAGCAACTGATTATCCCTGAAGGCACGGACATTGAAGCAATGGTCATTGCACCTGCGGTGCGTGTGGGCGACCTGCTCTATCTCTCGGGTTCGGCAGGCTTCGATGCCGAGCAGGGCAAGTTGGCGGGCGATGACATCGAATCTCAGGCCCGTCAGACGATGAAGAACCTGGGCCAGGTCCTCACCGCAGCGGGTTCCTCTTGGGACAAGGTCGTCAAGGTCAACTGCTTCCTGGTAGAAGCCAAGCGAGACTTTGCGGGCTGGAACACCGTCTTCAAGGAGATTTTCCCCACGAATCCGCCGGCGCGTACCACGGTTGGTGGTGATATCGCGATGGAGGGCGCCTTGATCGAGGTTGAGCTTATCGCGATAGCCTGACCGGCTCGCGCACGTCATCACACGTGCCAGGTCCTGTTGTGATCGATATCCCGGTGTAGCGTACTTCTTATCCTATCAAAATGGAGGCAAGAGCTGTGGCGTTCAATGTGAAGAAGCGTGGAAAGCTGACCTACTATTACAACGGCGAAAATCCCGTCCTATCGGCATTGGTCACTGAGGAGTTGCCCGATGGCGATCTCAAGATCTCCTTCGCCGGCCTGACGGGCGGCTACTCGGCAAAGGGAGTGTTGGGTCTGGACGAGCTCGTCACGATGGAGCCCGAACAGGAAGTGCCTCTGGTTTTCAAGAGTTGGGAGCTGTGGCTGCAGGAAGCCGGCATCTGTGATTCCCTTAAGGATGTGGACTTCATCGAAGTGCACGCCTTCGGCTGCCAGCCCAAGTCTCCGAATCCTCTGGTCGATCCCGAGGGATACGCGGCAGAACTGGACCGCTTGCGGAAAGCTTATGCCGTCGCATATCGGGACTTCTTCAAGAACTACCTCCCGGACAATGGAGTCCCGGCTCGCTTTACCGTTCACGTCGTAGACGTGCCGGACAGGGCCGCGTCCTACGAATTTTACGGGACCGCGCTCTACCAGAGGGCCCTGCAAAGTGACAACTAACTCAGCTGATCAACACGATCGCTTTGATTTGCTTCTCAAGGGTGGCCACGTCATCGACCCCGCGAATGGCTTGGATGGGATTCTGGACGTGGCGATCAGCGGAAAGCAAATCGCCCGTGTAGGCCAAGACATTCCGGCAAGCGCGGCGGCGACAGTTGTGGACGTCTCGGATCATATCGTGACACCAGGGATACTGGATATCCACAGTCATGTCTACCCCTTCTTACCCACGACTGCGGCCTACGTCGGAGGGATGAACGCGGATGCGCATCTGCTCGCCGGCGGTGTGACGACGACGGTGGATGCGGGGACGGCTGGCTGGAAGGACTTCACAGACTTTAAGGTCCGCTATATCGACACGGCACGGGTCCGCATCCTGGCTTTCTTGAACATCGCCGATGGTGGGATGGTCGATGCCGGCTCGGAACAGGTCGATCAGGCGATGCAACCTCGGATTGTGGCCGCACTTGCGGAAGCGTATCCGGATGTTATCGTCGGTGTCAAGACGGCTCACTACTGGACGCGCCATCCCTGGGATGCGGAGCACCCGCCCTGGCTCTCTGTGGAACGGGCCATCGAAGCGGGGGAGCTGTGCGGCAAACCGGTCATGGTCGATTTCTGGCCACGACCGCCGGAACGCTCGTATCAGGACCTGATCTTGAACAGGCTGCGCCCGGGAGATATCCATACGCATGTCTTCGCCCAGCAGTTCCCGATTGTCGATCAGAATGGCAAAGTCTATGCTCATCTCTGGCAAGCGCGCGAGCGCGGCGTCATCTTCGATCTCGGTCACGGTGCCGCGAGCTTCTGGTTCCGCAATGCCGTCCCCGCGCTGCAAGACGGGTTCCCGCCCGACTCGATCAGCACCGACTTGCACATGGCCAACGTCAATGGGCCGGTGATAAGCATGCTCAATACGATGTCGAAGTATCTTAGTATGGGAATGTCGCTCCAGGATGTGATCATGCGCTCTACCCTGGCTCCGGCGCGCGAAATCGGCCACCCCGAACTGGGGACGCTCAGCGTGGGTATGGAAGCGGATGTGGCCGTCTTCAAGCTCCTAAAAGGCACATTTGGCTTCGTCGACTGCGGTCGCGCCAGGATTCGGGGCAGTGAGAAGCTGGAGTGCGCTATGACCCTGCGTGCCGGCGAGATCGTCTACGATCCGACCGGGTTGAACATGCCGGATTGGGAACAGGCGCCGGATTCATACTGGCGGCTGCCCGAACTTCAGGCCTAGACACTGCCACAAGCCAAACGATGGAGTGCGCGTAAACCGCGCACTCCTGTATCTTATCCGTCTCTACCGGGGAAGGGATTATGGACATCTACGATGAGCTCGGTGTAACAAAGATCGTCAATGGTGCGGCGACGCTGACCATGTTTGGGGGATCGTTGATGGCGCCAGAGGTGCTGGCTGCCATGGCAGAGGCTGCCCAACACTTTGTCGAGATCGATGAGTTGCAGCGCAAGGTTGGTGAGAGGATTGCGGAATGGACCCGGAACGAGGCCGCCTATGTCTCTTGCGGTGCGGCAGCCGGTCTGGCCCTGAGTACAGCTGCATGCATCGCAGGCAAGGATCCCGACAAGTGTGGCTGCCTGCCCTACACAGAGGGAATGAAGAATGAGATCCTGATTCACAAGCGCGGGCGAGTCGGCTATGCTTTCGCCATTCAACAGGCAGGCGGTAAGCTCGTGGAGGTCGGGTCCGAGGATGGCGCGACGCCGGAAGAGTTGGCCGCGGCAATCACCGAAAAGACCGCAGCGATCTTTTACTTCTACAATCCAAATACGTATGACGGGCAGGTGCCTTTGGAGCAGGGGATCGAGATCGCCCATCGAGCCGGAATCCCCGTCGTGGTCGATGCTGCTGCCCAGATCCCGCCGGTTGACAACCTCTGGAAGTTCACGCACATGGGCGCCGACTTGGCACTGTTCAGTGGCGGCAAAGGACTGCGTGGCCCGCAGAGCAGTGGTTTGATCTTGGGACGCCGCGACCTGATTGATGCCTGTGCTTTCAATAGCTGCCCCAGGGCCTACATTGGAAGGCCAATGAAGGTGGGCAAGGAAGAGTTGGTGGGCCTTATGACGGCGTTGCGGCTCTACCTGGACCTCGACCACGATCTGTTGATGCGCACCTACGAGGAGCAGGTACAGACGGTGATTGACGCGTTCTCGGACCATCCGCACTTGTCGGTCAGGCGCAGCTTCCCCAGCGAGGCGGGGCAACCGATGCCGCGGGCAGAAATCACCCTTGATGAGGAAGCTCTAGGTATAACGCGCGATGCGCTGCTGGCGGAGCTGCGCGCCGGCACGCCTAGCATCGCGTTGGCTGCGGCAGGTACGACCGGCGTCTTTGTAAACCCGCAGACGCTCGCGCCCGGACAGGAAAAGACGATAATTAGCCGTATCCGGGATATCGTCAGCAACAGGTCTTAGTATAATTGCAATCTCAACTGGAGGACTAAATGCCAAGCACAGTTCACGACTTCTCAGTAACGAACATTATGGGTTTGCCAAAGTCCCTTGCTGACTACAAGGGCAAGGTGCTGCTCATCGTCAATACGGCGAGCAAGTGCGGCTTAACCCCACAGTATGCCGGGATTCAGGCCTTGTATGACACCTATCGCGACCAGGGCCTGGAAATCCTCGGGTTTCCCTGCAACCAGTTTGGCAAACAGGAGCCTGGATCCAATGAAGAGATCCAGAGTTTCTGTCAGGTAAACTATGGCGTTACATTCCCGATGTTTGACAAGATCAAGGTCAACGGGAAAGATGCTCATCCACTTTATCAACACCTCAAATCGGTTGCTCCCGGCGCGTTGGGGCTGAAGACGATCAAGTGGAACTTCACCAAGTTTCTGGTGGATGCTGACGGCAATGTAGTCAAGCGATTTGAGCCCAATATCGAGCCGGAGCAACTGACAGCCGACATTGAGGCCCTCCTGGATTCGTCTGCATAATGACACTAGTGTGAATGGGGCTTCGATGGGCAAATTGAGGGGTCGCAGTGCTATCGTCACCGGCGGCGCATCGGGCATCGGTCGAGCTTGCGCGATACGTCTGGCGCGCGAGGGCGGGAGCATCACAGTCGGCGACGTTCGCGACGAAGGGGCGGTGGAGACGGTCGAGTTGATCCGATCTGCCGGCGGAGAGGCTATTGCCGTGCACTGTGATATCGGGAATGAGGACCATGTAGCGGACATGACAGCCAAGGCCGTTGACACCTATGGTCGCCTTGATGTGTTGGTCGCGAACGCGGGGATTAGCACGCGGGCGCCGCTGCACGAATTGGAACTCGCCGACTGGGAGCGGGTGCTGCGCGTCAATCTGACAGGCACCTTCCTCTGCGCCCGAGCGGCACTCCGTCGGATGCTGGTACAGGGCCAGGGCGGTAGCATCATCACCATCGGCTCGGTGCAGTCCCTGGTCATCTCTGGTAGCGGCGCGGCAAGCTACAAAGCCTCCAAGGGTGGCATCCTGATGCTAACAAGGTCGATTGCCGCTGAGTACGCCGACGACGGCATACGCGCCAACTGTGTGCTCCCAGGCTGGATCGACACGGAGATCCAGGCTCATATGGAGGAGGAATCATCGACCTGGGTGTCACAGGCCAGCTACCAGGCCCGCACCTATCCTGTGGAGGCGCCGATCCGCAGACCCGCCGATCCCATGGAAGTGGCCAATGTCGTCGCCTTTCTGGCCTCCGATGAGGCATCGTTTATGACCGGCGCCGCGGTTCCCGTGGACGGGGGATATTTGGCGATCTAGGCCGGCATACTACTCCTGCGGGGAGCGATGCCGTATCGTCTCACACAACGATAGGGTCTTCGCCTTGTCGCTGCCTAAACGGTACCAGCCATACTGGCCCAAACCTCGTTCAGGCGCTCAATCGCCTCGACGGGCATCGGTCCTCTATTTGCGAAGGCGATGGCCAGCTCGAGCTGCGCCGTGTTCGACAGGCCGACCAGTGCGGTCGAGACTGCGGCGTTTCCGATCACGAAGCGTATGGCGGCCTCGATCAGGCTCTCGACATAGCCCTCTTCCACAAGGAACGAGAGCTTCCGCGCCAGCGCGACATCGTCAGCGTAACTCGCACTCGTCCCAATGGGGCCCACGCCCTGCGCTGCGTTAGGATGTCGCGCCGTCGAGCCGCTCAGCGCACCGGCGGCGAGGACCCGGATAGCGATCGTGCCCATCCCCATCGTGGCGGCACGGCTGATGATCTGTTCATAATCCTGGAATGGGAAGTCGCTCGGCACGTGCTGACCGGCGGACGGGTTCAGCAGGTTGTAGGCTGTCTGGGTGGTGTCCGCCAGGCCGGTCGCGATGATCTTATGGATTGCCGGTGTCTCGCCCAGCCCGTTGATGCCGTAGTGTCCTACCTTTCCCTGTTCCTTGAGCTTTGCAAACGCTTCGAGCGCGGCCTCCGCGTCGTCGGTGCTGAGCCATCCTTGCTCGGGGCGGCGCTGTAGAGCAAGTGGATTGTGAAGTTGGATCAGATCAACGCGCTCTCGTTGGAGGCGTTGCAGGCTGCCTTCAACAGATGCAAGGATCGAGCCCTCGATATCGTCCATCTCCTCGCTGCGCAGGTCGACTTTGGTCCCGATCACGACCTCGCCGCCTAACTCCTTGAGCGCCAAGCCCAAATTGGTTTCCGACTGGCTATCCCCGTAGCTGCGGGCAGTGTCGAAGTAGTTAATGCCTGACTCAATGGCATAGGAAACGGCCTTCACTATCTCACGATGGTCGCCTCGGACCAGCAGACCGCCGACAGCACCGCAACCAAAGCCCAGTGCTGATACACGAAGTTCCGTACGTCCAAACTGACGATATTCCATAAATCACCTCCGTTTCAGTGCTTCACGCCAACTGGTGCCAAATCAGACGTCCCCTACATCATACCTTCTCCCACTGGCGGGTCTCAGCCGATCTGTACATCGCCAGCACCGTCCGTAGGTCGGCCACTGACTCCTCCGGGCCGGCGATGAGGTCTGTGCCGTGCAGCACGGCTTGAGCGAAATCTGCGAGCTCCAGGCCAAAGGCTGACTCTCGTCCCTCCGCCTCTGTCAGCATATCGTGTCCTTCGGGATGCGCCTCGTCGTAGAGCAGGACACGGCGGTCGCGGCGGGTATCCACGGTGCGGCCCCGTTCGATGACGATCACGCCGTGGGTCCCGGTGACGCGGAAGTCCTCACGAGGAGCACTGACCACCCCGGCACGGAGTGCTTCGAAGACGCCGACCTTTCCGGATTCGAAGCGCAAGATGGCGTGCGCCAGGGATTCTCCTTCCATCTCCGGATCCGGATAGTCCAGTACGCCAATCACCTCATCGACGTCGCCGAGCCACATGCGGAGCGGGCGTATCCAATGCAACCCACCGTCGATGCTGATGCCCCCGCCGGTCATTGTCTTGTAATAACGCCAGGGCTTTGGCCCTGGCGCTCTGTGCGCCTTGCCGCCGAATGCGGCCCGCGCGGTGATGATGTCACCAATGGCGCCGTTTTGAATGAGCTGCTGCGCCTTCACGGCATGGGGCCAGTACTGTGATTGCTCGGCCACCATAAACACCGTCCCCGCCTTCTCGGCTGCGGCGAGGATGCGGTTGCAGCCGTCGAGTGTCGTGGCCATCGGCTTTTCGAGCACCACATGCTTGCGCGCCTCAAAGGCAAGCGTGGCAGCAGCTTCATGGAGATGGTGGGGCAACATAATATCGACGGCGTCGAAGTCCCCTTCTGCGAGGGCCGCTTCAAGGGATGCGAAAGCCTTGCCGCCCGTTTGTTCGGCCATCGCCGCTGCCTGGGCCGGGTCGATGTCGACCGCTGCCGTCACCTTCATTTGCGGCACGTGCGTCTGGATACCCCGCCAATGGGCCTCGGCGATGCGCCCACATCCCACAAAAGCGATTTTAATAGATGCGGTTTCTGTCACAAGTGCCTCTTCCTTGACATCCCATCAATGGGTTTGAGTGTGGAGTAGGGACTCAAGTCGTCCTTTATGCCCTGTGACGACTTGAGTCCCTACCACCGTTCATTTTCTGCTACTCAGCGTAGACTCGCGCGCGCAAGCCCTTCAGATAATCCAGCGCCTTCGCTGTTTCCTTGCCGTAGTCAAGGGGGCCTCCGTCTGTGCTGACCCATGGACAGGCTGCTGTCACGCCGCGCGTGTAGCCGATGTCGCGCAGCACCCGGAAAAGGTTGAGGAACATACCTTCCATGTCTCCGACGCCCGGCTGGCCTTGCTCGCCGGCGATATGTGCGTGCAAGCAGTAGCTGGGCTCTTCCTTGATCAGCTCAAGGGGTTGGTTGCCGCGAATGAAGTAGTTCATGTCGGCCATAACCCGCACCGAAGGACGGCCCACCTCTTTGGCAAAGGCGATCCCATCCGGATACATAGGCCAGAGCGTGTCGGGTTCGGCTATCGGCTCAAGGGCGATGAGCATGTTATATTTCTCTGCCTCGTCGGCCATCATATTAACAAACGTGAGCGCCTGCTCCCACGCCACGTCCACAGGATAGTCCGCCGGGGCTCTGAAGAAGCCACCGTAGACACCCGCTACTTCGACGCCCAGTCCGGCCAAGCGCGCGAATGCTCGCTCGGTCCAGAAGGCCAACTGCGCCCAATCCGCCCCCGGGCCTACCGGGATCAACCCGAAATGCTGCAAAAAGTGGCTCGCCACCTTGATCGGCGGGAGCCCCCACGATGCGATTTCCTGCCGCTTCGCGATCCAGACCGCTTCACTCTCGAAGGGTTTCACCTGCAACGCAACCGGGATTTCCGCCATCTCCCACCCGGGTGAGATCGCTTCCGG
>SLDA01000482.1 GCA_007125545.1 Thermoflexales bacterium | reverse complement strand
TTATGCTATACTGATATCATATAGTCATCTTATGACCATATGATCTACCCTTCAGTATACCATAACTGGCCTCCGAACAGAAAGGGATCTGCTGCATGTCACAGCGAATCGCGAAGCCCCGCCGTGCGGATCTGACGCGGCAATGTGTAGACAGCATCCAGCAGTACATCGACCTGCATAACCTCCAGTCCGGCGATCGGCTACCGTCGTTACAAGATTGGACCGATTTACTCGGGGTCAGCATCCTGGTCGTGCGGGAAGCGTTTCGCGCCCTCCAAGCACTGGGCCTGGTAAGCATAGAGCATGGGCGCGGCGTCTTTCTGACGCGCCCAGAGGAAGCGGACTTTCTGGACTACCTGGCGTTCCGGCACTCGCTCGATCGATTCACGCTGGAAGAGGTGATCGAGGGGCGGGCAATGCTCGAGTTGACGGTGCTAGAGGTGTGCATCGCGCGCGCAGACGACGCCGCCATCGCAGAACTTGAGGCGATCCTCGAGGACCTACGGCGTGATCCCCCATTGGCCGGCGAGGACTCACCCGACCATAAGCGCTTCCATCAGGCGATGCTACGAGCCTCCGGTGACCGGCTTCTTGAAAGCATTGGGCTGCCGCTGCTGAACACCTTCTGGGTGCTCGGCAATACGGGCAAGATCACACTGCCCGATTCAGTCGATGCAGCCGAGATGCTGGCCTGTCACACCGCCTATCTGAATGCCATCAAAGAACGGGACCTCTCGCGCACCCGCGAACTCGTGGATAACCATCTCTTTGGGCTCTGCTCAAGACTTGGTATTTTCCCCTTTGCACAACCGGTGAAGTCCGGTGCATGAAGATGACACCGGGATCCCTCAAGATCCCGGTATTTGAGTGCAAGTCCAGTGAAAGGAGGCATCCGCCACAACCGGTGAAAGCGGTACCCTGAAAGTCCCTAGGCTGTTAGAGATCTATTTCCTGTTTCCCACTCTTTCCTAATGGAGGTGACTAATGAGCAAGCGAACGCCCCTGTCGCGACGTGAGTTTTTGCACCTGATCGGCCTTGCAAGCGCAGGCGCATTTCTGGCCTCGTGCACCACACCGGAACCCCAGGTGATCCGTGAAACCATCGAGGTTGAGAAAGTCGTCGAGAAGATGGTCGAGGTAGAAGTGGAGAAGATGGTCGAGACCGAGAGACTCGTCGAGGTCACACCCATCCCATTGACCGGACCGGTCAATGAGCTGGGCGAGACGCTGCCCGCAGATGCACTGGCATTGGATCAGCAGTTCATCCTCACCGGCATCGGTGCAGTCGGTGGCGGCTACGGGCACATCATGGAATCCCTCTATAATCGTGCTTTCGAGCATGCCGGCGGACAAGAGACGCTCACCTCGCTGGACACAAACTTTGAGGTCTACGGTGTGGGATGCGAGAGCTGGGAACCCGCCGAAGACGGGAGCTACTGGGACTTCAACCTGCGCAGAGATCTCGTCTGGAGCAATGGCGACCCCATTACAGCACGAGACTGGGTGTATACGCTGCGCTGGTCGCTAAGCAATGGCTATGACTTCGCCTGGTTCTACTTCGACATCAAGAATGCACAACCTGTGACTTCAGGCGAAATGCCACCCGAGGACCTGGGTATCGAGGCTGTCGATGATTTCACCCTGCGGATCTATACCGAGGCGCCCGTACCCTATCTCCCAATGCTCGGGGTTTGGTTCCAGGTCATGCCCGAAAACTCGCAAGAAGCGCTCGGCGAGAACTGGGCGCTCGATCCCGATCGCTACGTGGCGTCGGGACCCTTTATGTTGACGAAGTTCAGCCGCAGTCTCGGCAATCTGTGGGAGCTGAACCCGACCTATAACGGGATACGCCGTCCATGGATCGCCAAAATCCGTGAGGAGAACATTCCAGGTGGTCTCGCCGCCTATATGGCAGGCGATGTGCAGCGTCATGATGTTGGCGCCGTATCCCCGCCCGCCGAGATCGGGCTGGTCAACGCCAACCCCGTACTCCGCGCCGAATCGCACCCGCAACCCCCGACCTACACCGACTATCTGGGTTTCAACACGCTGGGTGACTTCGCACCGCTCGCCGACCCGAATGTGCGACTCGCGCTTTGTAAAGCGATCGATAAGGCCACGATCGTCAGCCAGATCTACCAGGGTTTCGCTCATCCGGCTTGGGGCATACTTCCCAAAGGATTCCCCAACTACAACCCGGATCTCGAGCAGCTCGATCCCAACGTCTACGACCCGGAAGCAGCACAGCAGCTCCTCGCCGACGCCGGCTATCCTGACGGACAGGGCTTCCCGGTATACGAGCTCTATATTCGCCAACCCACCACGCAACAGGTCGCGGTGTGTGAGGCGATTCAGGCACAGTGGAAGGAGAACCTCGGCATCACCATCGAACTGCGCCCCTCAGACTTCCAGTCCTTCACCAGCGCCTCGTTTGGCGACAGGACGGCTGCGATGTACTATGTAGGCTACGCACAGGACTACGTAGATCCGGCGACGTTCATGAACGTCTTCCGGTCCACCGGTCGCCATCCGCACCAGGATGAATCGTGGGACGAGCTCTACAACACCGCGAATTCCTCTTTCAATCCGGAGGAGCGCTTCAGAGGAATGATGGAAGCGGAGAAGCTGCTGGTTGAGAGCACTGCCTGGTACTTCGTCGCGCAACCCTTTAATGTAGCGTTATGGCCCTGCAATGCGCAAGGTCCGACGCTGGAACCCAACAAGGACGGTTATCAAATGTGGGGTGGTGGCGCCATCGGTTGCCCACACGCCTACCAGGGTATATATTGGACCGACTCCAACTGCCGGAGTGCGCTCGGCTAGACCGGGGTTGGTGCGTCCAATTTGACACAATGAATGGGCTACCGAGCTGTGAGATTACAACTCGGTAGCCCACGTCCAAGCTGAAGACTTTTGACCCTGATCGAGAACATCGTTGTCGATCCCGCGAGATTCCGGGGCTAGATCCGCGCATTTTCAGACCCAAGGAGGTGACTTAGATGCTGGTCTACACGCTCAAGCGCCTGGGCGGCATTCTGATGACCTTGGTGCTCCTCTCCCTTTTCACCTTCACCCTCTCCCGGGTCGTGCCCGGGGGGCCCTGGGCACAGGGTGCAGAGATACCCCTTTCGGAGCAGCAGATACAGGCGTTTAAGGAGAAATACGGTCTCGATCTACCCGTGTGGAGACAGTATCTGATCTGGCTCGGCAACGCAGCGACGCTGGACTTCGGACGCCCCTTCACCGAGCCGGAGCGGACGGTGACGGCCTTGATTCGCGATACGTTGCCTTTCAGCGCGCTGCTCGGAGGCATAGCTGCTACACTCGCTATTGCGATGGGGGTGACCCTGGGTGTGATTGCGGCTGCCTATCAAGAGTCCTGGATTGACAGCATCGTGACCAGCTATGCGGTGGTGATCGCCACCGTCCCCTCTTTTGTGATGGCCTTTTTGATGAAATACTTCCTCGCTGCGAGGCTGCGCTGGTTTCCTTCGGGCGCATGGGGCAATCCCGATGATTGGCGTAGCGTCGCCTGGCACCTGGTGCTGCCGGTGGCAGCCTTTGCCCTGCCCGCTACCGGCGGCGTTGCACGCTGGACCCGCCAGTGCATCGCAGAGGCTATGGCCTCGGATTACGTGCGCACGGCCTACGCCAAGGGTCTGCGCAGCACCGGGGTTCTGACCCGCCACGTATTGCGTAATGCCCTGATCCCCATGATCACGAGCTTTCTACCGCTCTATCCCGGGATGATGACGGGCTCGCTCTTCATTGAGGCTGTCTTCGGGCTGCCCGGACTGGGCAAATACTTCGTCGTCTCCAGCACCAACCGCGACTACCCGCTCGTGCTGGGTATTACGATGTTCTGGGCGCTGCTGATCGCGCTAACCTATTTCTTGACCGACGTCCTCTACGGTGTCATTGATCCCCGAGTAAGAATATCGGAGCGGCAGCGATGAGCGAAAAGACATTGGCTCAGTCGGAGAAAACGGCTTCCATTACCGCCAACCCCGGGGCGGAATCCTCCATTCTAGCCGAAGCGGAGAACGCGGCGCAAGATACCCTCGTACCCCTCTTCGCCCCCGAAGGTTACACAGAGGAGACGCACTATTCCAGTTTCTGGGTCGGTGCCTGGCGGCGTTATCGTCGCAACCGCCTCGCGATGTTTGGACTGGTCTACGCGACCTTCATTATTCTTGTGGCCGTCTTCGCACCCATGCTCACCCCCTATGAGTTTGACAAGATCAATATGGTAACGGTCCTGGAATCGCCCAGTATGACACATCCATTTGGCACCGACCATCTGGGACGCGACATCCTCACGCGTATGATTTTCGGGGCGCGCCCTATGCTGCTCGTGGGTATCCTGACCGGGCTGGCCGGGCTCGCCATCGGCGTGCCGATCGGCGTACTAGCCGGCTACCTGGGCGGCGTCTTCGACTGGATCGTGACCCGCCTCATCGATATGTTCTCGGCCTTGCCCTGGTATCTGATCGTGCTCTACCTGGTCATGGTGCTCTCTCCAAGCTTGGAGAATCTGATACTGGCGATGATCATCACCGGTTGGGTGGGCTCTTGCCGTATGATGCGGGGGCTGACCTTCTCCATCCGGGAGCAGGATTACATCGAAGCTGCGCGCGCGCTGGGTATTCCAACCTGGCGCGTCATAGCATTTCACGTCCTCCCGCAGGCAGCCCCGCTACTGCTCTGGGGATTCGCAGCGGGTATTCCAAACTCGGTCTTTGCCGAGGCAGGGCTTAGCTTTCTCGGGATGGGGGTACGGCCGCCGCGACCGAGTTGGGGGCAAATGTTGGCGGACTCCGGATTTTACTGGCAGTTTTGGCCACACATGTTTATTTTCCCCTCAGTGATGATCACGCTATCGGTGCTGGCTTTCCAGGGCATTGCGGATGGGCTGCGCAAGGCGCTGGACGTGAGTGAGAATATCTAGGGGGACTCGACATGCCACCACTACTCCAAGTGGAGAACCTGACCGTAAGTTTTCACACCAAGGACGGCGTGGTCCGCGCTGTCAATGGGATCTCTTACGCTATGGACGAGGGCGAGATTCTCGGCCTCGTGGGCGAGAGCGGGTCCGGGAAGAGCGTCAGCTCAATGTCGATGCTCAGGCTGATTCCCGAACCGCCAGGCAAGATCGAGGCCGGACGCGTCCTCTTCGAGGGACGAGATCTGCTGACAATCAAGCCCGGCAAGATGCACAGCGTCCGCGGACGTGATATTGGCGTGATCTTTCAAGATCCGATGACCTCCCTCAATCCGGTGATGACCATCGGGCGGCAGATCGCCGAGGCGATGCAGGTCAACTTGGGTATGGATGCAGGTGCGGCCATGCGAGAAGCAGTGCAGGTACTCGATCGCGTGGGTATTCCCCAGGCGCGCCAACGCATCAAAGACTACCCTCACCAGTTCTCCGGCGGTATGCGCCAACGGGTGATGATCGCGATGGCAATTTCCTGCAAGCCCAAGCTTCTCATCGCTGACGAACCGACCACAGCGCTGGATGTCACGATCCAGGCCCAAATCGTTGACCTGGTGCGCCAGCTCCAAGGAGAGATGGGTATGGCGGTGATCTGGATCACGCATGATCTGGGGGTCATCGCACGTTTGGTCAAGCGCGTCAATGTGATGTACGCCGGTACAGTTGTGGAGACAGCCCGGATCAAGACATTATTCAAGTCGCCCGCACATCCGTACACCCTTGGCCTGCTGCGCTCGCTACCGAGCCTGGAGATGTCTACCGACCAGGATCTCGCCTATATTGAGGGGGCGCCTCCCGATATGATCAACCTGCCGCCGGGCTGTGCCTTCTGGCCGCGCTGCGGCTTCCGCACCCGGCAGTGCACCGAGGAGCGCCCCGAGCTCATCGCAGTCGGCGAAAGCCACTTGTCCGCGTGCTGGCATATAGACCGCCTGGGAGCCCCTCAGAGGGCGCCCACCCCATCCCATACAGAGGTGGCGGCATGACGACAGAAAATGGCACGATTCTCAAAGTCGCTCACTTAAAGAAGTATTTCCCCGTCAGACAGGGACTGCTCCAGCGTCTGTCCGGATATGTGAAGGCCGTGGATGACGTCAGCTTCGAAATTCGCGAAGGCGAGACCCTCGGCCTGGTCGGCGAGAGCGGTTGCGGCAAGACGACGACAGCCCGCGCAATCCTACAACTCGATCCACCGACAGCGGGCTCGGTACAGCTCAAGGAGCAGGAGCTGGTGGGGCAGGCTCCTCGCACCTTACGGGCTCTGCGCACGCAGATGCAGATCATCTTCCAAAACCCCTACTCCTCGTTAAATCCCCGGATGACGATCGGTCGCATCCTGACAGAGCCTATGCTCGTCCATGGGATCGCGACCGATCGCAAGGATGCTGAAGCGCGCGCCGTAGATCTGCTCCAGCGCGTCGGGCTCAGTCCCTACTTTGTCAACCGCTTCCCGGCAGAGTTCTCGGGCGGTCAGCGGCAGCGGGTGGGCATCGCGCGCGCGTTGAGCCTCAACCCCTACTTCGTGGTCTGCGATGAGCCCATCTCTTCGCTAGATGTTTCGATCCAGGCCCAGATCGTCAACCTGCTGCGCCGCCTCCAGCGGGAAATGAACCTGACTTTCCTTTTCATCTCCCACGATCTCTCGATGGTGCGCTATATCAGTGACCGCACTGCGGTCATGTATCTGGGTAAAATCGTAGAGTCCGGTGAGAGCTCCACAGTGCTGAGCAAACCGTTGCATCCCTACACGCAAGCTCTCTGGTCCGCAGCACCCATCGCCGACCCGGAACTCGAGGAGCGGCGCGAGCGGATTATCCTCACCGGCGACGTGCCCAGCCCGCTCAATCCTCCGGAGGGATGCAACTTCAGCACCCGATGCCCCAGAGCGATGCCCATATGCCACGAGGGAGAGCCGGAATTCCGCGAACTTGCCCCGGGCCATTGGGCCGCGTGCTATCTGTACTGAGCAAGTAGGGGGCTGCTGCTTCCGATAGTTCATCCCAGACTGGGTTTACACCCCTCTGCCCGCGCTTGACGCCCACCCGTGATGACTATAATGTGGGCAACAGTGTACGGTCCGGTCCTCACTCGGGCCTCAGCGGCAGGATGGTACGATGACCACAACGCAGCAGCGGCTGGACCCCGGCCTCAGGCTCTGCACGGCAGTTCCCGAAGATGCCGACGCGATCGCCGCCCTCTTTGATGCTGCAGCCCTGGATGCGGTTGACTTCCGCCACCGCGAGACGGAGCGGGTGCGCGCCTTCTGGTCGCGCCGGCAGCGCGCCGGTGACAGGTTGGCTGTCAAGGTCGTGGCCGCAGCGGGCGCACCGGACGGGAGTGACTCCCCCACCCTCGTGGGCGCGGCACTGCTGCCACTGCCGCAGGACCGTACCATGGCGCTCGTCGCCGTGCACCCGGCGTGGCGCGGGCGGGGGATTGGCAGCGCGCTCGCAGGGTGGCTGGAGGATGAAGTAGCCGCCGTCTGCCGCAGTCCCCACGCGGAAACAGTCACGCTGGTCCAGCGCGTGCTCGCCTCGGATCGCGACGCGGCAGCCCTGCTGCGGGCGCGGGGTTGGCAGCGGTCCCGCTCGCTGCTGCGGATGGAGCGAGCGCTGACCGGCGGCGAAGCAGATTCAGTCCCCGCCGGCACGATCGAGGTGCGCCCCGTCGTGGCCGAGCACGAGATGGAGGCGCTGCTCCTCGCCGAATACCTGGCCTTCAGGGAGAGCGAGCGTTACGATCCGGCGGACTTCGCACGCGCGCTGGCGCGCAGACGGCAGTGGCTCGCAACCGATCCGCGCTTCGACCCCACCGTTTGGTTCGTGGCCTTTGCAGACGATGAAGGATTGATCGCCGGAGTCTGTCTCTGCACACTCCAGACGGTCGAGCGCGAAGACATGGCATGGATCAATCGCCTGGCAGTGCGCGTCCCGTGGCGGCGACGCGGCATCGGGCAGGCGCTGCTGGCCACCGCCTTCGCCGAGCTGGCACGGCGCGGCAAGCGGCACGTGGGGCTGTATGTGGTCGCCGATAACGAGGCCGCGGTGCGCGTCTACCGGCAGGCAGGCATGGACGCGGTTCCCGAGATGCAGTTCGATGAGTATGAGTTTCGCGCCTGCGAGGAAGGTGGCAGCGTATGAATCGTGAGAGCCGGATCGAGGTCGCGGAGGGTTGGCACGAGCACGCAGTCGAAAGCTGGGAGGATCCGATCCTGATTGTGGGCGCCACCGACAGCGGCAAGACGACCTTTGCCCGCTATCTCTACCGGCGGCTGCTCGCCTCTGTCGACCGTGTGGCCTTTATCGATCTGGATCCGGGGCAGAATGCCTTCGGTCTGCCGACAACGGCAGGGATGGGGCTAGGTACGAGAGAGGGGGCAGGCTTCCCGCCGGAGCAAGGGCGCCGGCAGCTCTTCACGTGCGGCACCAGTCCCGTGGGACACGAGGCACGCGTGCTGAGCGCACTTCACACCCTCACCCGGGAAGCGCGCGCGCAGGGCGCAGGGCGCATCGTGGTCGACACCTCCGGATTTGTCGACGTGGCCTACGGCGCCGCAGCGCTAAAATGGGCCAAGGTCGATCTGCTGCGGCCCTGCACGGTGGTCGCGTTCCAGCGGGGAACAGAACTGCACCCCATCATCGAGCCCTGGCGACACTGCAGCGATGTGACCCTGATCGAACTTCCTGTTTCGGATCAGGTGCGCCGCCGCTCGCGAGAAGCGCGACGGGCGTATCGAACACGCTGCTACCGGCGCTATTTCGCCCACGCGCGACGCGTCCCCCTGCATTTCCCGGATGTAGCGCTCTATGCACCAGGACCCTGGGCGCGGCAGCAGTTGATAGCGCTCGAGGATACCGACGGGTATCTGCTTGCGCTGGCGGTGATCGACGCGATCA
>SLDA01000229.1 GCA_007125545.1 Thermoflexales bacterium | reverse complement strand
TCGCGCTCGTCGCGCTCCTGGTTGGCTCAGTTGCCGCGTATCCTTATCTTGCCGTGATCCTGCGCGGAGGATCGGTTCAGGGCTACTCGCTGCCGCCCGATGTGGCTCTGGAGGCTTTGAGATCGCGGGTGTTGAATCCTTGGGTTGGACTGATGCTGTCTATCGGCGTGAGTACAGTGCTGCTAACCTTTATCGCGAGGCCTCGCACGGCTCAGCTGGAAAAGCCGGTCATTGTGCTCAAGAAAGACACAACGGCCTACGGCTTCGTGCTGCTGCTGGTCATAATGGGCCTACTCTTGACGCTGGCTCCCGAGTTTGTTTATCTTCAAGACGTCTTCATGACGCGGATGAACACGATTTTCAAATTCTATTTTCAGGCGTGGGTGCTCTGGAGCCTTGCCGGCGCCTGGCAGCTCGCGTTATGGTTGAAGACACCGCCGAAATGGGGTACATCCTGGCGTTGGGTGAGCGTCGGCCTCTCAGCCCTCTTCATCATGGTTGGGTTAGTCTACACCGTTCTGGCGGTTCCAGCCCGGGCCCGCGAGCAAGGCGTACCGTGGACGTTGGATGGCACCGCCTGGCTGCGATTGGCGCATCCGGCTGACTATGCCGCCATCGATTGGCTCAACACCCACATCACGGGTGCCCCGGTCATTGTCGAAGCGCCTGGCGATCAGCGTAAGGCCTACGTCTACGAAGGACGTGTCTCGGCGCTCACAGGCCTTCCCACGCTGCTGGGATGGGGAGGGCATCAGATGCAGTGGCGTGGCAACTATGACGTCCCAGCTCTCCGCGAGCAGGATCTCAACCTGCTCTTCTCGACACAGGATCAAGCTATAGCGCGGGAGATTCTCACTCGATATGATGTGACCTACGTGTACATCGGCCCGCTGGAGCGCCAGCGGTACTCCGCTGAAGGTTTGGGTAAGTTCGATGGTTTGCTTCCAGTTGTCTACGATCGCGATGGCGTCATCATCTACCAGGCGGCTCCGACACAGCAGGCGCAATGAAAGCGTGCCTGCGCCAGCCTGCCATTGAGCATCTATTCGTTTGCCGATCCCGGCGCTTTGCGGTAAGATTGGGAGCCTAGTAATGAGGAGTGAGGTCCTATGAGCCATCAAGATCGCAACTATGACGACACAGTGACGCTGAGCGATGAGGAACTCGACGCGCTCGCGACCGATTTCATTCGCACTGCCGTAGCCGAGGACACCAAATCAGGTAGGTTCGACCGCCGCGTTCGCACGCGCTTTCCCCCGGAACCCAACGGCTATTTGCACATCGGGCACGCCAAGGCGCTGAACATTGACGCCGGGATCGCGCGCGATTTTGGGGGCAAATTCAATTTGCGCTTCGACGATACTAATCCCGTGAAGGAAGAGGAGGAATACGTCGATGGTATCGTGAATGACGTACGCTGGCTGGGTTGGGACTTCGGTAACGAGATATTCTTCGCCTCGGATTACTTCGAGCAGATGGTAGTGTGGGCTGAGCAGTTGATTGAGCAGGGCGACGCTTACGTCGACGACCTGAGCCCGCAGGAGATCCGCGAGTATCGGGGTACGCTGGTTGAGCCCGGGGAGAATAGCCCTTACCGGGACCGTTCGGTAGGCGAAAACCTCGATCTCTTTCGCCGCATGCGAGCCGGGGAGTTTCCGGAGGAGGCGTGCGTGTTGCGAGCCAAGATCGATATGGCGTCTCCCAACCTCAATATGCGTGACCCGGTTATGTATCGTATCCTACACCAATCCCACCATCGTCAGGGCGATCAGTGGTGCATCTATCCGATGTATGACTGGGCTCACGGTTTGGAGGATTCGATTGAGCGCGTTACGCATTCCCTCTGCGATCTGGGTTACCGGGATCACCGCCCGCTCTATGACTGGTTCCTTGACCGGCTGGGTATCTACCATCCGCAGCAGATCGAGTTTGCGCGACTCTTTATGACCTACACCGTCCTGAGTAAGCGTAAGTTGCTGCAGCTGGTCGAGGGGGAGCACGTTCAGGGATGGGATGATCCACGCATGCCGACGCTCACAGGTATGCGACGTCGTGGCTATCCGCCAGAGGCTATCAATGCCTTCTGCGACCGCATCGGCGTCTCGACGGCAAACAGTGTCGTCGACGTTGCGCTATTGGAGCACGCTGTGCGAGAGCAACTCAATGAGCACGCTCAGCGTGTTATGGGCGTGCTGGATCCGGTGAAGGTAGTTATCGACAGTTATCCCGAGGATCAGGTGGAGTGGATGGAAGTGGACAACCATCCCCAGCGCCCCGGTTTGGGGAAACGAACGGTGCCCTTCTCTCGGGAGATCTATATCGAGCGCGAGGACTTTATGGAGGACCCGCCGCGTAAATACTACCGTCTGGCTCCCGGGAAGGAAGTACGCCTTATGAATGCTTATCTCGTCCAGTACAAAACGATTGTCAAGGACGAAGAAGGCAACATTGTCGAGATTCACTGCACCCACGACCCTAATTCCCGCGGCGGCGAAGCGCCGGATGGCCGGAGGGTTCGTGGTACCCTACACTGGGTTTCGGCTGCACACGCGCTTGACGCTGAAGTCCGTCTCTATGACCGGCTTTTCATTAAGGAGAATCCGGAGGAGGCTGCCGAGGGAGAGACTTTCCTGAATAATCTGAACTCGAATTCGCTGGAGGTACAGCAGGGCTGCAAGCTGGAACCCAGCGTTGCGGAAGCACAGCCGGGCGACTGCCTGCAATTTATGCGCGTGGGTTACTTTGCTGTCGATCCAGACAGCACTGCAGAGCAATTGCTTTTCAACCGCACCATACAACTGCGCGACACCTGGGCTAAGATTCAGAGCCAGGCTCAGACTCCGCGCAAGAAGGGTTAGGTCTCCGTGGGCACTATCGTGAATCTCGACCTTCTCAAATCTACAGCTGCACAGTTTCAGCCGGCTGCCGGCGCAGTCGCGTTGCAAGTCGAGCCGTACGGATCGGGTAACATCAACGACACTTTCCTGGTGTGGGCCGATGCCGGTTCCAAACAGCGATTTATTCTACAGCGCATCAATCAGAAGGTGTTTCCCTATCCTCGTAAGATTATGGAGAACCTGAGGACCATGACAGAGCATATCGCTCTCAGGGCGGTCGTCGAGAAAGCACCGGTGACTGTTTCCCGTCGCTGGGAATTGCCGGCGGTTGTACCCACCCAGGCAGGACAAGACTACGTGGTCGATGCCAACGGTGACTTCTGGCGTGCCATCACCTTCATTGAGAACGCCCGAACGCTACCCAAGGTGCGAGATGCTCAGCATGCAGGTGAGGCGGGATACGCACTCGGTACCTTTCAACGCCTGATTAGCGATCTGGATGTTAGCAGGCTTCACGACACCCTCCCCGGTTTTCACATTATGCCGCGCTATCTCCAGCACTATGATAGGGTCTTGGAGACCCACGGTGCGGATCTGAGTGTGCCTGAGATTCGTTATGGCGTTGACTCTGTGGCCCAGCGCCGCGCTTGGGCCACGATCCTGCAGGATGAGAGCGCCGCAGGACGCCTCCAGGAGCGTCCGATCCACGGTGACCCCAAGATCGACAACATTATGATCGATGACGAAACCGGCCTAGCCGTGAGTGTTATCGACCTCGACACCGTCAAGCCCGGACTGGTTCAGTACGACATCGGGGATTGCTTGCGGTCTTGTTGTAATCCCTTGGGCGAGGACACGCACGAGATGGACAAAGTGCGCTTTGAGCTCGATCTTTGTGAGACCATTCTCAAGGGCTACTTGCCGGAAGTCCGGGAGTTCTACAGTGATGCCGACTATGCATATGTCTACGAGTCGGTGCGCGTGTTGGCCTTTGAGATGGGGCTGCGCTTCTTTATGGACTATTTGGAGGGCGACGTCTACTTCAAGGTCCGCTATCCGGAGCACAACCTGATGCGCGCACTCGTGCAGTTCCGCCTGATGGAGCATATCGAGGCGCAGGAGCTGGAGGTGCGGACTATGGTGCAGTCCCTTGCCCGGACGCGGACTGGAGCGCACTAAGCTGGATGAAGCGGATGTCCTCGATTTCTAGAACTCGTCGTTTCGCATGGATAGGTGTCCTGCTGGGTGCCCTGCTGACCCGCCTTTTGGGCTTGGGCGCAGCTCCTCTTATGCTGGACGAGGTCGAGCGAGCGTTGGGTTCGATGGTGGCCGCGCGCACAGGTGTGTGGCCCGCGGCGAGCGATAGCCCACTGTTGCTTGTGGGGAATGCACTCCTCTTCTTGCTTCTTCCTCCCACGGAAGTCCTTGCCCGCTTGCTCCCCGCACTAGCCGGAATCGGCGTGGTGATGCTGCCTCTATTCTGGCGGCGTAAGCTTGGCGAGGTAGGCGCGTTGGCGGCAGCGGGATTGCTTCTGATCTCACCGCTCACGCTCTTTGCCGCGCGGCGTGTGGATGGTGCTGCGTTGGCCACCCTGGCAGTTGGCGTGTTGGTCACTGCAGCACTGCATAGCTCGGAGTCTCGTGCTACGGTTCTACCGTCCTTGTGGATGGTCGGCATAGCGCTCGCGATTGGCTTGCTGAGCGGTCCCGCATTCTACGACTTGATAGGGGTCGGCGTGTTGGTCTGGGCTCTCCTGCGGGGTCCGAAAGCGATCGGCACATTGGCTGCGCGCTGGCGGAGCGCATTGCTCGTGGGGGTGGGTGGGGCGCTGCTAATCTCGGTTGCCCTGGGTTTCCGTTGGTCGGGCTGGGCCGGCCTTGCCGATGGGGCAGCAGCCTGGCTGGCAATGTGGGGCACGGCGCGAACTCCAGGTGTCTCATCACTTGGCATGATTGCGCTCTATGAGCCTCTGCTGCTCGTCGTCGCGATCGCAGCGGTGGTGATTTGGGGTGTGGGCACGCGCGCATGGCTCCCGCTGTTGCTTCTGCTGTGGGCTGCGGGTGTGATGTTACTCAACATACTAAGGCCAGGGAGCACATCCGCAACCCTGAGCTCAGCCATTATGCCCTTGGCGCTAGCCGCGGGATGGGCTGTTGGCACGCTTCTGACCGGCATACCACAGGAGCCGAAGGTATGGGTAGGATTGCACGGCCTGGCCGCGTTTATTTTCTGGTTGCCGGCTTTGGCTTCCATGGCCCAAGTAGCCGCTCGTCCCTACGAATTTCAGCCGGTGCTGGTTCTGTTGGGGATCGCCGTGTTGGTGGTTTTACAGGTCCTGTTGGTCATTTTCTTCGCCCTGCACTTGAACATGACTTACGTGTGGCGAGGCGCGCTGTTGGGCCTCTGCGCGTCGATTATGCTCGTTCAGATGAGCTTTGCAGGCGGGCTGGCTTTCTACCGCCCTGATTCGCCGGTCGAGCCGGCCGTGCGCCAAACCACCTCACCTGATCTACGTCACTTGGTCGGCATGCTCCATGAATTGGCGGTTCGGCAGAATACGCGCTGGGATGCGCTCAATGTCGTGGTCATCGATCGGGATCCGCAGCTATCGTCTTTACTCCGCTGGTATCTCAGGGGGTTTGATAACCTGCGCTTGGCAGCGGATTGGCCGGCTGATCCTGCTTCTCTGGTCATCGTCCCTGAAACAGCTCGGTCACTGGAGCCTGAAGACCCCGGTGCGTGGTACGGAATGGCCTTCGTAGCTTTGGCTGATTATGAGAGCGGGATGCCGCGCTGTCAAGCGGAACCGCTGGATTGTTCCGATGCTCTCCGGTGGTATCTGTATCGTGTTGCCCCTTCCCTCCCCGCTACTGAGAACGTCGTCCTGTGGCAGAGCCAGAACCGCGCCTCTTGGTGAAGGCCGAGCCTTGTCCTACGCAGGTCATCGCGTATAATGCCGGGTACCCTGCCTATGTGGTAGCGCCGGTGCGGCGTGGCGCCGGTGCGGCGCCGAATACATAGCGCCGAAAAGGGAACACTATGACTGTATATCGTAAAGCCAGCATTCGCGAATTGACGCAGGCTGCTTCAAGCCTGGATGGTCATTTTGTGCAGGGTGTGCTGCACCGTGATGTGGAGACTGGCGCTTGGATGGTTGGGGGAATGGCGTTGGATACCTGGGTTGCCCGACATGATGGCGAGGAAGTCTCACTCATCCTGCTTTCAATGGAGCAGGATCGTCCCTTGGAGAAGCAGACGTGCCGCACCTGCGGTCGCGACTACGCAGGCTATGAGTGCCCACATTGTCGCGACATTCGGTATCGCCTGCGAGGTCGTTAATGTACAACATTGCCTGCGCCTGGAGGCTTTTGTGAGGATTCAAGAGTACATTCAAGTCTTACGTCGCCGTGGCTGGATTATTCTGCTGGCGGCAGTTGTCACGGCAGCAAGTGCGTTTATCTTCAGCAAGCTACAGACCCCGGTCTATCGCGCCAGTGTGGAGGTTACTATTCAACTGGCTCGGCCAGATCTCGGCTTGACCACCTCGGCTAAGCAGATTCTGCGCTCTTATGCGCATACGATGTTGTCAGAGACGCGAGCGCAGCAGGTCATCGATGCGCTAGGACTCTTTATGACGCCCCGAGATCTGAGGGGTGATGTCAAGATTGTGGCCGATGATTCGATTATGGTCATCAAAATTGATGTGGACAATCCGCATGGGGAGACGGCGAATCAGATCGCCAATACGTGGGCTAGTTACTTGGTCCAGTGGCGCGACGAGCAGAATGAGCGGCAGAACAAAGAGGACCGGATTTTTGCCGCCGTGATCGATCCCGCATCCTATAGTCTGCTGCGTCCAAAGACAAAGATCAATGTCGCCGCGGGCGGCGTCCTGGGCGTTTTCTTGGGCGTGTTGACCGTCTTCGCGCTGGAGTGGCTGGAAGCCGGTGTCATCCACGACCCTGAAGCTATGGAGGCCCAGACGGGATTGCCACTGATTGGTATCATCCCGCCCACGCAGCGATCATCCACCACGCGACAAGGAGTGCGGCATGGAATCGAATCTGATTACGCTACGCGACCCTCGTAGCCCTGCGGCGGAAGCCTATCGTGCTCTACGCATGAATCTGGCTTTCACAAGTCTGGATCAGGCTTTGAGTATGTTTGTTGTCTCTTTTCCGGCGGCTGCCGATATGGAATCCGACGTTGCCGCTAACGTAGCGGTGGTTATGGCTCAAGCCGGGCAGACTGTAACGCTCGTAGACGCTGACCTGCGGCGCCCGCGACTGCACACGCTCTTTGATCTTGCCCAGGAGCCGGGAATTACGACGGTGCT
The DNA here is from genome assembly GCA_007125545.1 of Thermoflexales bacterium. Taxonomy (GTDB): domain Bacteria; phylum Chloroflexota; class Anaerolineae; order B4-G1; family SLSP01; genus PWVB01. Next base: position 19,040 of record SLDA01000229.1, on the reverse strand, counting down.
GTTGAGCCAAGCAGCTGGCATGGAACTCCCCATCGCCAGTACGGAAGTTCCCGGTCTCTCGTTGCTGCCGAGCGGTGCGCTACCGCCCAATCCCGCCGATATTCTTGGTTCCAATCGGATGCGGAGACTATTGGAGCAGCTGCGAGAGTTATCCGATATTGTTATCCTTCAGGCACCTCCGGTGACTGTTGCTGTGGATGCGTCGGTCCTGGCAGTTCAGACCGATGGCCTGCTGCTTGCGGTGCGCGCCGGACATACTCGCCGCGACCGGATTGACCAGGCCAAGGAGATCCTGGAGCGCTATCGGGTGCGTCTGTTGGGCGCTGTTATGATCGATGCGCCCGATCGGGGCTTGCTTACCGGCTATTGACCCCTACTGGCTAGCGAGCGACAGCTCAGTCGGTACTCCTCGGCGGGTATTCGTACACGGTGAACGTTGCTTCAGAGCTGTTTCCGCCGATCTCGAGTGTGACTGTGTACGTTCCCGGCGTCACGAACGGATTGGTCGGGACGCCGGTCAGCACATCCCAGACGAGACCCGTTGGGGGTCCCTCCCACACTCCTTGGGTTTCCTTTGCAATCACCTCGCCCCTATTCCACGTGGCACGCCACTGTGTTCCCGCCTGCACATTGCGGCACTTCATACCCGCATAAACCGTTACAGTGTACCAGTCGAAGATCGAGCCGGGCAGGAATGGTTCGCCTTCCGGCGTTATACCCGCTGCCGCAAAGCCGTCCTCGCAAGCTACGTCGGGAGGACGCGGCGTTTGTGTGGGCGGTGGCGTGGCCGTGGGCTTCGGGGCCGCAATCTCGAAGGAAACCCTCCGGCTGATCTCCCCGGGCAGCGTTAACGTGGCCTCGTACTTGCCTATCTCAAAGGGAGTAGCCTCCTCACCGTAACATGCCGCAGTCCCTTCACCATCCATACTCTCCAGTATCCCGTTGTGGGTGCAGACCGTCTCTCCGGCTGCATTTCGCGTCGAGATCCAGTAAGGTGTGCCGGCGCAGGCGCCTTCAAAGACGAAGTTGATATAGAAGAGGTGGAGTGGTGCCTCCATCCACAGGGCTGTCGCCTGTTTGCCGCCGGGAATCACGCTGACGTCCAACATCTGAATGGTAGGATGGGGAGGCCCGATAGAGAAAGTATGCGCTGCAAGCTCGGCATCCCGCCAACGTAGGTGCAGTGTATAGTCTCCGGACGGAAGAGGAGCGTTGTCAGGAAAGGGAATCAGAACGGCACCGTCGCGAACGATCCAATCTCCCTTCGTGATCGACGCCTCTCCTGGTCCGGTCAGTTCCCACGCACCGGGATCCTCAGAGGGGAGGTTCTCTGAGACCTGAAGTTGGACCCGTACCTGGGTGGCGGTACCACAGACGGGATCGGGTGCTGCGAGCAATGCGGCGGAAGGGTCCGCCGGTGTGGGAGAGGCGGTGGATGCGATGGGCAGAGAGGTGCAGGCGGTCAGCAGGGCAACGAATAAAGTCAGGTAGGAAATCCACTTTACGGCTCGGATGTCCATTCTTTTAGCTCCCGGATCATAGTTTCGGCATACTCTCGCCAGTAAGGATGATGGCCATCTGTCAGATAGGCCTCGAAGTCAGCAATGGCTTCGGGGTACGCTCTCAGCTGCTGGTAGGCGATGCCCCGGTTGAACTTCGCCTCAATCAGGTTTCGGTCCAACTCGTACGCCAGGGTGAGATCGGGAATCGCGCTGCGCGGCTGATCCATCTCCCGCCAGTAGAGGATGCCCCGTTCCAAGTAGGCGCGTGCGTAGTGAGGATTGTGGACGATGGCACGGTCGAGGGCTCGAATTGCCTTTTGTTGCTCGGATTTAAGAGCATATCGATTCCCGAAGTAGCGATGGCTTTCGGCCAGTAGATAGTAGAGAAGGGCCAAGGCCCGGGCCAGTAGACTGGGCATCGGCTGACCGGACGCCGGCCAACCGGTCTTCGGTTTCGAGGGTTGGGCCCGCTCCTTCGTATCGCTAGATCGCGCGCTCATCACACACTTGGCGGTAGACGTCGAGGGTCGCATCAGCAACCTGCGTCTGTGTAAACTGCTGCAGCACGCGCGAGCGACCCCGCTCTCCTAATATATGGCGGAGCTCTGGCGCACGGATGAGTTTGTCCAGAACCTGGACGAGAGCCTCAACATCGTCCTCGGGGAAGGTCAATCCCGCATCACCGATCACGTGAGGAATCTCGCCGGACTGCGCCCCGACGACCGCTAACCCACAGGCCATGGCTTCGATGAGAACCCGTCCAAATTGTTCGGTCCAGTTAGGACGCGAGCGCGAGGGCAGAACCAGCACATCAATCTTCCGATAGAAAGCGGGCATCTCTGCGGAGGGAAGCCAGGGGGTGAAGGTCACGCGGCCCACTAATCCGAGAGCTGCCACCTGTTCGCGCAGCGCGGGCTCCGCCGGTCCACTACCAAGGATGGTTGCCTGCCACGGATTCTCAAGTTGGTTGAGCGCATGCAGGAATAGATCGACGCCTTTCTCCGGTACAAGGCGTCCTATATACGCAACGTGCACCGGCGAACGCGTTTCTCGGATGGGTGGGGGGTGGAACGAGTCAGGATCGACCCCGAACTGCGGGATTACGGTGAGCGGGCCCTCGTAGCCTTTGGACCGCCATACCTGCGCCGCGGTATGGCTGCCTACCAAACCATGGTCCGTGTGGCGCAAGTTGTAGCTTTCCATCCAGGAAAAAGGTGGTGGGTAGCCTCGGTGAAGATTCTGCCAGGAAAACCATAGGCTCCTGGCTCCATATCGGTGTGCCAGCCGGTTGGCATGGTAGGTTGCGAAATTGTAAGGTTCTTCGTCGATATGGATCAGGTCGGGTCGCTCTTTGGAGATCGTCTCTCGCAGTCGCGGATAGAAGTGGGTGTGAAACGCGCCGTTGAAAGCCACGGGCTGGACCTCGAGGCGATAGCCTCGGGTGTGAGAATGCTCCAATACCGTCTTACCCTCCGCCCCATGCCAGAAAGGAGGAACTACGACGGTCAGTGCAAGATCAGGCGCGCGCAGAGCCATCTCTTCCAGTTTCTTCTGGTAGATGCCCACAATGCACGCCTTCGACACGATTAAGACTCGCAAAGGTCTCTCATTGGACGCTTCTGCTCCCCGGGCTGCAAGTGCAGCTGCAGTTATCTTCTAGACGTCTCTCTAACCCGGCCCTAGCTTGATCACGCGTGAATCGATTGTAGTATAGCCTCAAGTAACGAGTAGGGAAGCCCATAATACCATGATTTCCGGATCGCTTTACACGGTTCTCAAACCGTGCTATACTGAAAAAGCTGTCGGATCCTGTCATATGATTATGCACCAGGATACTTCAGCTTCCCTACTCTAGCTAGACCCATATCTGAGAGGATCCTACCGGTTCCTGAACGCCGCGTCAATGGATAAGCAATGCTGAACCAAAGGACTATCCGCAAGGGATTCGCAGGCGAGCCTCCTGTTTGTACTGTCCCGGGTGATCCGCAACTCCCCGATATTATGGTTCGCTGGGCCGACCGGCTGCGCGGTCGCGGGTTAGGAGAGGTCGGGATGATTCTGACCCAACTCATGAAGGTCTGGGGATTTGCCGGCAGTCAGGTCCTCTGGATGGCGGCCCCTTTTGTGACACATACTGCTCTAGCTTCCGTCGCAACTGTACTGGAGAGTCCCGAGATGCTCGATCAGCTTCACACCTATCTTGCAGCCGACCTTGAGGTCATCGAGTATACAGGAGGGAGTACGTGATCAGCCAATTCGCTGCTCTTAGCGTGGTCTTGGTGAGCGCCGTTGCTCTGGCAATTTATGGAATGCGCCACCAGCGAGGGCAGCGGGAAATACCAACGATGGATGCTCCGGTGGGTACGCCAGCACAGGAATCCCAATCGGGAGAGCGTCCCTCGCCTACCCCTTTCTCAAGAACCCACGTGCAACCTCCCTTTCGCGCCTTCTCGGACGAAGTGGGGCGTGTCGCGGAGGCTGGGGCGGCGATTCATGTGGCGCTGGGAAGCGGCGGCCTGCTCGGTGAACAGGGTATGGTTTCTATCGCTGCTTTGCAGGGCCTTGATGCGCTTGTCACGCTTTCAGCCGCTTACGATACGCCCCCCTTTATGACCACAGGCGACGCCACGCTCTATCTGCTGGCAGATACGCAGTTGCGAAGTGGCTATGCTCGTGCGGGCAACCTTCGCGGTTATCGGCATACTGCGGTCCAGTTTATCGCTCCCTCTCCTCTTCTCTATGCTGCCCAGGCTGCCACGCTAGCTGCGGACGAAAGCTTGGGCACCAACATTAATCTCGGTGCGTTTGATCAGGAAGTAAGTCTGCTGACTGATGCTGCATTGCGCAAGAACGTGAAGCTCTATGGAGGCGCTGCTTCGGCATTGGGATTAGCCGCTCTCTATCCGGATATAGGCCGGGAACAACTGATTATGGGAGAGGAGCTCTTCGCCGGGGGGGCCGAGGTGATAGGTCGTTCTGCTTTCTGGGGAAGTCTCCATACCGAGAATCTACTGCGATGGTTGATCGTGGTGGCGATCATCGTCACGATGTTGGTTTCCTTGTCGGGTACCTTTATGGCGGGCGGAGGATAGCCGACTATGTTCAAGAACTTTCTCCCCACTCTTATGGCTGTCGCCGCAGGTTTTCTGGTCTTGCTTGGCTACCTCGTACCTATCGGCTTCTTGCCAACTCTTCGGCAAGTCTTGGTTCGCTGGGCCACCATCTTGGCGGCGTTTGCCCTCTTGCTAGCCTACGCGAACGTCCTGCGGGTTCACATCGGGCGACTCTTTCAGAAGCGGGCGCCCTATCGAGTTTCGAGCGCTATTCTGATTGCCGCTTCTTTTGCAATTCTCGTGCTGGTGGTTCTCGAAGGTCCCAACCACACTCTGGTGCAGACCTGGTTGCAGACCGTGTTGATACCTGGTCAGTCCGCGCTCCTCGCTTTGACGGCTGTGACCCTGGCGCTGGCAGGCACCCGGCTCTTGCGCACAAGCCGCAATCTTTACAGCGTGCTCTTCTTATTGGGCGCTCTGCTCACACTGCTGGCAGCTGTACCTGTGGCTTATCCCCCTATCGTCCATCTGGTCATGCAGTTTGTGGATGCAGTTGCCACAGGCGGTATTCGTGGGCTGCTTCTCGGCGTCGTTCTTGGCATATTGATGACCGGTCTTCGTATCATATTGGGGATTGATCGTCCGCATAGCGGCGGATAGTGGATGGAGGCTATGACCCGTTGCCCATCGTGTGGTACACATAATCAAGACAGCCGTAAGGCATGTAGCCGGTGCGGCAGATCGTTGCCACAGACTGAGATAAGATGTCCGGAGTGTGGGACTCTGAACCCTGTGGGCAATATTCGTTGCGATGAGTGTAACGCGCGCTTAATCGCGTCTACACAGATGATCCCTCCCGAAGTGACGCCTCCACAAGAGGAGTTGGCACAGTCGCCTCCGCTGAAAGGGATTTCGCTGCCTTCGCGTGTTGGTTCTTCTCAAGGAGCAGACACGCCCGCCGTGGATTTGCCCGATTGGATGCTCGATCTTTCCGATGACGATGGCGCCTTCACCGCTGCTGTGCCGGCAGCACAGAATGAAGGCGGCGGAGGGGGTTACGCAGACTGGCTGTCCGATCTATTGGATGAGGGAATGCAGATTGTAGAACCGGATGACGAGGCGGAGAATGACGACCCTGACCTCCTTCTAGACGCTGACCAGCTCCCGGATTGGCTGGCAAGCGGAGTTGTTGAGCCGGATCCCGCTCCAATGGAAGAAGAAGTCGAAGAAGAGTTGCCCGATTGGCTTCGCTCGATCTCCGATCAGCTTGGTCCGCCGTCCGAGGCGCCGCCGTCCGAGGCGCCGCCGTCTGAGGCGCCGCCTCTTACTACTGAACCGACCATGACCTCCTTGCCCGATTGGTTGTCCGATATCGATGATCTCGAAGATAACCTGCTTGGTGTGGCTTCTGTGCAGGAGAGCGATACATGGCCCCACTGGTTAGCCGGCGGACAGGGCGAAGTCAAGAGACATCAGCCGGAAGATGTAGATGACTCCCCGGCTTTCGAACTCTCCCCGCCCGGTGACTCATTGGGTTGGCAGGTCCAACAGGAGAGGGCTGAAGATAGCGGGGCGCCGGCTGAGGCTGAGGATGACATCCGATCCTCCAATGATAATCTTCCTGATTGGCTTGCGGAAGCAGAGATCGAAGATCGTGACGAAACAGCCCCTGATTCTGTTGCAGACATTGGCTCCTCGGCGCCTGTTCCCACCGCGCGCTTGTCCATAGACGAAGCTTCGTTAGAGCTTCCTGATTGGCTGGCAGCGATGGCGAAGGCCGAAGATGAATCCACGGACGATCTTGGGATAGAAGCAGAGCCTAGGTTGGAAGACACGCCCGGAGTAGAGTTGCCGGATTGGTTGGTGAGCCTATCACAAGCGGAAGAAGTCGATGCGCCGTCGCCTATCAATCCGGTAGCCGATACATCCACTCAGGAGCTACAGCCTTCTGAGCCGGGATCTGCCGAGCAGCATAGTCCTGAGCAGGATGACGTGCCGGACTGGCTGACCGAGATCGGCACGCAACCATCGGCACCCTCGCCAGCTGTTTTTACGTCGTCTCCACAAGCCCTTGACCAAGATCCTCCTCAACCTGATAGCCCGAGTTGGCTTGAGGATGTCGCTGCAGATAAGGATGCCGCGTCTGTTCTGGCAAATGTCCCGGCGTTTGTCACGGACGTAACTGAAGAGGAGCCGGTCCCCCAGGAGGACGAAACGGTTGAAGTACCCGAATGGCTGCAAGAGCTGGAAACAAGCTCTTCAGACGAGACGGAGGCGCTCTCGGAGGTGGATGCGGCTCTGCATAGGGCCGACTTACCGGCGTGGTTGCGGAATTTACGTCCTCCGGAGGCTGGTGGCAGTGCTGCTGACGCTGGCGTGCGGGATGAGGATGTGCTTATACCTGCCGATATCCCCGACTGGGTTCAGGCTATGCGTCCCGTATCGGGCGAGCGGGGTAATGGCATGCGAGATCGGATCGGGCGCGCGACGCTTGCGGAAGCGGAAGGACCGCTTGTCGGGCTGCCTGGGGTTATTCCGGGGCTCGCCTTTGTAGATATACCCTCCGGTACCCCACGGGATAGCGATGGCGAGATTCCTCAAGCTGTCGTGCAGCAAGCTCAACTGTGGCAGCATCTGCTGGAGCAGCCTCGTAGCGCAGAGCGGCCCATCACTCAAGCGTCGCGGGGATTCCGGTCAAGTTCACTCGTGCGTGTGGTTGTCTCTCTGATACTTCTCCTGGGTTTATTTGCAGCTATTTTGTTGGTGCCGGAAACCGTAAAGCTTTCCGAGGCCACGCCGCTGCAAGTGTCACCGGGGGCTGCCGTGTTTGTCGAGAGTATAGACCGCATTGAGACGGGACACAGGATCCTCCTGGCGCTGGAATATACGCCGGCTTATGGCGATGAGATCGCCCATATGGCCCGTCCTATCCTCGAACACCTCGATGACCGTCAAGCTCAGCTTGTTGTTGCCAGCACGATTCCGGAAGGAACGGCGCTGGGCCTCGGTCTTATCGCAGAAGTGCGTTATGAGGGTATCGTCACCGATGCCGGATACCTGGCGGGTAACTACAACGGGATCGCCTCCTTTCTGCAAACCGCTGAAGCGCAATCTGTGGACCATATCATTGTCCTCACTTCGCAATCTGAACGTCTTCGTTGGTGGATCGAGCAGGTTGCGGCAACCGGTTCTCAAGAGCAGATCGGCATGCCTTTGAGTGTCGCGGTGACTGCCTCTGCTCGTCCCCTGGCTGCACCATACTTGCAGGCCGGTGGCGTGCAGGGCTGGATCGCCGGTTTTTCCGGCGGGCTGGCCTATCGTGAGGTGCGGGGCGATGCGTTGACGGGTTTCTATAGTCGCGCGTGGGATGTACTGATGATGGGCCATTGGTTTGTTGCAGCGTTGCTCTTTGTGGGGGTGCTCTATAGTCTCATCGCTGGCAAGAAAGGAGCACACTAGACGATGCAGGGAACACTGGGGATTATCGTCGGCGCTGTTGTCACCCTTATTATCTTTAGCTATCTGCTGGGTGACAATGTACTCTACCGGTGGGCCCTCGCGCTTCTTGTGGGATCGGCCATCGGATACGCTCTGGGTGTTGCGGTGGACTACGTCCGAGAGTGGATTGTCATGTCGCTCCTGGAACAGGACCTGGCCGTCAGCATCGTCTACGCAATCCCACTTCTCTTGGGCATTCTGCTGCTTCTGAAGGGATTCTCGCCGAATCGTTTTCTGGGCCGAATGGGCATAGTCGGCAACCTGGCCCTCGCTTACTTGGTGGGTGTTGGTGCTGCGGTAGCGATTGCCGGCGCTTTGATGGGCACGCTGATCCCCTTGGTTATAGCGACTGGGCAGCTGTTGGATGGTCCGGGGCTAGCGGCTGTGGCGCAAAGATTGGTCGCCGCTGTCGGTACTATCCTCACACTACTCTACTTCGCGCATCGGCCTCGTACGGTCGGTTCTGATTTGGAGCCAAGATCCTGGATCTCACGCTCTGTCCGCGCTTTGGGTGGCGCATTCTTGATGTTTGGCCTCGGAACGGCGTTTGCCGGCGCCATTACCTCGGGGCTCACGGCCATGGTGATTCGTCTGTCTCTGATCGCCGAGTTACTCCGGCCCCTGATTGGGCAATAGGTTAGGATCGAGACGATAATGGCAGAAGCTCACAAGATTGAGTCAATTCTCGTCGCCGACTGCGGGACCGTTCTCACAAAGCTTTCGTTGGTCGAGCGGGTTGCGAATAGCTATCGTTTTGTGGCTCAAGCTAACTCGCAGACGACGGCGACGGAGCCCTGGAACGATCTGAGCATCGGAGTAATCAAGGCGGTTCAAGAACTGGAAGCCATCACGGGCCGCCATCTTTACAGTCGTGGTAGGATCGTGGTCCCGCGTCGCGGACTCGAGGGAGTAGATGCCTTTGTGGTGATTTCCAGTGCCGTCGCGCCGCTTCGTGTCGTTCTTGCCGGATTGGTTCGAGAGATGAGCCTGGAAAGTGGGCGCCGTGCCGCCACGGGCACCTATGCGACGATTGAGTCCACGCTTTCACGTGAGAGCAACGGGCGAGAAGAAGAGCAGGTACGATCTCCTCAAGAGGTTTGGGCTCGTACCGTGCGAGATCTCAACCCGGATGTGGTGTTGTTGGTGGGGGGCGTCGATGGAGGTGCACGGCGACCCGTCTTGGAGCTGGCTGAAGCGGTCGCACTTGGTGCTTCCATGCTGGGAGAGGAGCAGCGACCTGCGGTCCTGTATGCCGGGAACGCTGACCTGCGCCCCTATGTGACCAAGCTGCTGGGAGATATTACGCACGTGGTTATCGCCGATAATGTTCATCCCACGACAGACACAGAGCATCTCGGCCCGACTCAGCTCGCGCTCGAGGAGTTTTATATTGAGGAGCGTATGCAACGGGCGCCGGGCATCGATGTGCTGAGCGACTGGAGTCGCCTGCCTTTTGTACCGGTTGCTAACGCTTTTTCTCGTGTGGTTGATTTTCTGTGGCACCGGGAAGGAAATCGAGACCGTGGTGCGTTGGGGGTCGATGTTGGCGCTGCTACGACCACGATGGCGGTGACCTTTAGCGGACGCCCCTATGTAACGGTGTACGAGCACGGCGTCGCCAATGGCATTACCGACTGGGTCGAGAAGCACGGACTTGCGAGGATGGCCCGCTGGATTCCGGAGGAACTGGAGCCCGAGGCGCTTGAGGCGATGATCCATAACCTCGAACTGCAGCGGTACACGGTGCCGCAGACAACGCGTGAGTTGTGGGTCCAACTAGCCATTGTGCGCGAAATGTTGCGCTCCGTCCGCCGCAGTGCGCAGCCCACGTGGGATGTGGGCGATGCTAGTATGGGTCACCTCACTCTTATGCCCCGGATCGATCCGATCCTGATCTCCGGAGGCGGGTTGGTACATACGCCCAGACCAGGTCAAGCTCTTTTGACTGTTCTCGATGGATTGGAGCCTGTAGGTATCTCCACTGTACTGCTCGATGTCAATCGCGCAGCAACCGCTGTTGGTGCGATCGCTGGTATCAAGCCACTGTTGGCAGCCTCCGCGCTTGAGGCCGGCAGTCTTGTGTCGTTGGGTACTGTTATCTGCCCCGTGGGCAAGGGGCGACCGGGTGATGTAACGATGCGCATTCGCATTCTCTACGGTAATGGGGGAGAACTCAATGTCGAGGCGCATTACGGGGAAATCGAGACTTGGCCTTTGCTGGTTGGGGAACGTGCCACGCTCGAAATCCGACCTACCCGCCGGTTCGATATCGGAATGGGGCCGGGTGAAGGTGGTAAGGTAGAGGTTTTGGGAGGACTCTTGGGTCTGGTCGTCGATGCGCGGGGACGTCCGCTTCTGCTGCCTGAGAATGAGGATGCCCGGCGACGGCTCCTCACTCGTTGGCTCTGGGACGTGGGAGGTTGAGATGTTTATCCCTTATACAGTGGCCAATCCATTGCTTACCGTCCGTATTCCACGACTTTTGCCTCAGAGGGGCCAGGTTCTCGTGCGTGCCGGCGATTCGGTGGCGCCGAGCCAGATCGTGGCGCAGGCTGTTCGTCCCGCCGATTTTCGCATCGTAGAGGTGGCTCAAGAGCTGGACCTTTCTGCACGCAACACACCGTCTTGTCTCAAGGTGGAGCGTGGGCAGGCAATCCAGGAAGGCGAAGTTTTAGCCGCGCGTGGGGGACTGACGTCTCGTGTTTGTTATTCACCGCTCACAGGCACGGTCATAGGCGTAGGTCGAGGTCGTCTTCTCCTGGAGGCGCAGGCCGAGGTCATCCGCCTTGCCGCACTCGTACCGGGCTACGTCGTGGAGAGTAGAGACGGATCGGGTGTGGTTGTCGAGACGGTAGGGGCGTTGATCCAGGCCTTTTGGGGCAACGGGCGTGAAGGATACGGTGTGCTGCGTATGTTGGTTCGCGATCCTCGGCACCCCATACGCGCCTCGCACATCAATGCATCTGCACAGGGAACGGTGCTCATCGGCGGTTCTACGGTCGACGAGGAGTCCATTGCCCAAGCCATCGAGCTGCAAGTGCGGGGTATGATCGTTGGAAGCGTGCTCCCCTCTATGATACCTCGTCTCCGAAAGACACGTTTCCCGGTGATAGCGACCGAAGGGATCGGGAATCTTCCGATGTCTATGGCGCTCTTTGAGTTGTTGCGCTCATTGGATGGGCGCGAAGCTGCGGTGTCTGCTAGAATTGGTGATCGCTGGCAGCCTATGCGTCCTTATGCTGTCGTCCCAATGCCAACGCACGCTGCCCCCAAACTTAATCCGGATCTTCCTCTCAAGGCCGGCGATCGGGTCCGAATCCTGGGAGGCGAGTATCGTGCGCGCTCGGGAACTGTCTCTCGGCTGCTTGAGGGATTGATCCAGGTGGAGACAGGCGCGCGGTTGCCAGGTATCGAAATTGCCTTTAGTGAGTCCGAGCGGGTTCAGGTGCCGCAGACCAATATCGAGCGTCTGCTCTGATCCGAGGAGCTTAGTTAACTATGTCAGTTCGTAGAATGCTGCGAGATACGGCTTTTAATTTGGCGCGCAAGGATGTGGCACACTTTCTCTCAGACCATGAGGAGCGCCTGGTCGCGATTTTCCGCGAGGAAATAGCCGAACTTGATGCACGCATCCCCGAGGAGGAGATTTTTATCGACATTCATATGGAGGCGTTAGGAGAAATTATTCTGCGGTCGGCACTGCACGCGATTACCCGTTTCCTGGTGGAGGATGAGCATCCCCCGGCGGCTAGCGCGCGGATGCACGTGCCGGTGAAATCCGAATCTGACACCGGGAAGATGTTGCTCAAGAAGACGCGGCTCTAGGAGTGGGATCTCGCCGTCCAACTCTCGCTAACTGTAGCATAACTTGCATCTTTTAGCACTTTTGTTTACAATATTCATAAGCTGCACTTCGAACTCGGCATCTGCGTGATTCACGTAGGGTTCGCTGGCTCACGCACTCAAGGAGGAACCAACCATGTCTGACGATGTCTTTGAAGCCTTTGGTGGCGATGATATTTTTAACGACGATGATGATGAACACGGACAACCCGAGGGCGAAGGGCAGAACAATCGGACGTTTATCATGGCGGTCGCCGTACTGGGCGGGCTTCTGGTCTGTGCAGTAGGAGCTTTCATGGTATGGGCGCTTGTGTTGAACACCCCTCGTGAGATGGTCGAGGCGCCTGTAGTCGAGCCTATCGCATCCCCGACGATAGAACTCATTGAAGTCGTGGTCGAGCCTGAGGTGCCCGAACCGACCGAGACTCCGGTGCCAACTGACACTCCTGCTCCAACTCCTACGCCAACACCTCTTCTTGGGCCTACCAACACACCGGTTCCTGAGGAAGATGCCGCGGGTGAAGGTGAGGGGGCCGAGGAGTCGCCAGTCGTGAGGCGCACGCCGACGCCTTCGCCAACGCCTCCCCTCCTCGTACAATCCAGCGGATCGGGTGCAGTCTCAGGGGAAGCGGCGGTGGGACCAGCAGGAAGCACCGAGCTTTCGCAGACGGGTCTTGGCGAGTGGGTCCTTGTCGGAGTCGCAGTTCTTCTCCTCGCCACGATGGTGCTCGCCCGCAGACTACGGAGTGCCTAGCTTTTTCAGAGTGAATCTGATGTAGTGCGCACGGCACCGTCAGGTTCCGTGCGCTTGTCGATGTGACTTACTCTTGATTGAACGAGTTCAGCGAGGGCTTCTCGCGTCCACGTTAGTCCGCTTCGTACACCGCGTTACTGTCTGCGTCACATAGCAAGGGCTGGCGTGCATCTTTAGTGGAGAGCGCCGGCTCCTGTATGGGCCATTCAATGCCCAAAATCGGATCGTTCCACGCAATGCCACGATCATGTTCGGCCGAGTACTCCGCGGTGACCTGATAGATAACGTCGGCATATTCGCTGAGCACGCAGAAGCCATGAGCAAAGCCCGGCGGAATGTAGAGCAGGTGATGGTTGTCGCTGGACAGCGTCGCAGCCACCCATCTTCCGTACGTGGGCGACCCCGCGCGAATGTCGACGGCGACGTCGTAGATCGTACCTTGGGCCACGCCGATTAACTTGCCTTGAGCCATCGGCTGTTTCTGGTAGTGTAGGCCGCGCAGCACGCCCCGTGAGGAGCGGGAATGGTTGATCTGGACGAAGGGGCCGGGGATGCCGTGCTCGGCGAAGTCGGAGTATTTGTACATCTCCAGGAAAAACCCTCGCCCGTCGCCAAACACACCGGGCTTGATCAACACGATCTCCGGAATCTTTAGGCTTTCGAATGTAAACGGCATAGTTGCTCCCTTGTGAGTAAATAGGGTCAGGGGAACCCGCGATACAATCTTAGGCCGAGCGGGTAGAGCGGGTGTAGTGACCGTTCCCACAGTCCAGCGTAGCGCACTACGCTGCCACCAAATCCCCGCTTGAAACGGTAGACGCCCCACAGACCGTCGCTGCGCTCGGAGAACTCCTCCTCCAGTTGTGCTTCGCCGGCATCAGGAATGCCCCAGAGATCGTACTGGGTGCATCCGCGCGACTTCGCCCATTGGATCGCCGCCCACTGCGCCGCATAGGGTGCCATCAGATTGCGGTGCTTGCTTGAGGAGGACCCCGAGATGTACGCTGCGGTTGTTCCGACCGCAAAGGCCATTAATCCCGCGAGGGCCTGCCCCTCATATTCCGCGATCAATAGCGCTACTTGATTGGTAGGTGCATATAACTCAAACGCACGCCGGTAATAGGCTTCAGTGTGCACCCCGAAATCATCCCGTTCGCCCGTTTCCTCCATCAGCGCATAGAATTGGCCCAAGTCGTCGAGCGTTCCCTGCCGTACGGTCACTCCCTTGCGTTTAGCGAGCCGGATATTGTAGCGTGTCTTTGATTTCATTGCCATCAGGATTTCGTCTTCGGAGGGCGCGATATCTACGATGATGGTGCTGCGAGGCTGTATTGTTCGCGGCGAAGCTTGGTAACCCAAGTCGGAGAAGATCGGTGTAACATCCTCTTCGTCGAGTACTTGGGGCTCTACCCAACACGCCCACGCGCGCCGCCGCCGGAAAGATTGGTGCATGGCGTTGAAGAGCTGGCCTACAAGGCGTGTATTGTTCCAATCTACCACCGGACCCCGAGGAACATACGCAATAGTGCCCAACCGGAGCGGTAGGTGGCGATAGAGGATGACCGCACCGCACGTGGGTGCTGCCTCCTCCCCAAGCGTAAGCAGCTCCCAGTCCCATCCGAAGCCTGCTTTGAGCAGACCCCACTGCGTCGTCTGCAGTAGGTTTCCCCTTGGATGAGCTGCCAGAAATTCATGCCATGCGGTAGCGGTCACCGGGCTAACTGAAGTACGCATCGTCCCCTATGCACTCCTTTCGCCCACCACCAGCAGCCCGCCTCCGACCTCACCTTCTGGCACGTCCATCTCGTATGCTTCACGCCAGCGCGTGCTCAGGGTTTGCACCGCCCAGCGCCGCACCCATGCCTGATGTCCGAGTCGGCGTAGGCGCGGTGAAGCTAGCAGGCGATAAAAGGCCCGACTCTCAGATCGGACCCCATAGGTTTTGTTGGCGCGATCCCAGATGGACATCACCTCGGGTGTCACATAGTAGGTGGCATGCACGAGATCGAGCCCGACCCTACGTAGCATGCCGGCCCACTCGTCAGGTGTGGGATAACGTTCATGTGCTAACCAGGCATCAACGCCTGTCGCATATGCTTCCGCACCGGCGGCATCTCCCCTTTCCATGCGCTCACGATACCCGCCCAGGAGGCCGCGGAAGGCGTCACTGGGCACGGTCAGGATGAGGCGTCCGCCTGGGCGCAGCACCCGTGCCGCTTCCTTCAGGACCGGCTCCAAATCGGGGATGTGCTCGAGCACCGAATTACTGAATACGGTGGCAAAGCCTCCGTCGCGATAGGGCATCGCCGCGCCCAGGGCTTGCTGAGTCTCACGGTACGCCCCGGTCGTTGGCGCCTTGATGACCTGGTCCAACCAGGGATCGAAGCCCACCTCGATAGGCGCCTCCTCAGCGAACAACACCTGCGCGATCAGGCCATCACCACATCCCAGATCGAGAATTGGACGCTCGAACGCCTCTTGGGCAAGGACCCGCAATTCAATAGCCCGCCAGAGGGCCACCGGTGGGGCAAACCAGTACTGATTCAGCAGCAGCGTGAGATAATCACGTTTTATGTTGGGCATATTGGATCGGTCAACCTCAGTTCGGATCGCGGGTCTACTTGTGGGTGCATGGTCACCTGCCATTTGTAACACGAAGCTGCGGAAAAACAAGTTGCCCTCTAGTGCAGTAGGCCCAGAACTCGTGCTACAGCATCTCCGGCGCCCGCCATGTTGAGCGCGATGGGCAAGAGCAGGACGCCCATCGCGTTCATACGCCGCGCACCCCAGAGCACCGGCAGCATGCCAATACCTGTGGCGACGGCGCAAATGCCCAGACCCACGAGGCCGGTCAAGCTCCCCACCACGATCAGCAGGATGGCGAGTGTGGCCCAACTGATAATCCGGTAGCTGATACGCGCCAGAAGCGCGATAACCACCCGTGTCAGCCCCAACGAGAATAAGAAAGCTAGTACGCCTCCCACCAGGGCACCCCCGGCCGCCTGAATGTACTGCTCGGGAGTATAGGCCGCATACTGGGTGCTGACCATCCACGCCATCCCTCCGCGGGTGATGTGGAGCCCGGGTACAAAGAAAAAAAGGAATCCTCCCACATAGTAGGTCATTTTGGCTGCGCCTTGAGCGACCAGAAAGGTACGCGAATCGCGCTGCGCCGTCGCCTGTCCGGCCAACAATCCCCCGATGCCTCCTGTCACCACCGGGAAGAATGCAGCGAAGAGTCCTCCCGCAGTGCCGGCCAGAGTTCCTTGGAGCAGGATGGACCACGGGGCGTCGACGTCGCGTGCGATGTGCTGCGGTGGCATCTCGACCTGCCCGAGTAGGTTGGTGATCACCCAGGGAACAGCAAACAGGCCCACGAAGGCGGGTAGTAGATTCTGATATCCAACCTGTAGCGGCAGCGGCGAGCGGTACATCAGCACGAAGCCCAGGAGCCCGGAGAGGAGGAAAGTCGCCAGGCCTGCCGTCAGCGAGCTCCAGCCCTCCCACCAGCGCTGCCACCCTGCCGGGGCCCGTTCGGCGCCCTTTGGCCATTCAGATAGAAGCATATAGGCGATGACTGTTGAGAGTATCCAGGGTAGGTGTGGTTGAATAATGGCACGGAGCGTCGGGAACAGACGCGAAGCTACGGGCGTCAGGGCTACCAATGCCGCGAGACCGCCGAGCCCGCCCAGCCCCGTAAGCACAACGGCCTCGTAGCCACGCCGCTGAAGCGCATAACTCTGGCCTGGCAGCACGACGAAGACGGTGCTTTCATCAGGTGCTGAGAGGAAGATGCTGGGGATAGTGTTGACCATGGCATAGCCCGTCACCATCCCGAGGAAGAGAAATGCCATACGCTCCGGCGGCAACGGGATCCGTCCGGCGGTGCTGAGAAGCAGGATAACGCCCGCGACGTTATAGATGTGCAGAGCCGGGATAAGAGCAAGGACTGAGGCGACACTGGTTCCCACCACAGTCCAGAGCAGGTTCTCAATCATCCCGTGGCCTGACATACCAATCGTAACGCGATCTCGGGATCAGCTCCAAGTTGCCCCGGAATGCACCGACCATACCGGTGACTTCTACCTCTTGCCCGGTCTGCGGCTGTGGGCTGAACTGTGTATAGAGATTCGACCAAAATAGGAGGGTGATTCTACCGCTGCCATCATTGAGCGGCGCTTTGACGCCTGACGAGAAGCCGTAGGGTTCACCAAGGAGGCCACGCAGCCGCACAATCCGTCCCGCATCCGCCGTGCTGAGATCAGCGATTTGTACCCAGGGCACCGGCTCTGCAGGGACGATCACGATCACGTCATCGGCGCGCGCGGGAATGATCTCCAGCTCACCTCGGTAGAGTTTGACCTCGCCCGTGACCTCTACCTCGGCTCCGACATCGAGCGCTGGCGGATTCGACAACGCCTGATGGATACGGTCCCAGAGCAGCAACATAACCTGAGCAGTGCCGTCGTCGAGGGTGGCCTTCACCCCGCCAGGCAGGCCCTCCAGCAGAACCACCCGCGCTCGCGCACGAACTTGGGTCCTCTCATCCTCAGGACTTAGCTCGCTCAGCGCATTCAGATGCACTGGACCAGGTTCCGGGAGCGCCGGAAGTGTCACGATGTCGGTGACGCTGCCCGGCAACACTTGAGGTGTCGTACGGTAGAGGCTGACCGCGCCCTCGACACTAATGACCTGCCCCACGGCGATCTCCGGTAATGGGCCGGTCAACGCCGTGACAACCTCGTCGATGGCGATGGTGATCTCGCCGCTCTCGTCCGCGACTTTGATCAACGTGAGGCCTGAATAGGGCTCGGTCACCTGCTGCACCTCCCCAGCCACCTGAACGCGCAATCCCTCATCCAGCAGTGTGATGTCTCCGGTATTGAGCTGAAGGGCGGTGCCCCGATCCAGGATCAGGTGCTCCGGGACGTTCACGGTCATGGACACCATACCCTCCCTGATGCGCAGAGTTCCGGCAACGCTTACCCTGTCACCGATGGCGGGTACGCTGTTCTGTGATAGTAGAGTGACCGTCACATCCCTGTACATACTCACATAAACTTCGCCTGTGCCGTCGTTGAGCCAAAAGCCCAAATACCCATTCCCCGGATCATAATTGATGTTGCGCACCACGTGACCATCAAGTCGCACATAGGCCAAATTCATAGTGCCGGTAGCCTCTCCGGCGCTTAAGGTGGGGATCTCGGTGCGACGTGCCAACAACCAGAGCGCGATCAATCCCAGGGTCGCGAGGAGGAGGGCTGCACCTTTTACCCATCGCACGCTGAGCCGGCCACGAGTTGTGGCGCCACAGTAGGGACAGCGGTCGTAGGGCCCGACAAAACGTCCACAACTACCACAACAGCTAGCGTTCGGGACCGGTGGCGGGAGTGGCTCGTTAGAGATGCTGTGGTGGGATTTCGGAGCTTGAGTTACCATGATCCTCCACGTCGTTATGGCGCTTAGAGAACGGTTTTCGAGGGCAGATCCTGCTCGCCCGCTGCGGGTCGAACGGTCCATATCATCTCATACTGCCGCTGCCACATCTGATAGCCGAAGTCGATGAAAGCCGGAAGCAGGGGATCGAGCGCCGGTATATTGGTGATCGTACCACTCACAGAGGGCCGGCTGCCGTGGAGGGCCTGGAGCAGCCGCTGCGCCGTTCGCACCTTGTGAGGATGAGCCGGATCGACCGCAAGGTCCATAATGGTCACTGCATCCCGGCGCGGACGGTAAAGGGTGTAACCGACAAGTTGCTCCTCTTGCCAGAGTGCAAGCCCATTTAGCTGTGGTGCTCGTCTCTCCAGCGAGGGAAGATCGCGCTGCCAGGAAGGAGCACAGGGGTGGAACGGACGATGTGCCTTGAGTAGCGACGCAGGCTGGGCGGGGGCGACCTCTGGAGGAGGGCTCAAAGGTGGAAACGTGTCTCCCGCGAAGGTCATCACCAGCAGGTCTCTCTCCCAGGAGAAACCGAGTTGCTCATAGAGCCGGGTCGCGCCCTCGTTTTGCTGGAGCACCTCCAGCCGGAGCCGTCGTAAGCCCTTGGCCTCGGCCTCCTTCTGTACATACGCCATCATCCGGCGGGCGATACCCCGCCGGCGGTAGGTCGGGCGCACGCCCACGCCACTCACCCAGCCTTCGAGCCCACGCCGGGAAAGCAGCGCCAGCCCTACCTCACGCCCGTCGACCGTGGCGACAACTGAATGACGGAGGTCGACGTCCATATCCACGCACATCCGTTCGAATTGGTAGGGATCGAGCCACACGGGGAGGTAGTAGTCGGCATACACGCGGTTGAGAAGACGTGTAAGCCGCCCTGATGACAACTGTGCCGCCGGTATGAGGCTCAACGCATCCATGGACAGATCTCCAAGCAGGGCCACGTGCTGG
>SLDA01000407.1 GCA_007125545.1 Thermoflexales bacterium | reverse complement strand
ATTGTGGGGCTTAGTCTGTCCGTGGGTTGGCTAAGATTCCGTTCAGCGCTAGAATCAGCGCACCGAACCACCGACAAGAGCCGCGGAGCAGCGGAAAGCGAGACGAAGTGATGGTCACACCCCCCGATCCGGCAGAACTTGCAGCCATGGTCGGCAGCCTTGAGGACGAACTGATCAAGATACGACGCAGCTTCCATGCCTATCCGGAACTCTCGGGAGAGGAAGCACAAACAGCGGACGGCGTCGCAGCCTATCTCCGGGAACTGGATATTGATACCGTGGTTCACGTTGGTGGGCATGGCGTCCTGGGGATCTTGCACGGCGCCGGCAAAGGGATCATTGTCGGTTGTCGCGCAGATATGGACGCCCTTCCCATCAACGACGAGCTGAACCAGACGTACAAGTCGCTCGTTTTGGGGGTCAAGCATGCCTGCGGACACGATGTCCACATGACGATTGCGTTAGGGACTGCGAGGGTGTTGAAGCAACTTCAACCGCACTGGAGAGGCAGCGTCGTTTTCCTATTTCAGCCCGCGGAAGAGTCACTGGACGGTGCTATGGCGATGTTGAACGCCGGGGTGCTCGAACAGTATCCCATCGAAGCACTCCTCGCCCTCCATACCCTCCCCTTGCCCGTAGGGTCCATTGGCCTCAATGCGGGCCCCTGTCTGGCAGGGATGGAGGAGTTCAAGGTACGATTCTACGCGCCAGCAGGCGACCGGGATAGCTTGGTCCAACAGAGCGTGAGCGCGCTGGAAGGCCTCAGCACTGCGCACACTCCTGATAGCCTGGAGGCTTTCGAGACCCTATTCCGGCGCATGGAGGTAGACCCAACGCTGCGCCAGACGGTCTTCTTGAGCTGCTGGCCACAGGCTGTCGACTCGATTCCGAGACATCACCTGTTGGGCCTGGTCAGCATGGCCGACTTCGACCGGCGTTGTGAAGTCCATGCACAGATCAAGGCCGAGCTTGACAGGATTGTCGCGGTGCACGGTGCGAGCTACGACCTCACATACACCTTCTCCAACCCGCCCCTTCACAATGACCGAGATTTGGTAAGAGCAGTCCGGCCAGCCCTGGTCGCCTCAGTGGGCGAGACCAACATCCGCGACTTCGTCGCACCCTACCCTTTTGCCCATGAGGACTTGGTACACTTCGCGGAGCGGGTTCCGACAGCCCTGTTCTGGTTGGGCACGGCCAATCCGGCGCACGGCGTCGAAAGCCGGCTTCACACCGCGGACTACGACATCGACGAAGCCGCGCTGAGCATTGGCACGCAGGCTATGACGGCTGCACTCCTGCTACTCCTGCAGGACTAGAGACCGCTTACGCGGGAAACTATCAGACCGCGCCGGAAGAGAGGCTAGACTCCCGACCGACCTGAGGCAAAACGCTGGTGCGCTACTCCCGCGGCAACAGCATGTGGATGGCGCTTCCGCGATCGACTTCGCTCTCGGCCCACACCTTACCCTTGTGCGCACGAACCACGCGGCTGACCACAGCCAATCCCAACCCCAGCCCCCCGAAGCGCCGAGTGCTCGAACCATCAACCTGATAGAAGGTATCGAAGATCTGGGCCAACTGCTGCTGGGGGATACCAATCCCTTCGTCCCGAAATACCATATGTACATACGCAGCTTCTGCCTTCGCCTCAACGGTCACCCGCCCGCCGCTCGGGCTGAATTTCACTGAGTTGTCGAGGATGTTGAAGCAGGCACGTCCCAGCTGCTCACGATCACCCTGCAAGCAGAGTTCCGGACCAATCGGTCGAAGATCGAGCTGAATGCTGGACGCCGCCGCACGCGACTCAATAAGCAGGAGCGCCTCGTTGAGCAAGTCAGCTACCGGGATGCAGCTGTACTCCAGACTGAGACTGTTCAATGCACTCAGTGAGACCGTCCGGTCGATGATCGCTACAATCTCGTCGATCTTGCCCAGAACAATCTGCAGAGTCTGCTCCTGTTCGGGAACTACATCGCCCATCTGCCCGGTATTGACCAGTTCAACATACCCTTTCGCTAGCGTCAAGGGAGTTCGAAGCTCATGGGAGATGTTCTGGAGTATCTGATCCTTGAAGGCCGCGAACTCGTGCAAGCGTTCGTAGGCCCGGTGGTGCTTCTGGGAAAGCGCTTCTTCCTTTACCCACCGTTCCTGGACCGTCGACACCACGAGCAAACGTGCAAGCGTAGACAGTGTATTTATGCTGGCCTGATCGAGTGCTGCCTCGCGATCGCTGAAGAGGTGAAGCACACCCACCCGCTGATCATGAAACAGAAGTGGAACAGCAGCTTCTGACCTCATCGCTCCGGTAGTCCAGGGGAGTTGCAGAGCCGAGCCATTCCCGCCAAAATCCGCGGAAGTCACCAGCTCACCGCGGTGCAGCGCGAGATGTGCGAGCCCATCAGGCACGGGAGATCCTACCGGTGCGGGTATTCCACCACACTGCAGTTGCAGCGTAAGAGGATCGCCTGAGTAAACGGCGACAGCAGCAAGATCGAAGAACTCGGAGATACGCTCGACTACTCTGGCAAAGACGCGCTCGCTCGATGTCTCGGCCAACACCATCGCACTCACTTCGTTGACCAGGGCGAGGTGACTCATGTCCAGATGGAAAGCGGAGGCAGCTTCAAGCGTCACAGAGCCATCCTTTCCGGAGGTGATAGGATCCACAATCATCCATTGGCCATAAACGGGAAGGGGTTGTCACGCCGGCAGCGCATGACAACCCCTTCCAAACACTATGCCGTGGCTGAGGCTCGTCGATCGGCGCGCCAGTGACAGTCCTTGTACTTCTTGCCACTCCCACACCAACAAGGATCATTGCGTCCCGGCTTACTCGATGCGCGGTGTGGTTCAGGGCTGGCTTGACTCGCAGCCGCGCTCCCACCACCCGCTCGGAACTGCAATTGTCTCGGACGGGGTTGGCGCGCAGCTTGTTGTTCTATGGGCAGTGCGCCAGAAGCCGCAGCCGATTGTGGTATCAGGAAAAGGTTGCGCACGATCTGGGACTGAATCGACGCCAGCATCTCCTGATACATCTCAAATGCTTCTTTTTGGTAAGAGACGAGCGGATTCTGCTGGCCTACAGCCCGCAGTCCGATCCCCTCGCGCAACATATCCAAACTGGTAAGGTGACGCACCCAATGATCGTCAATCTGATGAACCATCAGACGGCGATCGCGGAAAATGCGCTGCACCTCAATAACAGCTTCACGAAGCGTCGTTTCTAACTCTTCCGGCAGCCTACGCACCGGAAGGTCGTACCAGGGCTCAAAAGCGTCCAACCCGACGGCATCAGCAAGCAACTGTCGAACGTGGGTGTAGAAAGCTTCCGAGGATTGCATCAGAGTACGAACCGTGAGCTCCTCCTGTCGCATAGCGCGATAGATATCCGTACCGATGCGCTCGTTCATAGTACGATAGGCGTCATCGGCCCATTCGCTGCATTTCACCACCAGCTCTTCCACATCCATATCTGCAACATCATCAATACTGAGGGTACGAGGGACCGGGGCAAAGCGGCGTAACTCCGCCAACAGTGCCTCTGGATCGGGCTCTCCGTCGGCGTCCAAAGAGGTACTCACGACCCGGCGCACCTCAGTCTCAAACATCGACTTCAGGTCATCGCGAAGATCGTCAAGCCCGAGGATCTTGCGTCGCTCTGCGTACACAACTTCACGCTGCCTGTTGACGACGTTGTCATACTCTAGAACGTGCTTGCGAATATCGAAGTTATAGCCTTCCACACGCTCCTGCACCGACTCAATCACGCGTCCCAAAACGCCGAACTCCAGCGCACCATCTTCCAGTCCGGCGCGATCCATCCACGGCTGCAGGCGCTCACCGCCAAATCGTCGCATAAGCTCGTCTTCAAGCGAGATGAAGAACCGGCTCGAGCCAGGATCACCCTGGCGTCCCGCACGCCCGCGCAATTGATTGTCAATTCGCCGAGCTTCGTGCCGTTCGGTGCCGATGACGTGCAACCCACCCGAGGTATAGACGCGCTGGCGGTCCTCCTGACAAGCCGCTACGGTTTCCCATAGCACCTCGGCCCACCGTTCTCCATACGCAATGGTAGGATTCTCACCTCGACGCGCCATGCGAACTGCACGCTCCCAATCTGCGGAGCGAATCTCGGTTAGATCAATTCCTTCTCGGCGGAGTTCGTCTCGGGCCATGCTCTCGGCATTGCCACCGAGCAAGATATCAACACCTCGACCCGCCATATTCGTCGCAATCGTCACTACACCCGAACGTCCTGCCTGGGCAATAATCAGCGCTTCCTGCTCGTGATACTTTGCGTTAAGCACACTGTGCGTGACACGGCGTCGCTTAAGCTGCCTCGAGAGACGCTCCGATGTCTCAATCGCAGTCGTGCCGACGAGCACCGGACGGCCTGCCTCCGAAGCATTCGCAATTTCTTCAACAACAGCTTTGTACTTGGCCGCTTCAGTCTTGTAGATCTGATCCTGCATATCCAAGCGTTGGTAGTAACGCTCACCATTCTCATTATCGTAGACGGTTACCTTGTATCCGTTGCCCTCGCCCAAGACCCCGCTGAATGCCACGCGGGCATCATCAGCATTGACCTGTCGCTCCGAGAGATCGCCGAACCGGGCCCGATACTCGACGTTAGTCGGCAGCACAACAACTTCCAGATTGTAGATTTTGTGTAGCTCCTCTTCCTCGGTCTCGGCAGTACCGGTCATTCCGGCCAATTTGTCGTACATGCGGAAGAAATTCTGGAACGTCACGGTAGCATAGGTCAGGGACTCACGGCGAACCGTGACGCCTTCCTTAGCCTCGATCGCCTGGTGGAGCCCCTCGGAATAGCGCCGCCCGAACATCAAGCGTCCGGTGAATTCATCCACAATGATGATCTCACCATCTCGAATGACATAGGCCTTGTCGAGTTGGAAGAACTCTTTAGCGCGCAACGCATTATCCAGATAGGGGATCATTGCGGCGTGTTCCGGATCGTAGATACTCTCCCCCTCCGGTATATTGAACATCGACTCGATATGCGCGACGCCGTCATCAGTGAGAATGACAATCTGAGAACGCTCGTCGACGTCATAGTCGACATCGCGCTGCAATTGTGGAACCAGCTGGGCAAACCGCCGGTATAGGTCAGAAGACTCCTCAGCAGGGCCGGAGATGATCAGAGGAGTCCGCGCCTCATCGATCAAGATACTGTCCACCTCATCGACGATGGCGAAGTGCATCTCCCGCTGCGTGCGTTGGTCGAGATCATGCACCATATTATCACGCAGATAGTCAAAGCCGAACTCGTTATTCGTGCCATATGTAATATCGGCTTGGTAAGCCTCGCGGCGCGTGATGGGGCGCAGGTGCTGATAGCGATCGTCATCTGAGGAATAATCGGGGTCAAATAGGAAGGAGGCCTCATCGGGACGTCCAGCACCTGACTGGATCACACTCACCGTCATCCCCAGCGACGCATAGACCGACCCCATCCATTGAACGCCTACTTTGGCCAGATAGTCGTTGGGCGTCACGAGATGCACGCCCTGTCCCTTCAAAGCGTTGAGGTAGAGGGGCAGGGTAGCAACCAAGGTCTTGCCCTCACCGGTGCGCATCTCCGCCACTTGTCCGCGGTGTAGGATCATGCCACCGATCAACTGCACGTCATAATGCCGCATACCGGTTGTACGGCGGGATGCCTCCCGAACAGCCGCAAATGCTTCCGGCAACAGGTCATCAAGCGACTCTCCGGCGGCGAGTCGCTCCCTGAAGGCGCGCGTCTTCGCGGCTAATACCTCAGGCGCAAGCTCCACCGTCTCCGGTTCCAGCTCATTGATCTGTTGGGCCGTCTTCTGCAATTTGGCGATGATCCGGTCGTCCGGGCTGCCAAAGACCTTCTTAAGGAATCCACCTAGCATTCATATCTCCCTACACACATCACAATCCACGAAGATTATACCATGTGCAGGTCTTCCGACAACGCCAACAGTGCGGTTTCCAAGCTCCAGATCGAGGGTGGGCGTTTCTTATCCCAGGCTTGGCCCCCCGGCGAGGGGGGGATCCGAGGGGCCACCAGCCAAGGAAAGGAGGAGAGGTGCGATGGATTCAACGCCATCATTACCTCATCGATAGCAATCATACTGGTTTTTGGTATGCCAACCAGTGACGAATAGCCAGGAGTTGTGTGACGTAACTCCCGTGGCCTCCCACCCTCAAATAGAAGCTTGGAGGTCGGACGCTACAACACCTATGTAGCGATACCCAATACACGCCACAGCCGCATTTAGTTTTTCTTTGAAGTTGTGCTACACTTGGAATAAATCCTGGCAAGGATTTTCCATTCGCCATAAGGAGGTAACAATGGATTCGGATGATCAGGGAATCACCCTAGAACCCCTCGACGCAGAGACAACCATAGAGACTGGTGAGACCGGCGCGGACGTAGGTATTGGTATCACGCCTGAGGGCGAACCCGTAGTCAGCGTGGAAGATGACATAGAGGCACAAATCGTGAACATCAGTCAAGGTGGTGCCCAGAATGTCACGGCGGAGAGGGTGTTAGTTGAACAGGGGGGCATCGCCCGGGCCGAGGGACGTTTCATTGATGTGCGCGAGGGTGCCATCGCCGTTGCCAATGGCGAAAACATCACCATCTCCGATGGGGGCGCCGCAATCGTAGCCGGCGAGAATGTAAAAATGCAAGACTCCATAGCCCTCTTCGTAGCAGCGAGCCAATTCGAAGGCGAGGATACCCTCGTGATCTTTGACATGCGGGCTGCGGTCATCTTTGCCCTGGTGTTGGGACTCGTAACCAGTGTCTTCAAACTCATTCGGGGACGCCGCAGCTAGCGGCCTCGCTCACATTAGACCTATGCAAAAGAGGCGACGCAATTGCGTCGCCTCTTTCTGTTCGAAAGAAAAACCGTGCCGCGGGTTAGGCTTGCGCCGCCTGTACAACAGCGGAGAATGCGTCCGGAGCATTGACGGCCAGATCGGCCAACATCTTACGATTCAACTCAATGTTTGATCCACGTAGGTCATGAACCAAGCGACTATACGTCGTGCCATTGAGTCGAGCGGCTGCATTGATGCGGATGATCCAAAGGCGCCGGAGATCGCGCTTCTTGTTGCGTCGATCCCGGTAGGCATACATCATGGACTTCATCCAACCTTCATTAGCTCGCCGGAACAACTTATGGCGCGTCCCAAAGAAGCCCTTGGTCTTCTTCACCAGTCTCTTATGGCGACGGCGTGTTACGGTACCAGCTTTAACTCTCACAACTCACCTCAATAACTAAGAATGACTACCCAGATACGGGGCCAACCTGCGCACCCGATTCCTTATTCCCCGGCTATCCACCACATGTAGCTCATCAAGCTCGGCTCGCGCCCGCCGTGCCTTCTTACGGCGCAAGTGACTCTTGCCCTGCTTGGTGCGCATCAACTTCCCGTTGCCGCCCTGTGAGAAACGGAAACGCTTGGACGTTGGTTTGTGCGTCTTGATCTTCGGCACTGTCTTTCCTCCTACCTAGTTCTTCTTCGGCGCCAGTACCATCAGCATGGTCCGACCATCCATCTGCGGGAACTGCTCAACTGAAGCAATATCAGCTAACTCAGTAGCGATCTCCTGGAGTTGCTCCATTGCCACCTCAGGATATGTAATCTCACGACCACGAAAACGAATACGTACCCGGACCTTGTTACCATCCTCCAACCAACCACGGGCATTCCTGACCTTGAAACCCATATGGTGTTCAGTGGTTTTAGGACGAAGGCGTATTTCCTTTACCTCAACCTGTTTCTGCGACTTCCGTGCCTCGCGATCTTTCTTCGCTTGCGAGTACACGAATTTGCCAAAGTCCATAATGCGCGTAACAGGCGGATCTGCATTGGGTGCGACCTCAACCAAATCCAGACCAGCTTCCTCTGCCATCCTCAACGCTTTGAACGTCGGCATAACATCCAGGTTGTTGCCCTCAGCATCAATGACCCGGACTTCACGCGATCGTATCTGAGTGTTTGCGCGATACTGCTGCTTACTGATAATTGTCCCCCTTGTGACACATGACCAGACATGTGATAGATACCAAACGCACCCGTATCATAACATGAAAGCCCGGACTGTCAATCGTTCAACTACGTATATCAGGCGTATCATGCATATTCAGCACACATTAAGTCCAAGAGAACCCAGATTACTTGCGGCGTCCTGGCACCTCAATCAGGGTTCTTCCGGGGGTATTGGCGTCTCGGTGGGCTCGGGCGTCGGCGTCATCTCCGGATCGGCCGGCGGTGTGGCCGTCGGGATCGGCGTGGCAGGCTGGGCAGGTGGGGTCGCCGTCGACGTAGGCGTCGTCCCCGGTGTGGGCGTCACGGTTGGCGTGGGTGTCGCAGTGGGTGTCTCGGTGGGAATCTCTGTCGGCGTTGCCTCGGGAGTGGGCGTCGGCGTCGGACCCAGCACTTGCACCGTCTGGCGTGCTTCGAAGCGTGCGCCTCGTGTATTGAAGGCTGTGATCCGGACGGTGTGGATTCCCGGCGTAAAGTCCTCTGGCATATGCCATACACCCAAGATCCCATCCCGCACCGACGCGGTATGAGGACCACTAACCCAGCCCCATCCTTGCGGATCGTCACTGACGCCGTAGGTGATCTCGTAATAGTCGAAGTCAGGCAGATCGACGGTGCCGTGAATCTCTACATATCCGTAGACCTCTTGGCCAGGAGAAGGAGCCCTGATCTCCACCACCGGTGCTTGATCCCCAGCGGTACACTCCTCTGTGGGGGCTACGGCAATTCCTCGTTCTGCCGCCCACTGAGTGAGCCAACCCTGTCCGGCCGGATCTGTTACACCGTTCAGGAAAAGTGCGACATTCGTGATGACGTGCGAGCGGCAGAAAGCATTGGCAAGCAGTCCACTGACCGCGTCGATCTCGACTTCACGTAACCAGTCCTGGTCCGCTCTGGGGGGAAGACTGTCAACCAAGAAGACCTCTACTCGTCGTTCCGCGCAATGCGGTGAGGGTTCGGTACCCGACAGGGTGCAGATCTCACGCTCGACGATCCCCGCAGGACGTGAGAAACTCTGAACTGGGAGCCCCTCGTGAGCTTGGCGCATAAACTCCTGCCATATGGGCCCGGCACCAGAGGATCCAACCACACCCGCCATAGGCGAGTTATCGTTGTTGCCCACCCATACCCCCACAGCAATGTCCGGCGTATATCCCACGGCCCACGCGTCGCGGGTATCATTCGTGCTACCGGTCTTGGCCGCCACCGGACGTCCCGGTAGCTCCAAAACACTGGGACAACGGAAGACCTCACACCGCGCCTGCGTATCTGATAGAATGTGCGTCATCAGGTAGGCCAGTTCAGACTTGACCACCTGTGTACCCTGCCGGTTCCTGTTATCGACAAGGACGGTGCCGCTCTGATCCTCGATCCACATAATGGGGGTCGTATCCATTCGCAGTCCACCATTAGCGAGCGTGGCGTAGGCCGTCGTCAATTCGATCGCCTTCATCTCGCCACCGCCCAACGTCAGAGCCAGGCCATAGGTCGGTCGCGTTTCATAGGGGTAGTCCGGACATTGTGTCTGCGGTGAAACCAGTGAGGGTGCCCCCAGACGCTCCGCCATATCCAGCAATCCATCCACCGTCACAAACTCCAGCGCCTTCACCGCCGGAATGTTCAGTGAGTTGGCCAATGACCGGCGAACCGACACTGGGCCGCGGAATTGACCATCGAAGTTTCGAGGCTCGTAGACGTTGCCCGCCGAATCCGTATAAGTGACCGGCAGATCCCAGAGTACGCTCGCCGGCGTCCATCCCCGTTCCAGCGCAGCCAAGAACGTCAGCGGCTTGATGGCTGAGCCAGGTTGACGGCAGCGTAGCGTGACATTGACCTGACCGTCCTGTGGATTGTAGAAATCTTCGCTCCCCACCATAGCCAAGATGTGTCCGCTAGAGGGTTCCAATGCTACGAGGGCAGCATTGCCGGCATTGCGACCTTCTAGCGCAGCTACTCCCTTAGTCACCTCGGCCTCGGCGATGCGTTGCAGTTGTGGGTCCAGCGTGGTGTGAATGCGTAAGCCACGCCCTGTGTAGAGGGCTTCGGTTCCCAAGTTCTGCTCAACCCACTGAGTGACGTGAACGACGAAGTGCGGCGCCGGTATGCGGTCAGTGTAAATGGGGATGAACTCGTACGCCTTCATCTCGGCTTCGGCGGCGTCCGCTTGATCCTGTGTAATATAGCCGGCGTCGACAGTAAGCCCCAAAACGATCTCATGCCGCCGGAGCGCCGCGCCGCGCCCGTCAGTAAAGGCATTATATATAGCAGGCGACTGCGGAATACCGGCAAGAAAGGTGCCTTGTGCCAGCGTTAGCTGCGCTGCATTAGTTCCAAAATAAGTGCGGGCCGCAGCATCGATCCCGTAAGCAAGATTGCCATAGTTATTGTTATTAAGGTAGACCTCCAAGATATCATCCTTGCTATAACGACGCTCAAGCTCCGCAGCAAGAATAATCTCGTTTACTTTACGGGTCACCGAGCGGTCCAGGCCTGCCTCAGGCCCCAGCAGAATGTTACGCGCGACCTGCTGCGTGATGGTACTCGCACCTGACACCACTTCACGCTCCTGCACTGCATGATAGATAGCGCGCGCGATAGCAATGGGGTCGAATCCTCCGTGCTGGTAGAAATTGCGATCCTCTGTGGCGACCGTTGCCATCTTCAGATAGGGCGAGATCTGATCGAGCGGGACATAGGTGCGTTTCCCAGCATCCGGATCACTGATCTCATGCAGCAGCCTACCGTTCCTGTCATAGATCTGGCTACTGGCGAAGTTTGGCTGGCGCTCGCGCAGTTCATCGGGAGAAGGAAGCTGTGCAGCAAGTGCAATGTAGCCGACAACGCTCACCACGAGGGCTAGCAGAAAGAGGCCAACGCCGACCATCGATGCGGTCAGGAGCACATTGGCCCACTTGATACGCCGCGGCCCTTTCCCTCCGGATCTGGGTGAGGAAGATCGGTTAGGCGGCGACCCACCGGGCGGCGACCCACCGGGCGGCGACCCACCAGCCGGCGGTCGCGCCTCGGACGGCGATGGGCCAGACGGACGGCTACTGGCCTGCGGGCCTGCCCACGGCGGGCGTACCTGGGACGGCGGTCGCGCCTGGGAGGGCGGAGGCCGCTGGGCACGGTCAGCAACCGGGGGTTGAACCGGCTGCAGTCGCCGCGTAGCCGTGTCACTCTGGTCGACAGGCTCGCGCCATACTGGGATCAGGCGAGTCGTATCATCGCCCGGCCTATCGACAGGGAGACGCGAGGTAGGCTGGTCGTGGGGCGTGGTAGGGCTACGTAGTTCCACAGGTCGCCACGACACACGGGCGCCCGCATCTTCCACCGAAGGCCGCCTCTGCTCTACTGGCTCAGGCGCACCCGGTTCAAGCGGATTCTCTGGCGCGATCTCTTCGTGGTCTTCAGGATCAGGCGACACAGATCTTGCTTTGTCTGATTCAGAAATTGGCATAGATCACTTTGCTCCCTAGGCTGGAGTTATCGTGATACCGGACGAACCGGCACCACACCCCAGAAAATGCATGCAATAAGGTAGACCCGGTCTCACACGGATCTGCTGCATTTTACCGTCATCGAAGCCGAAGGCAATGCCCCTACTGCTGCAACAGCTCCCGCGCCTGCGTGATCTGCGCCGTCACCGAGCTGGTAGCCGTTCCGCCAATCACGGCTCTGCGCTCGACGACGGCTCGAAAATCAAGGACGGTAGAGACGTCCTCCGCGAAATGAGCCGAAACTTCACGATAGACGGAGAGAGGCAGATTTCGCAGCCCGCAAGCGGACTCGGCAGCTCTTCGCACGACACGTCCGACAATGTGATGGCTCTCGCGGAAGGGAACGCCACGACGCACCAGATAATCGGCCAGGTCCGTCGCCAGGAGATCGTCTTGTAACGCCGCCTCCATCCGCTTAGAACGAAAGCTAAGTGTGGAAATGACACCCGCGAGCACGGGGAGCTCGATCTCGAGGGTTTCGACGGTGTCGAAAAGCGGCTCCTTGTCTTCTTGAAGATCCTTGTCGTAGGCGCTGGGTAGCCCTTTGAGCACCGTCAGGAGAGCCACGAGATTGCCGATCATCCGCCCCGTCTTCCCGCGCGCCAGTTCCAGAGGATCAGGATTCTTCTTTTGCGGCATAATGCTAGATCCTGTGCTGAAGGCATCATCGAGCTCGACAAAACCGAACTCGCCGGAAGCGTAGATGATCAGGTCCTCGGCAAGCCGGCTGAGATGGGTCTGTAGCAGCGCAGCCCAGAAGAGGAATTCCGCGATAAAGTCACGATCTGCGACCGCATCCAGGCTGTTCTGCGTCACGGTCTCGAATCCCAGCTCCTCGGCCAGTGTAGCGCGATCCAGTCCGAAGGTGTTCCCTGCCAGAGCGGCGCTCCCCAAAGGCATAGAGGAAATCCGAGGAAGTTGTGCATCGAGACGCTCGATATCCCGTTGGAGCATCCAGAAGAAGGACATGAGCCAGTGTGAGACCAAGATAGGCTGCGCGGGTTGCAGGTGCGTGTACCCAGGCATCAAAGCCCCCAACTGGGACTCAGCCTGGTTCACCAATGCCCGCTGTACCTCCTGGACCAGAGCTCGGATCCCGGACTCGGACTCGGTGGCAGGGGTGTCCCGGCCCTGGAGCTCCTGGCCCGAGATCTTCCACATCATATACAGACGGACGTCGGTGGCAACCTGATCGTTGCGACTGCGTCCGGTGTGCAGTTTCCCGGCCACATCGCCCTTCAGCTCGTGTAGACGTCGCTCGACGGCTGTATGGATATCCTCGTCGGATGGTTGAAAAACGAAATCTCCGGCCTCGAACTCCGCCAATACCGACATCAGACCCTCGACAATATCGGCACGCTCCTCGGCGGCCAAAATCCCCGCCCGCTCCAGCGCACGCGCATATGCTATGCTGCCGGTGATATCCGCAGCATAAAGACGCCGGTCAAAATCGATGGAGGCATTGAATCGCCACAACTGTTCATCAGGTGACTTCTCGAACCGACCACCCCAGAGTTTAGCCATCGCCCATCCCTCCTTGGGTAAGCAAAAAGATCCTTAGATTCTGAGCACGTCTATGTGCCGGCGTGTGCTTTGCGCCTTCCTGGGGTTGGCGCGAAACCCATGCTTGCCAGAACCTAAGGATCCTGAAATCTTTAACGTTAGTCGCGTTTGAACTGCGTGAAATCTGGCTGAGCGTGACTGGACTTACCCAAACCCTCGATATCGAGAAGTGCTCTCACCTTGAGCGGTAAGCCGAAGAGGTGGATGAAACCTTCGGCGTCGCTCTGATCGTAGACATCGTCCTCACCAAATGTCGCGTAATCCTCACGATAGAGAGAGTAAGGGGATGTGCGTCCGACGACCGTGCAAGCGCCTTTGTAGAGCTTCAGCCGTACCGACCCTGTCACATTGTCAACGATACTGTCGACGAACAGGTCGAGGGCAGTCCGCAGAGGCGAGAACCAGTTGCCATTATAGACCATCTCGGCATACTTTTCGGCGACGACATCCTTGTAGTGCTGTGTATCACGGTCAAGGCAGAGCGTTTCCAGGGCGCGCAGGCCGGCGTATAGCATCGTGCCGGCAGGCGTCTCGTAGACGCCCCGCGACTTGATACCGACCAACCGGTTCTCGACCAGGTCGATGCGTCCTACACCGTGCTCACCCGCGATCTTGTTGAGAAGCGAAACCAATTCGACGGCCCCATGCACCACCCCATCAATCCGTATCGGAATGCCGGACTTGAAGTCGATCTCCACATAACGTGGTTCATCGGGAGCCTTCTCCGGTGCCACGGTGAGCAAGAACATCTCTTCTTCTGGCTCTTGCCAGGGATCCTCCAGGATATGACCCTCGTGACTCAGATGCCAAATGTTGCGATCACGGCTGTACTTTGATGTACCCGTATTCGTGACGGGAACGCCGTGGGCGTTGGCATACTCAAGTGCATCCTCCCTGGAGCGGATGTCCCATTCGCGCCACGGGGCGATCACAGTTAGGCGCGGATTTAGCGCCATAACTCCAAGCTCGAAGCGCACCTGGTCGTTACCTTTGCCGGTCGCACCATGGGCAATGGCGTCGGCACCCTCGAGTTCCGCGACTTCAACCAGTCGCTGAGCGATCAGCGGACGTGCGAAGGAGGTACCCAGCAAGTACTGTCGCTCATAGATGGCGCCTGCGCGCATTGTGGGGAAGACGAAATCCTTTAGAAACTCCTGGCGCAGGTCCTCAACATAGGACTTGATCGCCCCACTCAGCTTAGCCTTCTCGGGCAGTCCGTCCAACTCGTCATCTTGCCCCAAATCGGCCGTGAAGGTGATCACCTCGCACCCGTAGTTCTCGATCAGCCAGGGAACGATGCAGGAAGTATCGAGCCCACCCGAATATGCCAGCACTACCTTTGAGACCTTCTTTTTTGCAGCCATCATTGTCCTTCCTCTACAGTATAAGGGAACAGTCCCTTGAATAAGAAACCTCAACTACCACTTCTATGCCACGCCACCTGTGAGTCATGCCACGCACCATATCTCCGAGGCTTGTTTGGGGAAAATGGCATTCAGCAATAAGCGACCCTCAAGGGTGGCGAAACAGTCGGCATAGGCCATATCGAGCTCGGAGAGTGAGCGGTAACCGAAAAGCAGCTGTAGAAACGTGAGATCGGGGAAGCGCCCCATGCCTTCATCCCCACTCGGCATCCAAGGCTCTACGGCAGCGAGGCGCCCCTGCTCAAATGATAGCTTGACGCCCGACCGGTAGAAACTGAGGGTCAGCTCACCGGTATGGCCCACCATCACCGAAGAGGCCAAGCGAACCTCCAGAGCCGGGGCGATCGTACGCAGAAAATCGGGGATATCGTCCACGCGAACAAACCAAGCATAGGGATCATCAACTTTGGGAAGCCACTCGGCCACGACCGAGTAGCTGGGATGCTCGGCTCCGAGGCTGAAGAGCAGCGTATCGAAAGCCGGGGCGTCGGGAGCGTCGTAATAGCAGGCACGCGCCTCACCTTGAGCCTTCAGATAACGCAATACCGGAGGCGTCACAGCCCACCAAGAGACACCGGGTTTGAGTTCATAGCTGATCACGGCGAGGCTCCGTCCCCACCTGACCACGCCGTGGGCCAGGAATCCCACCGGTTTACCGCCGGGAGCATCGTCCAGTGGAGCCGTCTCGATAAGAGACATGATAACAGCCGGCGCGCTCTCCGATGATTGTACCTCCAGTTGATAGCGCCACAGAGCCGAGTCTCGTATGCAGTTGATAGGCTGCCGTTTGTGTCCCTCGCTCACGCACTCAGCGACGAAATCCAGGTCGTCAACTTGTGCGGGGCGCACCGTGTAGGACTCGGCTTTGCCTTCGCCCAGTGAGGGCACGTAAGCAGCCGGACCGCGTCGCCCACCGTGGAGATTGAGACCCATCTCATAGCCAAACTGCCGGTAGTAATAAGGAATGCCTGTGATAACCTGAACTTTATGGCCTCGCGCCGCACTCCACCGGTGCAGGACGTCAAACTGGGCACGGACCAGGCCGCGACGGCGGTAGTCGGGATGGGTTCCCACGAGTTCCGGGCGTCCCACCCCAAACTCGACACGGTCATAGGACCAGGTCTGAGGTATTAAGTTCGTGCTGGAGACAATCTCGCCGGTGTCCGGATCCTCCACCACGAGAAAGTCGTCCACCGAAAACGTAGGATGCGGTTTCGTCATCAGATCGCGAACCCACGCACCGACCCCCAAGTCCGGTGAGTCCCACCCCCGGTCGCTATGGACGCGAGCATTGAACTCCACCAAAGCTTCGGTATCGCCCGGCACCGCACAACGCATAACTAACCCATCTTCAAAAACGTGTAATACTTTGCTGTTCATACGCAACATGTCCTTGCTCGATCGGAGTGGTCGTTAGTCACGTGCCGCCAGGGTCTTCAGGGCCTGAGACAATATCCGGATTGACCGGTGAAACTCCTGGCCTTCGATATGTTCCCTCGGTGTATGATCCAGCGACGAATCGCCGGGCCCGTACGCAACCATAGGACATTCCCACACCGGACCGACCGTGTTCATATCGGAGGTTCCGGTCTTCAACTTGAAACGTGGCTTCCCGCCCTCGGCGCGGATAGCGCGAAGGAGCGCCCGCACAGGCGCGGTATTCTTCTCCGCTTGATAAGCAGGATCGCAGCCCAAGAACCTCAGTTCGGCGCCATTGCTCCAGGCTTCCATGTACGCCTGCAACTCATCGACGCTGAAGGCCGGCGGCAGTCGGGCGACGATA
This sequence comes from Thermoflexales bacterium, assembly GCA_007125545.1. GTDB lineage: Bacteria > Chloroflexota > Anaerolineae > B4-G1 > SLSP01 > PWVB01. Next base: position 9,943 of record SLDA01000407.1, on the reverse strand, counting down.
TTCATCTCCACGTAGTCGTATAGACCATCGGCATAAGTGTGCAGATCGCGCAAGGCTGGATCGAGCGTGTTGAAGCGCCCCGTGGATCCCTGATTGTGCGCAAAGGCATAGCGACGGAGCCGGTTCCAGAAGGTAACCGCGTGCTCGGCAGGCCCCGGGGCCTCTCCGGCGCTATGCCCACCGGGCTGCATCAGCCGGTACTCCATGTTGAGCATTCCCTTATATCCCAGAGTAATGCTATCCCAGGCACTGGGCTCGCCAATGATCGCATACTCGGGCGCCGGCATAGTCTCGGCGAGATAGTGGGCGCCCCACCCGTGCGACTCTTCTTCAACCGCACCGATCACGGTCACCTTCACTTCATTCAGGACCGGCGCCACACGCGCCGCGGCCAGTACAAAGGCAGCTAGAGGGCCCTTGGCATCGACCGCACCACGTCCGTAGAGCTTGTCGCCATCCCAGCGCACCGTAATGAAGCCGGGGACCGTGTCCATGTGCCCGAGGAGCACGATTTCGCGATCCGCAGCGGGATTCCCGACGCTGCCGACGACATTGCCGGCATCGTCTCGGTGAACGAGAAAACCGCGCTTCCGCATCTGGGTCACAAGAAAATCCGCGAAGATATCCTCACCGCCCGATGGGCTCGGAATGGACAGTAACCTCTCCAGAAATTCAATGTCAGCCTCGCCGTGATCTCCAGTCCTCTTCGCAACAGATACTGCGCTCTTACGCACGAGCTCCTCCTAATGTCCCTGTTTCCCCCAAGCGAGTTGTATGACTCACCGCTGGACCCGATCCGCTTCAAACGGAAGCCCCTCGTCCAGCCGCTGCACCACCAGGCTTTGTGACTGCAGGAACCGGATTGCCGCCACGGTCGCGCGCAGCGCAACCAACGTTGTCACATACGGGACATGGTGCTCCAGCGCAGCGGTGCGAATTCGATATCCTGAGGTGCGTGCGTCGTGTCGGGGAAGGGGAGTACCACGCCGTGGTGCTGTCTTGGGCACCGCGAGTTCCGCGGCTTGCCACCCCGTCGTGTTCTGCCCCGTCGATGGCGTGTTGACCACGAGGCTCACCTTTCCCTGCGTAATCACATCCACACAATCGGGCCGCCCCTCTCCCACCTTCGGCACCTCCCGGGCTATCACACCCATCGCCTGTAGGGCATGAGCCGTGCCGCGCGTAGCCATCACAGAGAAGCCCAAATCGCTCAGTTGTGCGATGAGCGATACGCCTTCCCGTTTGTCGCGGTCGGACAAGCTCACCAACACCGTCCCACTGGTGGGCAACGGATTGCTCGCAGCGATCTGCGCCTTGGCAAAGGCCTCGGGCAGATTGCGTCCCGAGCTCATGACCTCACCCGTGGAGCGCATTTCCGGACCCAAGAGCACGTCCGCACCCTCAAAGCGCCCAAAAGGCAGCATGACCTCCTTGACCGATGACTGGACCGGCCACGCGGTAGGTGCTTGATGCGTCTCTTTTAGATAAGCCTCGAGCCCGCGCGACAGTGCCCCGGAAGTCGTATGCGGCGAGACCGGGTAAGGCCAGTACGGCGCCAAGACCTCGGTGAGCGAGCGTCCTGCCGATATCTTGGCAGCTAGCTTTGCCACAGGGATACCGATCGCCTTGCTGACGTAAGGTACCGTACGCGACGCGCGGGGATTTGCCTCAATGATGTAGAGGTCGTTTCCCTGAATCGCCATTTGGATATTGACCAGCCCCACCGCGCCCAAAGCGCGCACCAAACCGGCAGCAGCCGATTCGATTTGCGCCACCATAGCATTGGATAGACTGACAGCAGGTATCACGCAGGCAGAGTCACCGGAATGGATGCCGGCCTCCTCGATCTGTTCCATCAAGCCCGCCACCCAGACGTCATGTCCGTCTGTGAGCACATCTACATCCAGTTCTACCGCATCCTCAAGGAACCGATCGATCAAGACCGGATACCCCGGACTGACACGGGCAGCGGCAACGATATAGTGGCGCAGAGCTTCGGCATTGCCCGCAATCGCCATTGCTCGTCCACCCAGGACATAGCTGGGCCGAATCAGCACCGGATAGCCGAGCGTCTGGGCGACCTGCAGCGCCTCCTCTACCGTCGTCGCCATGCCATAGGGCGGGCTCTTCAGCCCCAGCTTCTCCAGCAGTGCCCCGAACTGCTCCCGATCTTCGGCTAGCTCGATCGCGCCCAAGTCGATTCCAAGCAACGGTATCTTGGCATCGACCAGCGCACCGGCAAGCTTCAGGGGCGTCTGCCCGCCAAAGCCGACGACGACACCCTCGGGCTTCTCGTGCTCCACAATCGCCAGGACATCCTCGACCGTCAGCGGCTCGAAGTAGAGCCGGTCGGCGGTGTCGTAGTCAGTCGAGACGGTCTCGGGGTTGGAGTTGACCATGATCACCTCATAGCCCTCCTCCTGTAAAGCCCAGCAGGCATGCACATTAGCGTAGTCGAACTCCACACCCTGTCCGATACGGTTCGGACCTGAGCCCAGGATCACCACCTTCTGACGCTCCGAGGGCACAGCCTCATCCTCCGTACCGTCGTAGGTCGAGTAGAAGTAGGGCGTAAATGCATCGAACTCGGCTGCACATGTATCGACCATCTTATAGACAGGCTGCACAGCAAGTTCACGACGCCGCGCTCTCACTTCGTCCGCTGAACACTCGAAGAGCTCGGCAAGTTCAAGATCCGAGAATCCCCAAGCCTTGGCTTGAAGCAGCAAGTCGCGGTCCATTGCGCCGATCTGCTGCTCACGCAGCTCCGACTCAAGCTCAATGAACTGCGCCATTTCGGTTAGGAACCAGCGGTCGATGCGTGTGTAGGCCCACACCTCTTCCACCGTGTAACCTGCACGAAGGGCCGCAAATATATAGGCCAAACGCTCAGGCGTCGGTGTCGCCAGATACTCAGGAATCTGATCGAAGTCCAGATTAGGTGTCGCGTCCAACTCGAGCGAACGGATGGCCTTACCCAAAGCCTCCTTAAAGGTGCGGCCAATCGCCATTGCCTCGCCCACCGACTTCATCTGCGTCGTTAACCGGGGGTCAGCACCGGGAAATTTCTCCAACTGAAAGCGGGGCATCTTCACAACCACGTAGTCGATCGCCGGCTCAAAGGCCGCGGTTGTCCGCTTGGTAATATCATTCGCAACTTCATCCAAGCGATACCCTACCGCCAGCAACGCCGCCACCTTGGCGATGGGGTAGCCGGTAGCCTTCGAAGCCAACGCAGAAGAGCGCGAGACCCGCGGGTTCATCTCGATCACGACCATCCGCCCGGTCTCCGGATCAATCGCGAACTGGATGTTAGATCCGCCGGTGTCGACGCCGATCGCCCGCAGAACCGCGAGCGATGCATTACGCATCTCCTGATACTCACGATCGGTCAGGGTCTGGGATGGAGCAATGGTGATCGAGTCGCCAGTGTGCACACCCATGGGATCGAAGTTCTCAATCGAGCAGACGATGATAGCGTTATCAGTGTGATCCCGCATCACCTCCATCTCATACTCCTTCCACCCGAGAACTGACTCCTCCAGCAGTACGGTACGGGAAGGGCTCTCGATCAGGCCTCGTGCCACAATGCGAGTCAACTCCTCGGCATTATAAGCAATGCCTCCGCCAGTCCCTCCCAGCGTGAAGCTGGGCCGCGCGATCAGCGGATATCCCAACTCCCCGGCTGCTTCAAACGCTTCCTGGAGACTGCCGATTTGCCGGCTGCGGGGCACCTCGAGCCCTATACTCACCATCGTGTCCTTAAATAACTGCCGGTCCTCCGCCAGTTGGATGGCTTGGAACGACGCGCCGATTAGCTCGACCCCGTACTTCTGCAAGACCCCGACTTCGTGCAACGCAACCGCGAGGTTTAGCGCTGTCTGTCCGCCCAAGGTGGGCAGTAGGGCATCGGGGCGCTCGCGTGCGATGATCGCCTCCAAGCATTCGACAGTCAGCGGTTCGATGTAGACGGCGTCCGAAAGCTCCGGATCCGTCATAATCGTTGCCGAGTTTGGATTCACCACGATCAACCTGTAACCGGCGTGTTTCAACGCCTTGAGCGCTTGCGTGCCGGAGTAATCGAACTCCGCAGCTTGCCCGATTACGATAGGACCTGAGCCGATAATAAGGATAGTCTCGATGTCTGTACGTCTAGGCATGGCTGTCTCCCTCACCGACAGCAGATGCCACCGCTGTCATGAACTGCTCGTAAAAACCCTTAGCATCGCAGGGTCCGGGCGAAGCTTCCGGGTGAAACTGTACCGAGAAGGCAGGATAGTCGCGGAGTTTCAATCCTTCCAATGTACCGTCGTTCAAAGAGAGATGCGTCACCTCAACCGGTCCGAAACCGGCAGGGCTGTCACCGACGAGAGCTTGAGCCGGCAGGCATTCAGCCATGGTGACGTCACCCGAAGCCTTATCATCGGGGCATAGCTCAGGGCGCGCCGCCACGAAACCAGCGTCCAGAGGAGCCCACCGAATACCGAGGCTGGTTGGATCGACAGCAAACCCGTGGTTCTGCGTGGTGATGATGATACGTCCGTCCGCCAGAACCTTGATCGGATGGTTAGCGCCGCGATGCCCAAAACCCATCTTGTAGGTCCGTCCTCCTACCGCCAAACCCAGCAACTGATGTCCAAGGCAAATCCCGGCTACCGGCACTCGGGCTCGCAGTAGGGCGCGGATCAGCACTATCGTAGCCTCAAGTGGTTCCGGATCCCCAGGGCCATTGGATACAAGCACCCCATCCGGGTTGAGACCGATGACCGAGTCAAGCGAGGCATCATAGGGCACAACGGTAACCCTGGCTCCGGCCGATTCCAGATCCCGCACGATTCCTGCCTTGTGTCCGGCGTCGAGGACAACCACGTGCGGGGCAGCTGGTGCGATGCCGGCAGCCTGGCGTTCGACCATCTTCGGATCAGCGACCTCCTGGACCAAGTCACGTCCCACCAACGACGGGCTCTGCCGCACACGGGTGACCAGATCATGGGGCATCTCGTTCTCGGCGGTCACGATCGCCCCGCGCATCGCGCCGTGCGTTCGCAAGTGGCGTGTCAAAGCGCGGGTGTCCACACCCTCCATGCCAACAATACCGGCTTGTGCCAGATACTCAGGCAAGCCCTGCGTCGCGCGCTGATTGGATGGCGTTTCCACCGCACGATGCACCACAAAACCGGCAACCTGAAGCTGTTCTGACTCCACGTCCTCGGGGTTGACACCATAGATACCGATCTCGGGATAGGTCATCACGACGATCTGCCCGCGGTATGAGGGATCCGTCAGAATCTCCTGATACCCTGTCATCGCCGTGTTGAAGACTAGCTCTCCAAAGGTCTCACCTTCAGCACCGACGCTCACTCCCTGAAAGACAGTACCGTCCTCAAGAGCCAGCCAAGCTGGCTTTGCCTTCGATGTCATCTCACTTCCTCTCCTCTTACGCAGCAGCCGGCTTTTTGTCAACGCCGGGGTTCGGCAACGTGGGCGAAGTGAAACTTCGCCCTACGGGACCTACGCCAACACTAGCCCGACCTTCGCGATCACAGTGTCAATATCGGCCTCGGTGATTACGAGGGGCGGCAGAAAACGCATGACGGTCGAACCGGCAGGCAGTGCCAGGACGCCCTGCTCCGCCAATGCAGCGAGATAGCCCCCCGACCGCTCCCGCAGCTCGATACCGACCATCAACCCCTTCCCGCGCACCTCTCGGATCACCGGCGCATCTATCGACCGGAATCCATCCAGCAGTCGCTCTCCGAGCGTCGCCGCCCGTTCGGGAAGCCGATCCGCGACCATCGTCTGTAACGTCGCGAGCGCCGCGGCACAGGAGAGGGGATTGCCTCCAAATGTACTTCCGTGTACATGCCCCGGGATCTCGCCCACACGCGTGCCGATGAGAGTAGCCCCGATGGGCACACCCCCGGCTAGACTCTTGGCAACCGTCAACAGGTCCGGTTCCAGGCCGAAGTGCTCGCACGCGAAAAGCTTACCCGTCCTGCCGATTCCGGTCTGGATTTCGTCAACGATGAGAAGGGCACCACGCTCATGGCAGAGTGCCTGTGTGCCATGCAAGAACTCGGCACTTGCGGGATTGACCCCACCCTCGCCCTGAATCACCTCGATGATGACAGCTGCGGTCGCATCGTCGACTGCCTTTTCCATTCGTTCCAACCGGTCAAAAGGCACAAAACCAACATCAGGAATAAGCGGCTCAAAGGGTTGGCGGTACTCCTTGCGCCAGGTGGTGGAGACCGAGCCCATCGTGCGGCCATGGAAGCCACGCATGGTTGAAATAATCTTAGTGCGACCGGTACCGAGGCGAGCAAACTTGAGCGCAGCCTCAACGGCCTCCGTGCCGGAGTTGCAGAGGAAAACCCGATCCAATCCGGACGGCGCCACCTTGACCAGCTCCGCGAGCAATTGCGCCCGCATGTCGTTGAAGAAGCCGTTCGGAGCCAAGAAGAGGCGCTCAGCTTGAGCTTGCACCGCCACCACGACGGCGGGATGGGCGTGTCCCATGGCAGCAGCGCCGTGCCCGCCTACGCAGTCAATATACTCCGTCCCATCCATATCCCAAATGCGAGCTCCTGCTCCACGCACCAGCACGAGCGGCTGCTTGCCATAGACTCCGCTCTCATGCTGATCTTCCCAGGCCATAATCTGATCTCTGGTGACCTCTGTATTCACTGATTCACCTCTCCTCGTGATCTTCTCTTCAGGGAATTGCCTGCAGTCTCTACTTGATGACGGTGCCGTGTCCCTCAAGAGCTGTCGAGACCGGCTTCTCGAGCCGCCCGTCAGCCAGAATGACCTGTCCTACGCCCTCTTTCAAAGCCTCCGTAGCACCCAGCACCTTGCGCTTCATCCGGCCGGCAGCATAACGGTCGAGATATTCCTCGGCCCGTGCCTGGGGGATTTCATCGATCAAGCTCTCCTCGTCTTCAACCTCGCGCAGCAGCCCCGGTACGTTGGTGAGGATAACCAGTGTCTCGGCGTTCAATGCAGCTGCGATGGCAGCAGCAGCGCGGTCACCATCGACATTCAAGGCTTCACTCTCGTAGCTTATCGCTTGGGGCGCGATCACGGGCATATACCCCGCATCCATCAATGTCGTTAGCAACCCGGCGTTAACCTTTTCGATCACACCGCTATACTCTCCGTGAAGGATTTTGCGCTTGCCGTCCTCGACAATGCGAAGTGACGGTTTCCGCCGTCCCTCCAACAACCGACCATCGATTCCCGACAGTCCCACAGCGTTGACGCCCAACTGCTGGAGTCGCTCGACCAGCAGTTTGTTGATCTTCCCGGCTGTCACCATCACAAAAATCTCCAGCGTCTCACGGTCCGTATACCGGCTGCTGTGCCCGGAGATCGAGGTGACGAACCGGGGCGGATGGCCGAGCGTCTCTGAGATTTGATTGGTTTCGTGAGATCCTCCGTGCACGAGCAACACTTGCTGCCCCTGCTTGATCAGTTCCGCCACGTCAACACACACCGACTCCAAGTCAACGCCCTCACCTCCACCTACTTTGATCACGATCATAGCTTCCTCCGCACTCAGACCGGGTGCAGTCCCGGGAACTCCAAACCCAGCTTCTCATTCCAGCCGTACATCACGTTCATCGATTGGACAGCGCTCCCCGCGGCACCCTTCATCAGATTGTCGATAGCGGCAACGACAATCAACCGGCCCCCATCCGGGTCAGAGACAAAGCCAATATCACAGTGGTTCGAACCCGAGAGTAACTTCGGCTCGGGGAAGCGGTGAATGCCGCGCTTTGAGCGAACCAATCGCACGAACGGCTCATCCTGATAGTCCTCACGATACATAGCCCACACATCACGCTCCGCGACCGGCTCCTTGAGCAAACAGTGACACGTTGCCAGCGCGCCGCGCACCAGCTCCACGGACGTGACGGTGAAGTGGAGCCCGGGCTTGCCCGGGTCGAGCTCGAGTTCCTGGATCAACTCGGCGATGTGGCGATGACCGAATGGGGAGTATGTCCTTACCACTCCCGAGCGCTCGGGATGGTGTGATGCGGGACTCGGACGATGCCCACCTTCGGAAGAGCCGACTTTGACCTCGACCACCGTCTCGCGGATCAGGCCCCGCTTGTAGAGAGAGTTAAGCGCGAGAATCGTCACGGTGGCATTGCATCCCACGCCGCTTACATACTTGGCACCCGCCATCTCCTCACGGTGCAGTTCCGGAAGCCCATAGATGAAGCGGTCGAGCCACTCGGGATGCGGGTGGCGGTGCTCGTACCAACGAACATAGTCCTCGGGTTTGCGGAGTCGGAAGTCTCCCGAGAGATCGATAATCCGATCTGCCATCCCCGCATACTTCTCGATCTGCTCCCACGTCTTACCATGCGGCAGAGCCGTGAAGAGTAAGTCACAGGTCTGGAGCTCGGACAAGGATGTGAATTGAAGCGTTGTGTGTCCCCGAAGATTGGGGTGCACGAAATAGGCAAATTGGCCGGCATAGGTCTCCGACGTAATCTGAACGACGTCGACCTCCGGATGGAACATCAATAAGCGCAGTAGTTCACCCCCTGCGTAGCCTGAAGCACCAGCAATGGCTGCTTTGACCATACTCTCTCCTCCTTGATCCAACTTCTAGGTAGCGCTGCCGGTCTCGGCGACCTGGAGCACGTAATCGACGATTCGATCTGCGATATCAACATCGGTGGCCTCCCGCGCGCCATGGAACTCGGGCGTGTGGTTGACCTCATTCACCAGCATTTCTGCTCCTGCTCTCTCGAGCAGGTCCACAGCGACAATCCCACCCCCCACGGCCTTCGCAGCCCCAACCGCGAGGTGGCGGATCTCGTCAGTCACGGGACAAGGTAGCGGCTTGCCCCCGAGCGCCGTGTTTGTAATCCAATGCTCAGAGTGACGGTAGATGGCGTAGATGACCTCATCGCCGGCAACCATAGCCCGGATATCACGACCGGGCTTGTCGACATACTCTTGGATGTAGGATACACCGTGGAGATATCCTCCGAGGGTGCTCTTATGCTCCAAGAGCGCTTCGGCGGCATCCCGGTCATTGACGCGGGCCAGCAACCGCCCCCAGGAGCCAAAGAGAGGCTTCAAGACCACGGGATATCCCATCTCCTCAACCGCATCCAAGCTAGACTCCACGGTGAAGGCGGCTGCCGTCCGGGGTATTGGCAGACCAGCTTCCTGCAGTGCCACACTGGTAAGGAACTTGTCGCCGCACACAGAAATCGTGCGGTGCGGGCTAACCGTCGGAATACCAAGGCTCTCCAACCACCGCGTAATATAGTAGGCGTTCGTGTGGCTCAAGCAGCGCACGAGAAACGCATCATAGTCCGCCGGGCCCGAGCCATTCAGCTCAAACGTCAGCTGCCGGGGATCGAACCGATCATAGGGCACGCCGCGATTATCGAGCGCGGCAGTAATCATCTTCTCCTCGACGCGTTTGCGAGAGTAGAGCAGGCCAATCTTCATTCAAAGCCTCCGTGGCAGCCAGGTTTGCGGCGTCTCCGACCAGCAAAGCACAGGAACGACAGGTTTACCGTAAGTCCGGCTATTCCCCCCAGTCTTCTTCGACATCCGGCGCCAGGCTCACCTCGACCGGGTCAACTGACAGAACCTCAAGCTCCACGCCACAATCGGGGCACACGATGATCTCGCTCTCCTCAACGCTCGCGCCCAACATCAACTCTGCTTCACACTCAGGACAAAGTACCGGGTTCATGCTGTATCTCCTTTTCTAACGTTCAAGATCCTATTTCAAGATGATGGTTTCGAGCCTCACGATTCGCAAGTATGCAAAAAAGCCAGCCCTTGCTGGGGCTGGCTTGTTCTTCCTATCGCGATCTTATGGAAGCTACGCGAAACAGCACCGACCCAGTAGGTCCGGTTCAACCAACTCTCGCGCTCGTCGCTTCAGATCGAAAGATATTTGCATCGT
>SLDA01000439.1 GCA_007125545.1 Thermoflexales bacterium | reverse complement strand
TGGCGCTGCCGTTGGCAGTGTTGGGGCATTGCGCAGGTGGCTGGTTGAGGTAGGCCTCGCAAGCAAGGCTGCTTGCGCTACGACTTGAGAGCGCATTTTGCGGTGCGGGCGGGGGTGGTGGCACGGGGGGGATGACCGCGGGCGGGATCTGGATTTCGAGGAGGGTGGTGCGGAAAAGTGAACCGCACTCCGGCGTTGGGATGGACTTGCGGTTATTCTATAGATCAGCTATGATAATCTTGAGTTGCGTGATGCAGCCGGGGTTGGGGCGCAGCCTTGAAAGGTGGCTCAACCCTGGTAAACTCTGCGGTGGTCACAAGCTGCTGATCCGTTAAAGGGAATTTGGGCATACAGCCTCAACAGCTGCGTGCCTGCTGACACGGGGTTTCACCAAAACCATAGCATGGCCCGCCCCCTCGTGGCGGGCCGTTTTCTGTGAAGGTGTGGGAGCCCGGCAGGGGTTGGTGGCACTCAGAGAGGGATGACACGATAGCTGCGTGGAGGCTCGATAGGAATGCGAGTTTGGATCGCCGGAGATGAATCAGCGGATCGCGCATGGCTGGCCGAGCGCCTGGCCGGAGCTTTCGACGGGATCGACGTGCAGGAGCTGGATGGTGCTGCGGGGCTGCAGCGTGCGCTGAGTCGGGCGGAGGCGGATGCGCCCGACCTGGTTGTGCTGAGCGGTGCCGGGGACTTTGCGGGCCAGCGGGAGGTGCCTCTGGTCTGGGTGGTCGACGCTGCCGAGGAAGCGTCAGCAGCCGACGCGATGGCGCAAGGGCTGATTAGCGACTACGTGCTTCGCGATCATCCGGCGCGGCTGGTCCCGGCTGTGCGGAATGCGCTGGAGCGGGCAGCAATGGCAGCGCGTTGCGCGACGCTGGAAGACCAGCTGGCGCGGGCTGCCTCTGCCGGCGAAGCGTCGCCGGTAGGGGCGGGCAGCTTCTTGGGCGCGCTGATTGAGACGGCGCCCATCGGTATTGCCGTCGTCTCGGGCCCCGATCGCCGTCTTGAGCTGATGAATCCGGCGTGCCGCGCTATTCATGGCTTCGATGAAGCGGAGATCGTCGGGCGTACACTCGATGAAGTCTTCCCGGAGGGCCTGCCGCTACCAGAGATGGAGCAGTGGCTGGATACGGTCTTCGCCACCGGTGAACAGCTCTCGGTCAAGGCCCGACGCTTCAACATCCTAGCGGAGCGCGAAGACCTCTACTTCGACCTCGACTTTGTACCGCTCACCGACGGTGACGGGGGTGTTGCGCGTGTCCTGATCTTGACGCACGATGTGACTACCGAAGTGGTGGCCAAGCGCGAGATGGCAGCGCAACACGCACGGTTGGCGGCTGTGCTCCACAATATGCCGTCGGGCGTGGTGCTTATCGAGGCGCCCACGGGTCGCGTCGTCTTATCTAATGCGCAGGTAGAGCGGATCTGGGGCCGGTCGCTCGACCACATTCAGGATATGGGAGCGTATGCGGACTACCACGGGTACCACTCCGATGGTCGACCTGTCACACCCGAGACGTGGCCCGTCGTGAGGGCCATGCGCACCGGTGAGGTGATCACGGGCGAGGAGATTACGATCGAACGCGCGGATGGGACAAACGCCATCATCCGCATCAGTGCCGCGCCGCTGCACGATGAAACTGGCCAGATTGTGTCCGCTGTGGCTGTATTCTACGACGTGACGGCGCAGCGCAAGACAGAGGAGGCGCTGCGCAAGAGCGAGCTGCGTTACCGGCGGCTCTTCCTAAATCACCGGTCTCCTATGCTGCTCATCGACCCGGCAACCGGTCGCATAGCGGATGCAAATCCCGCAGCCACAGCTTTCTATCAGTATGCTGGTGCCTCTCTCGCCACGATGAAGATCACCGACCTGAATGTGCTTCCCAATGCAGAGGTCTTCGGCGAGATGGCGGAGGCGGTGAGGGACCAGGGTTTCTTCGAATTCCGGCACCGTCTGGCGAGCGGCGAGATCCGCGATGTCGAGGTCTTTACGAGTCCAGTTGAATTGGATGGGCAGGTACTGCTGCACTCGATCATCCACGATGTCACCGAACGACGGCGCGTGCAGACAGAGTTGCGCCAAGCGCATGACCAGTTGGACGCCGTCTTCAGATCAATCCGCGACGCGGTTATAATATTCGACGTGCGTGGAACTCCGGTGCGTGCGAACCCCGGGGCACAGGCGATCTTGGGATATGATCCCGCGGACGGATCGAGCCAACCCCCGCCGCATGTCACGATTCGGTGGCCCGATGGGCGCACGACGCCCCGACAAGACCGGCCTTCGCGTCGTGCACTGCGCGGCGAAACGGTGGTGGATGAGGAGCTGCGCGTGGTGGACGCTGAGGGACGGGAGCGATGGATCGTCGCGTCGGCGGCTCCCTTACAGTATGAGGGACGGAGGATGGGCGCGGTCCTGGTCTGGCACGACGTCAGCGAGCAACGAACCCTGACAGCTCAGGCGCAGCGCCGTGTGGCGGAGTTGGATGCTCTCTTCGAGTCGATTCAGGCCGCGGTGCTGCTCTATAATCCCGACGGCTCCCTGGCACGCGTCAACCGCAGGGCGGTGGAGCTGCTGGGGTATTCCAATGGGGAAGAGGGCTTACCACTCGCCGCCCGTGTGGCAACTCTGGATATGCGGACGGTGGAGGGTGAGCCCTTTCCTGCTGACCAGCTTCCCGCTGTACGCGTGCTGCGCGGCGAGCCCGTCGCGAGCAGCCTGATCAAGTTTCGCGTGCCGCGTGAATCCGCCGCAGGCGCTGAGGAGAGGCCCTCGACCTGGGTGATGGCCCATGCCGGGCCGATACGGGGTCCGGAGGGGCAGATTCTGGGCGCAGCCGCAGTGATGATGGATGTGACCGCCCAGCAAGAGCTACTGGAACAGGTCGAGCAGCAGGCGGCTGAACTACGCGCTACCATGAACGCGATTGCAGACGGCGTTGTGGTCTACGGCCCAGCAGGCGAGATCATCCAGATGAACGACACGGCGCGGCGTATTCTGGGCTATACAGATGCGGTGCAGGAGCAGCCGCTGTCGGAACGTGTGCGACTGAGCCGTGCTGAAACGACGAGCGGCGTCCCATATAGCGCACGACAGGTGCCGGCAGCCCGCGCACTCCACGGAGAGATCGTGCGATCGGAGGTGTTGGCGATCCGGCAGGAGGGCCGGAGGGAGTCCCTCTGGTTGTCGGCGAGCGCCGCGCCGATCCATACTGAGGATGGGAGGGTACTCGGCGCGGTTGCTACCTTTAGCAATGTGACGGAGCTTTTCGCTATCCAAGAAGCGCTGGAGCAGGCTAACGCGGAACTGGAGGCAAATGCCATCGAGCTGCAGGAGCAGGCAGAGCGCTTGCAAGAGCAGAACTTGGAGCTCGCACGCCTTGCGAAATTGGCCGAGGCTAAGGAGGTCCGGCTGCAGGCAATCCTTGACGCGCTGCCGCTCGGTGTTTTTATTGCGGACGAGCAGGGCCGCATTGTGGAGATGAATGACCGGGTCTATGAGATCTGGGGCCAGGAGGCATTGCGGGCGTCCAGTACGAAGGAATACGGCGCCTATCAGGGTTGGTGGGCAGATACCGGGGAGCCGCTGGAGGCGGAGGATTGGGCGCTGGCGCGGGCGCTGCATAGGGGTGAGACGTCGATGGCCGAGGTGATCGACATTGAGCGCTTTGACGGGACAGCGGGAACCATTCTTAACTCCGCCGCGCCCATCGCCGATCGGGTTGGCCGCATCACTGGCGCTGTCGCGATCATCCAGGACATCACGACCTGGCGTGCTGTCGAGACCGCCCTGGAGGAGCGCACGCGCGAACTGGAGGTGCTGAACCGGGTAAGCCGCCAGCTCGTGCGCACTCTGCTGATGGACGAGGTGCTCGGCGTGGTGCTGCAGGAGCTCTGTGGCCTCTTTGAAGTGAGTGCGGCGGCCGCGTGGCTGGTGGATGGGGAGCCCGCCACAGGAGGGGCTGAGGGCGGACGGGGACTGCTCTACCGTTGTGTGCCAGGTGGCCCCAGTGGCGCGAGGGTGCCGGTTGGTCTGCAGCGGGTTCCGGGCGGCGAGGGGTGGTTGGCCCAAGGGTATGGCATGGCCGGTTGGGTCATAGCGCACGGGCGCAGCGAGGCGATCTCCGATGCGCCTACAAATCCCCACTACGCGCCCGAGGTGGATCGCCATCTGGGGGTCCAGGTGCAATCTGTCGCTGCAGTCCCACTGAAGGCGCAGTCCAAGGTGATCGGCGTGCTGGAGGTCTATGACAAGCGCGTGCGCGCGTTCGATTCGCAGCAACTGGCCCTGGCGGAGTCGATTGCGGTGGCGGCGGCGATGGCGGTGGAGCGCGCGCAACTCTACGAGCAGGCGCGGCGTGACGCGGAGATGCGCTCCGTACTACTGCGAGAAGTCAACCACCGGGTGAAGAATAACCTATCGGCGATTCTGGGGTTGATCTCCGCGGAGCGGCGGCGCCCCGGTATTCGCGAGGATGACATCTGCCGCAATGTGCTGGACGACCTTGCGAACCGTGTTTTCAGTCTGGCCTCGGCGCACACTATGCTGTCTGCCGGTGGATGGGCGGACTTAATGCTGGCGTCGCTCGTGGAACAGGTGGCAGTCTCATCCCTGGACGTAATGGAGGGGGATGGCTTACCGGAAGGGGATGGTGCCCGCGTCGAGGTGGCGCCGTCACCGGTGACGGTTACCGCAGAACAGGCGCATCATCTGGCGTTGCTGATCAATGAGCTGGTGACCAACACGGCGAAGTATGGTGACGGACACGGCAGCGCCAGAATCGGTGTGGAGATTGAGCAGCAGGGGGACGAGATACGCCTGACTTTCCGCGACCGGGGTCCGGGATATCCGGCCGACGTGTTGCGCGGTGAAGGCCGCTCCGTGGGGCTAAACCTCGTGGACGCTATTGTACGCCTGAGCCTGAGGGGTCGATGGGACCTGTACAATGACGGAGGAGCGGTCACGGAGGTGCGCTTCCCAGCCCATAAGGAACCAAATGCAGAGGAGAGTGATGAAACGAAAGCATAAAGGACGGGTCCTGGTAGCCGAAGACGATGCTCTGGTGGCTGCATTGGTGCAGGGCATTCTGGAGGATCAGGGATACGACGTTGTGGGGGTGGTGGGTGACGGACATTCCGCCGTTGAGGTGGTCGAGACAATACATCCGGACGTTGTGTTAATGGATCTACAGATGCCGGGAATGGATGGGATCGAGGCGACACGTCAGATCCAGGCGACATGCCCCACACCCGTGGTGGTGCTGACCGCGCATGAGGAGCCCAAGCTGGTCACGAGCGCGACCCGGGCCGGGGTGGGGGCCTACCTGACCAAGCCGCCTGCCGGGCAGGACTTGGAGGGCGCCATCACCGTAGCCCAAGCGCGGTTCGCGGACATGATGGCATTGCGCGAGCTGAACGTTGAGCTGGAGAACCGTAACGCGGAGTTGGGGGCCTTCGCTCACACCGTGGCCCACGACCTGAAGAACGCGCTGTCGCCGATTGTTGGGCTCGCCTTTGTGATAGGTGATGAGTATGACACGTTCAGCCCGGATCAGATCCGTCATCATCTCTACACGATTGGGAATCAGGCGAAGAAGCTCAACCGCATCATTGACGAACTGCTATTGCTTGCGGAGGTGCGCGACCGGGACCTGGTGCTAATGCCCGTGGATATGGGCGAGGTCGTGGCGGATGTGCAGACCCGGCTCGCGACCATGGTGGCCGAGCAAGGCGCGACTGTGACCGTTGCGTCTGACTGGCCTATGGCATTGGGCTACGCTCCCTGGATCGAGGAGGTCTGGGCCAATTATCTCGTGAACGCGCTCAAGTATGGGGGCTGCCATCCGTGTGTTGAGCTGGGTTGGCAATCGGAGCAGAATGGTGGAACGGAAGTGGATGGGACGTACCGCTTTTGGGTGCGTGACAATGGCCCGGGCTTGAGCCCCAAGGAGCAGGCGCGGCTTTTCGTGCCCTTCGTGCAGCTGAGCCAGGTGCGCGCTCAGGGGCATGGGTTGGGCCTGTCGATCGTGCGCCGGATTGTGGAGAAGCTGGGCGGCACTGTGGGCGTGGAGAGCGAGTTGGGGGAGGGGAGCACCTTCTGGTTCACGCTCGCGGCGGTGCAGGGTAAAGGGGAAGAGGGACGCGGGACCGGGCGCTAGGGCAGGCGCCCGAAGTACACTCATTACCCATCCTACGGCCTTCCCGGACAGGGAGAGGGCGACCTCGCCCCTTCGCCCAAGTGTGCCAAGGCCGTATCTACCCAGCCCGGGGTCGGCGTCTGTCGGGGTGCGTAGCAGCAATAGTGGCCCGATCGCAGTGCTGCAACAAGGTCGTCATCGTCTAGCGGCTCCGTGGTCAGGCGCGTGTAATAGGCGCCAAGGCGATCGGCTTGATGCGCATCAGAGTTGGACAGCACGCGCATCCCCAGGTCGGAAGCCAACCGGCGGATGCGCGTCTCGGCATCGACCGGGGTGTTGTGCGAATAGAGCTCGATGGCATCGGGCGTATGGCGGGTAATATCGACACGCAGCGATTGGGTGTAGCGGAACGGGTGGTTCAGGACCAGAAACCCCCCACGCTCGCGTACGAAGGTATGGAGGTTGGGATAGGTCCACCCGCGGATCTCCAAGCTGGGAGCCTGCACGCCCAGGACCAGGACGTGTTCGCCCTCCTCCACGGATACCTCAATGCCGCCGAAGACGCGAAAGGACGCGTATTTGGCATTCAATATGCTGAGCCGCTCCCGCGGCACGAGCTGGTCGTGGTCAGTGAAGACCAGGGCGTCCAGACCGGCAGCGATGCCGGCCTCAACCATCCTTGTCTCTCTATGTTTTCCGCAGGCTGAACGCTCGCGGCTGTGGACGTGTAAGTCGATGCGCATGTTTTCCCCTAGTTATTCCTGCCCGACCGGGCGCTTATGGAATGCCTTGATAGATATCCAATCGATGAGTCTACCGGGTCCTGGGGAGGTGGCAAGTCAGTGTGGGTGGCGAGGGGCATCCACGTTTCCGCGATGAGCCTCGCGGCCTGCGAAGCGCTGGGCGCCTCTCCGGTGCTGATATGGTGAAGAGGGTGCCTCCCCCGTGCTCCCTACGGAGGAAGTGTCACCATCGATTAGCAGTGCTATGATAGGCCTACATTTTAGGCTCAGCGGGGCGGAGGGTGACGATGATCACAACCATCTGGTGGATACGCCGGGATCTCCGGCTGGCCGACAACCGCGCCCTGGACGGCGCGCTGGAGGCGGGCGAGCAGGTGGTCCCCGTCTTCGTGTTGGATCCGGACCTGCTGAGTTCGCCCTACGCGGGCGACAAACGCATCGCCTTTCTGTATGACGGTCTTCGCGCCCTCGACGCGGACCTGCGGGATCGCGGCAGCAGCCTGCTGCTCCGGCGCGGCGATCCCCGCGAGGTGCTCGCGGCTCTGACCCGCGAGCTCGATGCCGCTGCCATCTACGCTGAGGCCGATGTCTCGCCCTACGCCAGGCGGCGCGACGCTGCGGTCGAAGCAGCGCTGCCTCTGCACCTGGTCGACGGCCTGACAATCCATCCGCCCGACGCCGTGCACAAGGCCGATGGCGCCCCCTACGTCGTCTACAGCTACTACAGCCGCTCCTGGAAGTCGCTTCCGCTGCCGCAGGCCGGCGAGCTCACCGAGGCCCCCGACACGATCCATACACCGGGGGAGCTGGAGGGCATCGCCGTCCCCAATTCCCCGACCCTGCCCGGCTCCGTGCCCTTCGTCGCCGGTGAACGGGAAGGGCGGCGCCGGCTGGAGGCCTTTGTCGAGGGTGCCATTGAGGCCTACGCCGACCGGCGCGACCGGGTGGATCTCGACGGTACCTCGTGCCTCTCGCCCTATCTGCGCTTCGGCATGCTCTCGGCCCGCCGCGCCGCCGTGGCGGCCCTGGAAGCCAAGGAGAGCGCCGGCAGCGCCGCGGCGCGGTCGGGCGCCCAGACCTGGCTCGACGAGCTGATCTGGCGCGAGTTCTATAGCTCCATCCTCTACCATTTCCCCGAGGTGCGGCAGCATGCCTTCCGAGAGACATACCGCGACGTCCCGTGGGAGAACGACCCGGACGCCTTTGCCGCCTGGCAAACGGGCCGTACCGGCTACCCTATCGTCGACGCCGCGATGCGCCAGCTCGAGGCGACCGGCTGGATGCACAACCGCGCTCGCATGATCGTCGCCTCCTTCCTCACCAAGGACCTCTTGATCGACTGGCGCTGGGGAGAGCGGCATTTTATGCAGCACCTCATCGACGGCGACCCGGCGGCCAACAACGGCGGCTGGCAGTGGTCGGCCGGCACCGGCACCGACGCCGCCCCGTACTTCCGTATCTTCAATCCCGTCCTGCAGGGCCAGAAGCACGACCCCGAGGCTGCCTATATCCGCCGCTGGGTGCCCGAGCTTGCGCACGTCGACGACAGGTACGTGCACAAGCCCTGGACGATGCCGGACGCGGCGCAGGAGGGGAGCGGGTGCCGCATCGGCGCTGACTACCCTGCGCCCATCATCGACCACAGTGAGGCCCGGCAGCGCACGCTGGCGGCTTACAGACGCGCGCGCGGCGATGACTAAAGACGTTGAAAGAACGGATCGTCTGGTCTCATCAACTTGTAATTACATAGATACTGATCTATAATATAGAATAGTTGAGGTGTTGGTACAGGGAGGTCGTACGATGACGGAACTGTCGATATCGTTATTGGGAGCTTACGCCATCCGCGTGGATGGCGAGTTGGTTACGAGTCTCATCTACGACCAAATCCGGGCCCTACTTGCTTACCTCGTGCTGGAGCGTGATCATCCTCACTCCCGCGAGCATCTGGCGGGACTGCTGTGGCCCGAGTCTCCCGATGCTGCCGCCCGTCGCAACCTGCGCACGGCCCTCTATCGGCTCCGCAGCCTTTTCAACGACGCAGACGCCGATG
>SLDA01000012.1 GCA_007125545.1 Thermoflexales bacterium | reverse complement strand
CTCAAAGCCTCCAGAGCCACATCGGGCGGCAGCGAGTAGCCCTGAACCGATCCTCCGCGCAGGATCACGGCAAGATAAGGATACGCGGCAACTGAGCCAACCAGGAGCGCGACGAGCGCGATCCCCAGCATGAGAGCGACTCCCAACCCGAGAGCATGCCATCCACTGATGCCACGGCGCCGCGCTCCGCTCACAATGACACCGATCACAGGCACCAATAAGGGTAGGAACATGATGACATACTGTTGTAGTTGGGTGGCGTTAAAGACATTGGGCAAGACGCCTCCCGCCTGCGAGCGCAGCGCAATCCAGAAGGGTAGATAAGCGACCACGCTCAGCACCCCAAGCACCACAGCATCCGGTACGACCGTGAGCGCAGTGTTGAAAAAGGTGCGGAAGGACTTCTCTGCGACGTGAACGTACCGGCCCAGAATCCACGCGCCTACTAACACCGCCCAATAGATAGGGAGGTCCCAGGTGTTGAGGAAGCCCAAAGAGCCCAGGATCACCGCCATACCGGCAACCGGCACCCACCGACGTAGGAGCGGCGAGCTCACCGTGCGCCATCGCGAGGTGGGAAACGCGTCGCCCTCGCGAGCGCTCTTACGGCCTCCCCCATCCCCTTCTTCGAGGTCGTTGGAAACGAGGTCCCGCTCCGCGGGCTCGCGAACCGTGGGAAGGTATAGATTGTAAGCTAACGCGATGACGAGCAGCACAAAGGGTAGCGCGAGGAGATGTGGGTGCATATCGCCCAAGATAAAGCTAAAAGCCGGGAACTCAGCGATCACTTCCTGGTGATCTCCCCACGGCGTCCTGTCACGGAGCGTGCGAGAGGCCTGCCACCACCAGAAGAATCGCTGGGGCACCCAGCTAAAGGGAGGCTCTGGGGCCTCTGTCAGCCTATTGATATCCAGCCACGCCCAGAATCCGGGAGAGAATAGACCGCGCGCGTGAAACACCTCGAAGATCCCCTGCCCATTTCCCGTCACGAGCAAGAGCAGCGGCGCCAGCAAAGCGCGGACAGCATCGCGCACCTCACCGCCGAGCAAATCGTACACGAGGCCATAGGCCTGTACCGCGGCCAACGCGAACCATCCGGCGTTACCTATGTTGAACGCAACCGACGAGGAGAGCATAGAAAGGCGTGTAACCAGGGCCAGTAGCACGTAGCCCAAGTAATAGTAGGAGATAACGTAGCCGGAGAGCCAGGGATCGTGCGGCGGCAGCGATGGGGCACGTAGCCCGGCATTTAGGAACGCGATCTCCATCCACTTCTCGCCCCCTGCCGTCTGAAACTGCGGTTGGCTGGCACGAACCAGAGCCCACGCCACCAGAGCGATCAGGAAAAGACCCTCAACCGAGAGCACATGAGCCCGGTGACGCGCCCACCAGGGCCGCACCTCTGCCCAGCGACCGCGCATCAACAGCAGACCGGTGCCAAAGACGAGAGCCGCGGCGCTCAGGATCGCGGCGCCGGTATTGGTCCATAGCTGAAGCACATTGCCCCACCAGAACACGACCCCGGTCAGTAATAGCCCCAGCGCCTTTGCTGCAGCATAGCCCCGCGAAGGCATACGGCGTAAGAGAACAAAAGCCAGCGGAAGCCCGACGACCGCCAACAGTTGCATGGCAACATACCACATCAGGACTGGCGTCAACACTGAGAACCTACCATGGGCAGAAGTTTACCTGTATCCGGGCTAAGGAAAAGGCACGACCTCGGTCTCCGCCGAGATCTGTGCACTTACCGTAATCAGCGGCGCCAACCTCTCATACGTCGCCGGTCCGATGCCCGGCACCTTCATGACGTCCACTACAGACTCGAACGGGCCATACGTCTCGCGAAAAGCGATGATCTCTTCTGCGCGTGTCGGCCCAATGCCAGGCAGCGACTCCAACTCCGCAGGCGTCGCCGTGTTGATGTTGATTAGGTCGCCTCGTACTTCGTTTGGCTCGTGTTCCGCGTCTCTTGCCGCTGGGGTCACCGGCAACGCTCGCGCCGAGAGACGCGGAACCTGCACGTGCTGATGGTCGCGAAGAGGAGCGGCCAAATTGAGTTGCGAGAGGTCGGCGTCGGCGGAGGCACCCCCTACAGCGTCAAGAGCATCAGCGACCAGGCTTCCCGGCGGCAACGCTACCACTCGGGGCTCCAAGATCGCGCCACTTACGTAGACACGAATGGGCCACGGCGTCGGCTGGGCCAGCAACGTTGCCGCGTAAGTGTCGGAGCTCGAGGTCACGCATTCCCAGACCGGGTCTGTGACGATACCACTCTGCGGCACAGCACGACGTCCGCCGCCGTAGTACCCGATCAGGGCGCCGACGACAAGACTCACAAGGCCGAGACCGGCAATGGTGGCGCGCAGCTTAGCACGCATGGCAGACCATGCCTCGGCTCGAACCTGTTCGCGGATCTCCTCGCGAATCTGCTGGATTGCCTGAATCCGAATTGGAACCTCGAACGAGGGCGGAACAGACGGGCTTTGCTGGCTCATTCGTTACACACACTCAGTGCCGGGAAATGGGTCTCACCCGGAGGCGGATGGTGTCCCGGAATCCATATCATTCTCTGGCGACAGGTGGCGGAGAAGCAGCTGTGGTGCCAGTCGCTTCATCTGACGGTACACATCGCGCAGGTTGGACCGCTTAAGCCGGTCACCTTCCTCGAAGTAATAGCGCGCCGCCTGACCCATGCCATACGTCGCTATTGCAGAGAGAAAGGACGAGACAAACCAGCCTAAACCAGGAACCAGTTTGGCCAGTTGTATGCCCAGGTACCGGGAGAGCAAACCACCCGCCACGGTCGCCAGCAACTCCCGCGCGTGGGAAGTGCTCATAGAGTGACCGTAAGCCGCCGCGATTCGCAAGACCATACGTGTCTCAGAGGCCAGGAGCAAGGGAATATCCAGTCCCGGCACCGGTTGAAACGCGATTAGTGCATTGACCCACGAGGCACGCCGGATGATACGGTTCACGATCGCATCTCGAACATCCGGTAGCGCTTTTGCCATCGACACGGCTACAGCGGGTTCTACGGATAGAATAGCAGGTAGCAACTCATCTACAATACCGCGCCCTGTCTGCGCCGAGATTGGGATAGGTCTAATGCCCAGAAGCCTCTCAGCGTTTTCCAGCACATAAGGGAGTTCCTTAGGGATCAGGTCGACCTTATTGAGTGCGACAACTATCGGAACGTCCAACTCGCGGAGATAGTCGTAAAGATCGAGATCGCTCTGACGCACTCCTGCCATAGCATCGAGCAACAGCAGGACGAGGTCGGCGCTACCGGCGGTTTGCTTGGTGATCGAAGCGCGATCGACGCCCCAAACCTCACCAAAGCCGGGAGTGTCCACCAACGAGAACGGCCCCAGGGGATGCTCAACCACTCCTCTAGTAGTGCCGGGGACCGCACTCACCGCGGAAAGCTTATGCCCATGCAAGCGGTTGAAGAGCGTGGACTTGCCACTGTTGACAGGTCCAACGATGACCAAGCGGGAGGCGGCTTCACGCTCGACTTGCTGCTCCATAGCATGCCAATCCAGGGATCGCAAGAGAACCTGGACATCACCCAACCGGCTGGGGAGATTGAAGATATCCATAGGGCAAAGTGTAGCACGAAAGCTGGCTCACACCAGGAATGCCTGGACAGATGGGGACGAGTAGATGCCGCGGTTACACCAAAGGAATGCCGACGCTCACCAACGACTCTGAAACCTGCGGCAAAGTAAAGGAGACAACAAGGTCATCTGACTGAGAGGGAGTGACCGAGAAGCGCTCGCCATGCGCTTCAACCACTTTGCGACAGAAAGCTAAGTTCAGATCACGGACCATGAGCGCCTGCTCGTACGGGGGGGATGGCTCACGCACCCGCCCTGCCACCGCCTCAGGGATCCTATCCGACGCTGCCGTAGGTCTATGCGTGATCGAAACAAGGATTCTGGCATCGCCGGCGGGGACCATCTCCACTTCAATATGCAGAGTTCCACCCGGCGACGCTGCGTCGAGAATGCCCGAGATAAGGTTCGCGAACATACGCTCGATCAACGTCCTGTCTCCCCAGGTTAGCGGCAAGCCAACAGCACTACGGTGCTCCAGATCCAGCGCCTTCTTCTGTGCCACCGGCAGCTCCAGCTCTAAGACCCGTTCCACGACATCCGTAAAGGGAAAGGCGCTCATACTCAAGGACGTCTGCCCAGCCTGTAAGAGACTGAACTCGGCAAGCTGGCGCACCGTGGCAAGCGTGCTGTCAGCCTCACCCAGGGCAGCCAGCAGAACTTGCTGGGACCCCTCCGGAAGGCTCTCTTTGCCCCCAGTGACAACACAGTTCATCGCCTCTTTTATCTGACACAGCGGCTTCTGAAGTCCGCCCAACAAGCGCCGGATCAGATCCTGACACTGTAGGTCTGACGCATTCCGCGATGTCACATCGCTGAGAATCACGACGCGTCCTGGAGAAGTCGACTGCTGTGAGACCGATGAGCTCAGATCTAGCGGGAGAGTGAGCCAGTGGATGGTAGCATAGCCGGTGCGAAACAGGCCTTCGCCGCGGCTATCATCGCCCTTGCGATACCGCTCCAATTCTAGGCGTAACGGATTGACTGCTTCCGGAGCATAGACGCGCAACTCCGCTGCAAGATCCGCCAGCTCGCAATCATACCAATCCTCAGGATTACCCGGTAGATGGAGATAATGGAGAGCTTGCCGGTTTACCACCAGCAGGCGGTATCGCGAGTCGAAGGCAAGCACTCCGTCACGGCTCGCTGCGAGCAGAGTTTTCAGGAGCGCATTGGTCAGCGGATCGTTAACGCACCTGGGAGATGTTTCATCATTACTGGAACCAACGGGAAGGCCATGCATAGATATGATAGTAGCACAAACAAACCGCTCTGTCAATAAGTGCAAAGTACATTGCGCTCAACTGGCCTACAATGTCCTAGCAGTAGCGGCTCACAAGAGACTAGCCACGCCGTGCATTTTGTCTCGGGGGTTAGGCGCTATGGCATTCCACGAGGGTGTTTACATCTCCAAGCTTAGGGCCTCGCGGAGTTCTCCAGCAGTGCCAGTCCAATGCGACCGCGATCGGCATCCACATTGAGTACCTCCACTTCAACGACATCACCGACCGCTACCTTATCGTGCGGGTCGCGTACGTACTCGGGACCCATTTGGCTAATGTGGATCAAACCATTCCGCTTGACACCAATATCAACAAACGCACCGAAGTCAACAACATTCCGTACGGTGCCCTTGAGTCGCATACCGGCCTGGAGATCCTCGAGCGAGAGTATGTCACTGCGCAGCACCGGCCCCTCCGAATCCTCGCGTGGGTCGCGACCCGGGCGGAGCAGTGCCTCCAGAATATCATCCAAAGTGGGACGTCCGGTGCCCAACTCGCGCGCCAACTCATCCAGGTCCAGCTCCCGCGGCAGCTGGTCCAGCAAGTTGGGGAGAGCCGGATCCCCGATGTGGCTACCAACCAAGTCAAGCAACGCGCGTGCAACGCCATAACTCTCGGGATGGATGGGGGTTCCATCCAGCGGCTCTTCACCCACAGGCAGTCGGAGAAAACCGGCAGCTTGCTCAAACGTCTTGGGGCCGATTCCCGGCACGCGGAGAAGATCCCGGCGAGAGGACAGAGCACCATGTTCATTGCGGAAGGTAACAACGGAGTCGGCCGTTTTGGGGCCAATGCCGGAGACGTGACTGAGAAGTGCTGCGGAGGCTGTATTGAGATCCGCACCCACGGTATTGACGGTTGATTCGACGACCGTAGCCAAAGACTCGCCCAGCGCCTTTTGATCCACATCATGCTGATAGAGCCCAACGCCGATGGCCTTCGGCTCGATCTTGACGAGTTCTGCCAAGGGATCCTGAAGACGGCGCGCAATCGATACTGCGCCCCGAATAGATACATCCAGATCGGGCAGTTCCGCTCGCGCCAGTGGTGAGGCCGAGTAGACCGACGCACCGGCCTCATTCACGATGGTGTAGTGAAGATCGAACTGCCCCTCGTTAATTACCTCAACGACCAGAGTCTCAGTCTCCCGGCTGGCGGTGCCATTGCCAATGGCGATGATCGTGGACTTCGTCCGTTTGATGAGAGCGGTCAGGGTAGCCTTAGCCTGCTCGCGGCGCGATCCCGGATAGATCGTGCAGGTATCGAGCACTTTGCCGGTAGGATCGACGACAGCGACTTTGCATCCCGTCCGATAACCAGGATCGATCCCTATCACGGTCTGTCCTCGCATCGGCGGCTGCAAGAGGAGCGACCGGAGGTTTTTGGCGAAAACACCGATCGCATGCTCATCTGCCATCTCCGTCAGTTCGCGCCGCACCTCCCGCTCGACAGCGGGGAGGAGTAAGCGACGGTAGCCGTCCTTACGCGCCTCCAGCAGGTCCTCGCACAATGGACTGCCGGCATCAGCCGGATATCGGAGCGACAGAATGCCGAGGCTCTCTGCCTCCGGCATGTGCATGGCGATCTTGAGCACCCCTTCTCGCTCACCTCGATTGAAGGCGAGAACCTGATGCGGGCGTAGGGAGCGCAGATCGTTGTGGAAATCATAGTAGTGCTGGTACACTCCTTCCGGATCCTTCGTTTGATCGGAAACGGTGATGGCCAACTCGCTATGACGCTGAGCGAGTCTCCGCATCTGAGCGCGCATCTCGGGATCGTCAGCCAGTGTTTCCGCCACGATGTCACGCGCACCGCTGTAGGCTTTGTCGACCGAGGCAACTGACATCTCGCCCGCAGTCTCATCCGTGATAAAAGGGGCGGCCAGCGCATTTCGGGTGCCCTCGAGGGGTTGGGCCAGGATCAAATCGGCCAGGGGCTGTAGGCCACTTTCTCGGGCGAGTGTGGCCCGGGTCCGTCGCTTGGGGCGATGTGGGCGATAGAGATCCTCGATCCGCTGAAGAGTGTCGGCGCTTTCCACCGCAGTGTGAAGCTCTGGGGTCAATACGCCCTGATCCTGCAGACTGCGGAGTACGGTCTCGCGCCGCTCTTCCATATGGCGTCGATATCCGAGCCGCTCAGCGACCCGGCGCAATTCCTCTTCGTCCAGCGTGTTTGTCGCTTCCTTGCGATAGCGGGCAATGAAGGGTATGGAGTTCCCGGCATCAAGTAACTGCACAGCCGACCGGACACGAGAGAGTGCCAGGCTGAGATCAGCGGCTACGGATGCGACAATTCGTTCTTGATCCATTGATGGTTACTCCCTGATTAATGGAAAAGGCCACGCAGGATGGAAGAGCGTACCCTAGCCTGACGTCACAGATTGCTCGCCCATGAGTGCTGCCGCCCGCCGGCCAATTTCGACGGCGTAGTTGGTACCGCGGTCCCAGGGATAGACCTGGCTCATATTTGCCATATACAGATTTGGCACCGGCGTCTGTAGGGGCGGGATTCGAGTCGAATGATCTACAAAGGGCACAGGTTGTGCATAGATCTCGCTAAACTTCCATGCTTTGCGCACCCAGTCGCGGTTAAACTCCGGGTTGATACGCTGAATGCCGGGAATGAACCTCTCCAGCAGTTCCTGCTCTGGCAAGTCGAAGTATTCGTGATCGGGCGGCAGATAGTCTCCGCAGTACACAACCGTGTCGCCACCATAGTGTTCAGCGCTGACGTAATTGGTGTGCTCTACAAAAGCAAGAAAGGGGAATCCCTCCCGCTTGGGTATGTTGATCCAGTAATGCTCGTCGGTCACTTGGTGTTTGAGCGCCAGGATCATGACGACGGCTCCCATCGATGACAGCTCGTCGAGCGCAGCTGTATAAGAAGCAGGCAAGGAGGGTGTGCGAGCCTTAAGCATCTGCGGAGAACAGGTCGCGAGCACACGATCGTGCACCTGGTCGCCGGCGCGTAATTCGAGCCGGATACGTCCCTCTGCCTCTTCATGAATGCCTCGGACGTGATGCTCCAGCCTTATATCGCCACCGGCTGCCCGCACCTTATCTGCCAAGGCGTTTAAGAATCCCTGAAAGCCTCCCTTGAAGTAACCGAGCCGGGGCGTGCGTTTCGCCAACCGGGCCCAAAACCAAGCCAGATTAACGTCCCGGTAATAGTGACCGAACTTGCCTTCCAGCATCGGCTGCCAGAGTATCTCGTAGCCGCGCGGTCCCAGGGCCTGGCGCAGCCAACTGTGCGCAGTTGTGCGCTCGAAGGGACGCCAAAATGGGTTATAGCGGAGGAAAGCAGCGATTAGACCAAAGCGTAATCGGTCGATGAAGGGTAAGGGCCGAAACTGTAGCACGCGCATCGGGCTATCCAGGGGATAGATGCTGCCTTGATAATAGATTGACGTAACCGGGCGCTCGAAGAAAATCATCTCGCCAAGCCCCAGCTCTTCTGCGAAGTCAATGATGTCCCGGTCGCTGGCGAAGATGTGGTGATAGAAATGCTCCAAGGGCCAGTCCCACGTCTCATCCTTGAACCCAGCAGCCAATCCACCGACATAGGGCCGCGCTTCATAGATGACGACCTTATGTCCTGCCCTAAGCAAATCATATGCTGCCGTGAGGCCGGTTACCCCGGCGCCGACGATACCGATATTGACCATTAGTCGACCTTCTGACCGATCAACGACCAGGGACCGGTCCACGCGACCTCGACCCGGACGGTGCGTCCCAACCACTGCTCATCCACCTTCCCCTCGAAGAAGACCAGTCGATCCGTACAGGTACGCCCGAACCACCGCCCCTTTCTAGCGTGCCAACCTTCCACAAGCACCTCCACAGTCTGACCTTGATAGCGAGCATTGAGGCCTGTGAGGATCTCAGACTGCAAGTCATCCAGGGCTTTTCGGCGGCGCTCCTTCTCCTCCAACGAGACGTTATCCTCAAGCTGCCGCGTCGCGACTGTGAGGGGACGGGAGGAGTAGCGAGCGACGTGCGCTTTATCCA
Source organism: Thermoflexales bacterium (assembly GCA_007125545.1). Taxonomy (GTDB): domain Bacteria; phylum Chloroflexota; class Anaerolineae; order B4-G1; family SLSP01; genus PWVB01. The sequence continues at coordinate 17,378 of SLDA01000012.1, read as the reverse complement.
ACCGCAGCTCCGCTAATAGATCATAGCTGGCCTGGAACTGCGCCGCAGTCTCCCCCGGGAAGCCCACTATGACGTCAGTGGCGATGGAGACATCCGGAACGATGCCCCGAATTCGGGCGATTAGGCGGCGGTAGTCATCAACGGTGTAGCCGCGGCGCATCTGCGCCAGGACCTCGTCATCGCCTGCCTGAATGGGCACCTCAATATGAGGACAAACTTTGGGGAGAGATGCCACCGCACGCAATAGATCGTCCGTCATCCAGTTGGGATGGCTGGTCAGAAAACGAATACGCTCCAGCCCCTCGATCTCGTGTACGGCGTGCAGGAGTTCGACAAGCGGTGTGCCTGCTACTCCAGCGAACTCAGGCAGATCATATCCATAGCGGTCCACGATCTGTCCGAGCAGCGTCAGCTCCTTCACCCCCTGCGAGACCATCTGCCGCGCCTCCGCCACGATTGCCGCCATCGGCCTGCTGCGCTCCACGCCACGGCGGTAAGGGATGACACAATAGGTACAGGCATGGGAGCACCCGAGGATAACCGGGAGGTGCGCGCTGACAACACGCTCTTTCTCGGAAGGCGGCAGGATCGTGTCCGCGCGCCCCAACGCCACGCGCCGCGCCTCGGCATCGGCGATCAGCGTTTGCGCTTCGGTCAACTGACCGCGTTCAGCCAAGTGAGCCCACAGATCGGTAGGGTCGGAAGGCGGTAGGAAGAGATCGACCCATGGGAAACGCTGCTGCAGCCGCTCGGTCGCTTTCACACCGACCATACACCCCATCAACGCAAGCACGCGGTCGGGATGACGCTCCTTGAAGTGTTTGAGCTGGTTGAGACGTCCTACTGCCTTGTCCTCCGGCTGCTGACGGACAACGCACGTGTTAAGAATCATGACATCCGCGTCGTGAACATCCGCTGCAGGTGCATAGCCCAATCGCTCCAGACCCGCCGCAACCCGCTGCGAGTCTGCCGTATTCATCTGACAGCCAATCGTCCAGATATGATAGCGCATTTCTTTGTAGACCCTCTCCTTCTATGCCATGTACATGGCTAGGGCATTCTACCGCACGCCCAAGGCGGGTCAAGGTTCAAACTTAGCGTCGCTCCCACTCTCTGGTCGCCTGGCGGATCAGTTCACGTATCTCCGGATGCGGAATCTCATCGATCTCGCGATACAGCTTGCCGTCGACGGCGAAGACAATCCCCCCGCCCCTGCCACTGGTCAGCGTCACGGCATGACCCTGTAGCGATGGGGTCTCCGCCAACATCTCCTCGACAATATCGCCAATTTCCTGGGCCAGGTTTATGGAGGGAATCAGAGCCGGCGTCGTCGGGATTCGGCGAGGATAGGAGTCGACAGCTGCTGCATTGGGTGGGCGAGCTGGTAGCTGCTGCAATGAGACGGAGCTATCGGTCGTCGTGGGCGCTGGGTCCCGCGGTCCACTTTCGTCGGCCGCATCAGCTGTAGGAGAAGGCCCTACACTGCGCTGCCTTTGAACGTAATTGCTCGCGAAACGCGCTAGGGCGCGAATCGCATCCACAACCTCGTCGCGCGTCTCAGCGTCGGCAACGTCCTCCAGTGACCCGTATCTCTGCCCGCTCACAGCGATCTCCCACCCGTCCAATCCCCGCGTCAAGGTCAGGAAGGGAGCAGCAGGCTCAATTTGGGCAGCCCCAGGCGTTTCCGCGTCGGCGGAGGCCGGCATGTCTACCTCTTTACTTCCCGGAGGACGCCATCCCCCGGGACGGGTAAAGACCCACACCAGCCATCCCGCAATCGACAAAATGCCGACTCCAAGGATAACAAGAATCAGCGGCAAGAGGTTGAAGAGTTGTTCGGCGTTCTCCGGGCTCATAATGACCTCCTGAGCGGCTAAAGAGTGATTGGTATTGTCAGAGCAGCGGGGAGCGAGACCCTTGCACGGCTGGCTTCACAGCGTGTCCAACCACGTGCACTTTCGCCGTGCCAGGCAACAACATCTCGGCTCCCGCCGCTAGCAGCAATGTAAGATGATCCCGGGCGAAGTAAGCCGGGTCACCGATTAGCGCGAACTCGACAAGCTGGAGCCTCGACTGAGCCGCCAAGTGCCCGATCCTTGAGAAGCTGTTAGCACGGTAGAACACCGGAAAGGTATCAACAGCCGCACGTCCATACGCGCGCTTCACCATCCAAACTTGAAGGCTTCGTAAGCACGCCATAGCCTGGCTCATCCGTGGAAGAGGATGCGCCAAGTTAGGCGTAAGAAAGAAAAAAGAGCCCCCCGGACGCAGGACTCGGGCGACCTCCCGAAACGTCATCTCCGGAGCCGGCAAATGCTCGAGCACCCACGACGCAACGACGACATCAAAGGTGCCGTTCTGAAAGGAGAGTCGCTCCGCCGCCACACAGGACCGAGCCATCGCCATAGAACGATGTTCGCGCAACGAGTCCCGATCGGGATCTACCCCGATCCAAACACCGACATCACTCAAGCGCTCAACGATACCGCCACGTCCGCAACCCAGGTCGAGCACCCGGCACCCTGACACAAGTGTAGAGGCAACCTGGCGCTGATACACCGTTGTCGCGGGTACCCAACCGGGCCGCAGCGCCGCGTAGCGGCGGCGAAAGTGCTCCAGCCGATCGTGGGTGATCATGGCCCCATTGTAGCCCAGACTCGTGTTTTCAAAAGGCGCATCGATGCTAATATAATACTATAAATCAAAAGCCGATGAGTTTCGGCGAAATAGCGAGACGTCTGGGGTTTTGTGGTGTGCATATCAGCCCCCTTAGAAGCCAAACACGCGGGACCAGAGTGGGACGTCAAACAATTGCGGGCATTGAGAAGCCTGCAGGAAATGGGGGAACTGATGCCATACGACTGGTACAAGGATGTGGTCTTCTACGAAGTCTTCGTTCGCACTTTTTTGGACAGCAACGGCGACGGCATTGGGGATCTTGCGGGACTAACATCGAAACTGGACTATCTGAAAGAGCTGGGCATTGATGTCGTGTGGATGCTGCCCATCTTCCCAAGTCCCTTACGCGATGATGGCTACGATGTCAGTGATAATCGCAACATCCATCCTGACTATGGCACACTGGAAGACTTTCGACATCTCGTCGACGAAGCGCACCGACGCGGACTGCGCATTATGGTGGAACTCGTCCCCAATCACACCTCCGACCGCCACCCGTGGTTCCAGGCCTCACGCGATCCCGAGCACCCGGAACACGAGACTTATCGGGACTGGTACGTGTGGAGTGACACGGATGAGAGGTACCAGGAAGCCCGCATTATCTTCATCGACTACGAGTCGTCCAACTGGACCTTTGACGAAGTGCGCGGGCAGTACTATTGGCACCGCTTCTTCCATCACCAGCCAGACCTCAACTTCGATAACGTCGAAGTGCAACGGGAGATTATGCGGATCCTTCAATACTGGATCGATCAAGGAGTAGACGCCCTTCGAATCGATGCGCCGCCCTATCTCTACGAGCGCGAGGGCACGAACTGCGAAAACCTACCTGACACGCACGCCTATCTGAAGCGGTTGCGTGCCCTGGTCGATGCCTACGCACCCGGCACGCTACTGCTCTCCGAAGCCAATCAGTGGCCTGAAGATGTCCGCGCTTACTTTGGTGATGGCGACGAGATGCACATGAACTATCATTTCCCGTTGATGCCCCGCATCTTTATGGCGCTCGCCCAAGCCGACCGGACCTCAATCGAAAAGATCTTGGATCGCACCCCCAGACTACCTGAGGTCTGCCAATGGGGCACCTTCCTCCGCAATCACGACGAACTGACGTTGGAGATGGTGACGGACGAGGAACGGCACTTCATGTGGGATTTCTATGCTCCAGAACCTCGTATGCGACTCAATCGCGGAATCCGTCGAAGGCTGGCCCCGCTGCTGGAGAACGATCTGGATCGCATCAAGTGTGCGAACTCGATCCTACTCACCTTCAAAGGGTCTCCATTCCTCTACTACGGAGACGAGATCGGTATGGGCGACAACATCTGGTTGGATGACCGTGACGGCGTGCGTACGCCTATGCAATGGAACGACCGTCCGAATGCTGGATTCACAGGCGAAGACGTGCCCCTCGACGAACTCGACGCCCCCCTCATCGAGGGGCAGACCTACGGTCACGAGACCGTCAACGTCGACGCGCAGGACAAAGACCCAGCGTCATTGCTGAACTGGACGCGGGAAGCCTTGCGCGTTCGCCGGCACCACGTTGTCTTCGGGCGCGGCGAAGTGACGCTCCTGCACCCCGACAACATGGCAATTCTCGCCTATCTGCGCAGCTACGCGAGCGAGGTCGCGCTGGTGATCAACAACCTCTCCCCCGATCAGCAGGAGGTCACGCTCGATCTAAGTCACTATGCAGGGCGGACGCTGGTGGATCTCTTCAGTGAAGAGGTCCTGGAAACAGCAGCAGCCTCCGACTGGACGCTGTCAATGCCGGGCTTTGGGTATCGCTGGTTCCTGCTGTCAGACGAGGACGCGGAGTAGAGCTGTCGCGCCACACACTATCTCCGGAGGTTTTCATCGATGCAAGCTGTTATCCTGGCTGCGGGCAAAGGGTCCCGCTTACATCCTATTACGGTGGAACGATCCAAGGCTATGCTGCCCATCCTGGGCAAGCCAATTGTCGAGCGTGTTATGGAGATGCTCGTCAGCAATGGCGTCAACGACTTCATCCTGGTGGTGAGCCCGGAGGATCGCCATATCACCCGCCATTTCCGTCGGGCATCTGCGCTGGATGCCGATATACGCTTCGCCTATCAGCCGGAGCGGAAAGGGATGGCGAATGCCCTAAGCTGTGCTGCCCCTCTCATCACCGAGGACTTCGTCCTCTCAGCATGCGACAATCTTGTGGCTGCAGACGATGTGGGTCGGCTCATCTCGGGTATGCAGAGCGAGCAGCAGCCCAATGGCATCCTCACCCTGATGCCGGTAGAACCCGAGCGGATCGCCAGTGGCGCTATCGTCGAGATGGAGGGCCCGTGGGTCAAACGCATCATCGAAAAGCCCAGACCTGAAGAGGTACGTTCCGATCTTGCGAGCCTACCGCTCTACGCGTTCTCCAAAAAGCTGCTGAACTACCTGCCCGAGGTGCGTGTCTCACCACGCGGGGAATACGAACTTCAGGATGCGATGCAGATGCTGATCGACCGCGATGGCAAGGTCGGAAGCATTTGCGTGGAGCGACGCTTGACGCTGACCAATGCTGCCGACCTTTTAGCTCTCAATCGTGAATACCTTATCCATGGCGGCGCCCACCCGCAACTGGCGCCTCTGACTGTCGGACCGGGGACCCGCCTGATCACACCTCTCCACATCGAGCGCGGCACGGTGATCGGCAGCGACTGCACGATCGGCCCCAATGTCTACATTGAACGGGACTGTCAGGTCGGCAACGGGGTCACCGTGCGGGATGCCATCCTACTGCACGGCGCGCAGATAGCAGACAATACTACGATCACTGACGAAGTCGTTGCCTGACCCAGGAAAGCTGTTGGCTCACTGATTCGCCGGCAGCAAAAAGCCGCCGGGCGTCCGGCGGCTTTTCTTGTAGCGGGGGGTGGATTCGAACCACCGACCTTCGGGTTATGAGCCCGACGAGCTGCCACTGCTCCACCCCGCATCGACATTTTGTACTATACCCGTATTCCCCGCCAAGTCAAGTTAGTCCGCGCAGCACTATCCCACTTGAGGCTCCCCGAAGCCTCATAACACTTCCAACACCCGCAACGCGGTTCAATACCTTCTCCAACCGATTCCAGCACTGGGGGCGGACCTCCCCGATTAGAATCACTGGATACGATCTACCGGCGGCACAATCAGAAAGGGAGGATAAGCGGCTATGAGCGATCAGTATCGTATATGGCCCGGCAAGAAAGCGCCACTGGGCGCGACCTGGGACGGGGAAGGCGTGAACTTCGCACTGTTCTCCGATTTTGCTGAGAAGGTGGAACTCTGCCTTTTCGAAGAGGAGAATGACCAGACAGAGATTGCTCGTATTCCCATCACAGAACGACAACATCAAGTCTGGCACGCTTACCTGCCCGGTATAAAGCCAGGACAGCTTTATGCCTACCGGGTGCACGGTCCTTATGAACCTAAAGAAGGATTGCGCTTCAATCCGGCAAAACTGCTCTTTGATCCTTACGCCAAGGCCATCGCAGGAACGCTGGAATGGGATGACGCATTATTCGGCTACACGATTGGTCACGAGGATCAGGATCTCTCAAAAGACGACCGCGACAGCGCACCTTTTCTGCCCAAGTGTGTGGTCATCGACCCAGCGTACGATTGGGAGGATGACACACATCCCGAAACTCCCTTGCACGAGACCATTATCTACGAGACGCACGTCAAAGGAATGACGATTCAACATCCTGAGGTGCCACCCGAGCTACAGGGAACGTATGCCGGCATAGCTCATCCGGCGGTGATCGAACACCTGCTTGCGCTTGGGATAACGGCGGTCGAACTGATGCCTGTTCACCAACATATCGATCGCCGCGAACTGGTCGACGAAGGACTCACGGACTATTGGGGCTATAACACCATCGGTTTCATGGCCCCTCATGCTTCATATGCCAGCTCAGGGACGAGAGGCGAGCAGGTGCGCGAGTTCAAGGACATGGTCAAGGCGCTCCATCGCGAAGGACTCGAGGTCATTCTCGATGTCGTCTACAACCACACAGCTGAGGGTAGCGAGCTGGGTCCGACGCTGGCCTTCCGCGGCATTGATAATTCTACCTACTACCGGCTGGTTGAGAACGACCCACGCTATTACATGGATTACACGGGGACGGGCAACACGCTCAATCTGATGATGCCCAGCGTACTCCGACTCGTGATGGACAGCCTGCGCTATTGGATTCAAGAGATGCACGTCGACGGCTTTCGTTTCGACTTGGCCTCGGCCCTGGCGCGGGAACTCCACGACGTCGACCGGCTTGGCTCCTTCTTCGACACTATCCACCAGGATCCGTTCCTTTCGCAGGTCAAGCTCATCGCCGAGCCGTGGGACGTCGGTGAAGGCGGATACCAGGTCGGTAGATTCCCATCCGAATGGATGGAGTGGAACGACCGCTACAGAGACACGATGCGTGCTTTTTGGCACGGAGCCGACCACAATGTAGCAGAGTTTGCGACACGGTTCACCGGAAGCTCGGACCTCTACGAGGTCAGCGGGCGACGCCCAGTTGCCAGTATTAACTTCGTCACTGCGCACGACGGATTCACGCTCCGGGACCTAGTGAGCTATAACGAAGCGCATAACGAGGCTAACCTCGCGGAGGAAGACAGTATAGATCCGCACACCCATGCTTGGAACCACGGCGTGGAAGGCCCCACTGACGATCCGGACGTCAACCGGCTACGAGAGCAAGATCAGCGGAACTTCTTGTCGACCCTCTTCCTATCACAAGGTATCCCGATGCTCCTCGGAGGCGACGAGATTGGACGCACTCAGCAGGGAAACGATAATGCTTACTGCCAAGACAACGAAATCTCCTGGTTCGATTGGAAGAACGCTGACGAGAACTTACTGGTCTTTGCGCAGCGGCTGATCTCGTTCAGGAAGGAACACCCCGTCTTTCACCAGCGTCGCTGGTTCGAGGGACGCTCCATTCGCGGCACGGGACTGGAGGATATCGTATGGTTTACTCCAGAGGGCAAGGAGATGCCGGACGAGCGCTGGATAAGAGCTGGGGAGAAAGCGCTCGGCGTCTTCCTAAATGGCAGTACCATCGATATGGTTGATGAATATGGCAACTCTATGTCCGACGACAGCTTTTATCTCATGCTCAATGGCACATTGGATCCCCTGACTTTCCTGTTGCCGAAGCTTAATGATCTCGAAGAGTGGGTGAAGGTGATCGACACTGAAGCAAATATGGTGGAGGAAGACGGAGAGACGATACGGGCCGGCGAAGAAATTAAGCTGTCAGGTCATGCTATGGTGGTACTGCGCCATGCCAATTGAACCGCGCGCGACCTATCGCGTTCAGTTTAACGCAAGCTTCACGTTCGACGATGCCGCGGGCCTCCTGGACTACTTGTCTGATCTCGGGATCAGCCATCTCTACTGCTCTCCCTATTTGAAGGCTACTCCGGGCAGCGAGCATGGGTATGATATGGTCGACCCTACGCAGGTGAATCCGGAACTCGGTGGACATTCGGGGCACGACCGGCTCACTGACGCACATCTGCAGCATTCTGTGAACCAACTGCTGGATATTGTTCCGAATCACATGGCAACCGCCGCCGTCAATCCCTGGTGGTGGGATGTCCTCGAAAATGGACAGACCAGCCCATATGCAACCTACTTTGATATTGCGTGGGAGCGGCTTGAGGGTCCGCGGGAGAGTATCATTCTGCTACCTATCTTGGGCGACCACTACGGACGGGTACTCGAAGCCGGAGAGATCAAATTGGTCCTGGACGAAGACCGCTTCTCCCTATTGGTCTACGATAAGCGGCTGCCCGTCGACCCTCGATCGACCAGTATTCCCCTGACTGCGGCAGCTCACACTTCCGGTTCGGAAACACTGGCGTTCCTGGCCGGATCCTTCGCCAGACTTCCTCAAGCGACCGCCCGCGATGCGGAGAGTGCACACCAACGCAGCCGCAATACCCGCGTCCTCTATCGCCTCTTGAACCGGCTACGCTCCGAATCACGCGAGGTGGCGTCCAGCATTCAAGACGCGATAGAGGTAATCAATAGCAGTCCGGATGCGCTGGACCGGCTGTTGAGATTGCAGAATTACCGGCTCGCGTATTGGCGCATGGCCGAGAGCGAGTTAGGATACCGGCGGTTTTTTGATATCAACAGCCTCATTGCACTTCAGGCACAGAATGAAAACGTGTTTGGTGATGTCCATAGCCGCATCATCCCCTGGCTAGCCGAGAACTGGCTTGATGGTGTGCGGATCGATCACATCGATGGCCTCTACGATCCTCGTGAATATCTCGACCGGTTGAGTAGTGCGCGTCCCGAGACCTGGATCCTTGTTGAAAAGATACTCGCCGAGAATGAGTCGCTGCCGGAAGCCTGGCCCGTGGCGGGCACCACCGGATACGACTTCTTGAACCGGGTTAATGGACTGTTCGTGGATCCTGCCGGCGAGGCAGCCCTCACCGACTTTTACGCGGAGTTCACAGGCATAGCGGAATCCTACCCGGAGATCGAACGGCGAATGAAACTTCGAGCTATGGAGGAGGTTCTCAGTGGCGACGTGAACCGCCTCGCGACGCTCTTCGCAGAGGTCTGCGACCGCCACCGACGGTACCGTGACTACACAGACGATGAGCGACGGCAAATTCTGATGGAAGTGGCGGCATCTATGCCCGTTTACCGCACCTACGTCTCGCCGGGAGGAAATGGGCGTAGCGCGGATGTCGAAGCATCGGATATCATTCACGTCACCCAAGCTACACGAGAGGCCGCGGAACATCGTCAGAGCCTTGATGGCGAAGTCTTCGACTTTCTGCGAGACCTGCTGCTACTGCGCATACCGGGGGAACGCGAGACTGAGTTGGCGATGCGGTTCCAGCAGTTCACGGGACCGGTGATGGCCAAGGGTGTGGAGGATACCGCGTTCTACGTGTATAATCGCTTGATCGCCTTGAATGAGGTCGGCGGTAACCCGGGCCACTTTGGGTATTCTGTCGAGGCCTTTCACCGGGCTTGTGAGGCGACGCAAGCACACTGGCCCCGGACTCTGCTGACGACCTCAACTCACGATACGAAGCGCAGCGGAGACGTGCGCGCCCGTATTGATGTACTGTCGGAGATCCCCGAGCGCTGGATTGAGACGGTGAAACGCTGGTCCGTTATGAACGAAGAGTTGCGCAGTCCGAAGGGACCCAGCCGCAACGATGAGTATCTGCTCTATCAGACGTTGGTCGGCGCTTGGCCTATCACGGAGGAGCGACTGCAGAGGTATATGCAGAAAGCGTGCCGCGAAGCGATGGTTGACACATCCTGGACAGAGCCAGACGAGGCGTATGAAGGCGCCGTTGAAAGGTTCGTAACTGGGCTCTACGCCAACGACGCCTTCGTTGCAGAGCTGGAGGCATTTGTCGAGGTGGTAATCGATCGGGGCCGAACGAATGCGCTGGCACAGACTCTGATTAAGTTGACGGCTCCAGGCGTTCCCGATATCTACCAGGGTACCGAACTGTGGGATCTTCGCCTTGCCGATCCCGACAATCGCCGTCCCGTAGACTACAACCAGCGCAGAAAGCTCCTCACCGAGTTGCGGACTCTGAGTCCCCAAGCCATCCTCGACCGGAGCGATGAAGGACTGCCGAAAATGTGGGTGATCCGGCAAGCACTACATCTTCGCCGCGCCCACTCCGAGGCTTTTGGCCCACAGGCTAGCTATCGCGGCCTGCGGGTGACGGGCGACCAGGCGGTCGCGTTCCTGCGCGGCAACCAAGTTATCACAGTCGTTCCCCGATTTGAACGCCATGATGATAGCGCGGTGATCCCGCTGCCACCGGGCAGATGGCAGAACCTCCTCACAGGTGACGAGGTAGAGGGTGGCGAAATACAGCTGGCTCAGTTGCTTTCTCGTTTCCCTGTCGCTTTGTTGGTCCGAGAGGAATGGGGGAACTCGTCCGAATTAGAGGAAACTGCATGACCATCTTCAGTGTATGGGCCCCGAAAGCCGAGTCCGTTGCAGTCCGGGTTGACGGGCGCGAAATACCTATGAAGCGGTGTGATGTCGAAGGCTCAGGCCAGAATGCAGACATCGAGGTGTGTGACGGTCGCGGATGGTGGCACGCAGAAGCGGAGGACGCCGGACCGGGCACCGACTACGCCTTCGTTCTGGACGGTGGAAAGCCGCTTCCTGATCCACGATCACCCTGGCAACCACAAGGCGTCCATGGCCACTCGCGACTGATCGATCCCACGGCCTTTGCGTGGACCGACGAACGGTGGCGAGGGGGCCCTCTGGCCCCGGCTATCATCTACGAACTCCACATCGGTACGTTCACGCGTGAAGGCACCTTCGAATCGGCCATCTCCAGGCTCGACCATCTGCTCGATCTTGGAATCACGCATGTGGAGTTGATGCCGGTCAATGAGTTTCCCGGCGATCGGGGTTGGGGCTACGATGGGGTGGACCTGTATGCTCCGCACCACGCCTACGGCGGTCCGGAAGGACTGTGGCGTTTGGTGGACGCCTGCCATACCCGGGGTCTGGCGGTTATTCTGGACGTCGTTTACAACCACCTGGGGCCGGATGGTAACTACTTAAGCCAATTTGGTCCGTATTTTACCAGCCATTACACTACACTGTGGGGGGATGCCGTGAACTTCGATGGACCAGGAAGCGACGAGGTCCGCCGGTTCTTCATCGACAACGCGCTGATGTGGCTGCGTGACTATCATATCGACGCACTGCGCCTCGATGCCATCCATGCCATCGTCGATACCTCCGCCGTTCATTTTCTGGAGGAGCTGGCAGGCGAGGTGAAGGCACTGAGCATCGATCTCGGACGTCCTCTGGCCCTGATCGCAGAAGATAACCGCAATGACCCGCGCCCCGCCCGTTCTCCGGAGGCGGGCGGCTATGGATTGGATGCCCAGTGGAGCGACGACTTCCACCACGCGCTTCATACGCTGCTGACGGGCGAGGAAAAAGGCTACTACTCCGACTACGGCTCCTGGGCCGATCTGGCTAAAGCCCTGGAGCGCATCTTCGTCTATCAGGGCCATCGCTATTCGCGGAATAGAGACCGCCGCTTTGGTCGCCCCACGACGGGCCTGCCGGGTTATCGCTTCGTTGGATGTATACAGAATCACGATCAGATCGGCAACCGCGCACAGGGGGACCGGCTCGGCAACCTGGTAAGCACCGGGCTGCTCAAGATCGCGGCAGCCCTTCTCTTGACAGGCCCCCAGCTCCCGCTGCTCTTTCAAGGCGAGGAATGGGCCGCGTCCAGCCCTTTCCTCTACTTTACAGACCATCAGGACCGGGATCTCGCTCAAGCGGTTCGCGACGGGCGGAGGAAGGAGTTCGCGGGCTTCGGCTGGGACCCCGAACAGATTCCCGATCCGCAGGCGGCAGAGACTTTCAACCGCTCAAAGCTGGACTGGGCAGAGCGCGAGCGCGAGCCGCACGCCACGCTGCTACAGTGGTATCGTCAGCTTATCCGGCTCCGGCGCAGCAACCTGGCCCTCTTGGATGGCGAACTCGACCGGGTGCGCGTCACATACGCCTCGCGCGAGAGCTGGCTCATTCTCGCGCGGCGGCATATACGGGTGATATGCAATCTGGCAGACGCTGTGCAGCAGATACATGTGGGCGCAAGCCGGCCTCCTCGGATCCTCCTCTCCTCCGACGATCGGGCTACGTGCAACGGTCATAGCGCCTGCCTGCCGCCGGAATCGGTCCTGATCCTCGAAGTCCCCTTCTAGCGTTATCTCGTGTGAAAGCCGGCACAAGTACGCGCTACTTCTTATTGAGTCTAGCCGAACCTAGCCTGCATAGTTCCCTACTCAGGCCCGCAAAAAGTGTTAAACTACGTATGGGTCAGGCATTGTCGCACATCATAGAGCCATCCTCCGGGCGTTGAGGATGCTGAAAGGAGTCGCATGAATCGCCTCGTCCCCAGAGTCGGTTTCCTGCTCCTCAGTGTGATGGTGGTCATTTTGCTGGGGTACACTGTGTACGAAGCTTGGCTCACCCACCCGATAGCCGGCATGATTGTGGCCGTCGTCCTGATTGGCGCACTAGCCGAGATCCTGCAGGAGTCCAGGCGCGTCCTGTTCCGGGAGTTGCCCGACCTTATGCAGCGAGAGGGCATCCTCAACGGAATAGCGGTGACCGGCGGCGCGCTCGCGACCTATACACTGGTCTGCTCCGTTGGGCTGAGTGCGGTAAATGCATCCGCGCTCGTCGCGCTCATTGCGGCGCTCACGCTGCCTGAATACGACGTGCCCGTCTACTGTGGTTCTTTCGTCGGTATGAGTTCCGCTCTGCTCTTGCATACGCACTGGGAGTTGGCTGTTGCCGGAGTCGTCGCAGGCCTGGTGTATATGGTCACAGACGGCACATTTCCGGGGATCGGCGGCAAGCTGGGAACTATTGCCTTCATAGGAGCGGTGATTACGGGTTTGGGCCTTGAGCGTCAGTTCATTATTGCTCCGGTTCCTGACGGTCGTCTTGTCTTCATGATTATCGCGTATGCCACCATCGCCACCGTTGCAACCTATTGGCTCAACGTCACACGCGGACACGGCGCCGTTATCGGTTCGACGGTAGTAGGTCTCGCCGGTGGGCTCATTCTCCCGGCGATCTATGCAGAGACTGGGCCCCTGCTGGCCGTCGTCGTGTTCTGCGCGTCGTTTACAGGGATGTCGAGCCGCGAGCGTTTCCCTCGCTTTCCGATGGTTGTCGTGATTGGCCTGATAACCGGTCTGGTATTTGTTTATAGCACGCCCCTGTTAGGAGGGGCGGGTGGAAAACTGGGAACAATCGCGTTTGGTTCGGCTTTGGCGGCGCGAGGGTATATGGATCTGTTGGAGAGCCGACAGACACATTCGGTAGAGAACGCGGCTACCTGATGGCGCAGCAGGGCCTCCGGAAGCTTAGCAGATGCGAGGAAGCTGTGCGCCGGTGAGCATCTGAATGATGCGTCGGGCGCCATAGGGTGTCTCCAAAACCACGTGACCCGGATGGGAAGTCGTTACACTGCCGATGATCGCAGCCTGCTCACCCAACGGATGCGCGTGCAAGATCTCCAGTGCAGCCTCTGCAGCAGTAAAGTCCACCGCCACGACGATCTTACCCTCATTCGCCGCGTACAAAGGGTCCAGCCCCAAGAATTCGCACGCGGCGCGTACCTCTTCCCTTACGGGAATCGCGGTCTCCGTCAGCTCGATGCCGATTGAAGCCACCTCGGACCACTCGTTCAAGACCGTAACCAGCCCACCGCGTGTCGCATCGCGCATTGCGTGGACCTGCCCCGGCAACGCGGTGAGCAGCGCATCGACGAGGCCGTTGAGAGGCGCCGTATCCGACTGTAAACCAGAGCCGAAATGCATACCCTCACGCTGCATCATTACAGCGAGCCCATGATCGCCTAACGTACCGTTGACAAGCAACACATCACCGGGGCTCAAGCGATGCGGGCCAAGGTCAACATGGGGAGGCACGACGCCCAGTCCAGCGGTGTTGATGAAAAGCCCATCTGCTGCGCCACGGTCGACGACCTTGGTATCGCCTGTGACGATGAGCACACCCGCGCGACGCGCAGTCTCCGCCATCGAAATCACCACGCGCTCCAGCACGCTGTACGGGAGCCCCTCCTCGAGGATAAACCCAGCCGTGAGATAGAGAGGGCGCGCGCCCATCACCGCCAGATCGTTGACCGTGCCGCACACTGCCAAGTCACCGATGTTGCCACCGGGGAAAAAGAGAGGTTGCACGACGTAGGAATCTGTCGTGAGGGCAGGCCGACCTGGGGGCAGCGCTTCCAGTATTGCCGCATCTGCCATTGGGGCCAATACGGGATTGTGGAAATGAAAAAGGAACAAGTCGCGAATCAACTCGTGACTTAGTAAACCACCGCTACCGTGGCCCAGCAGAATCCGCTCGATCGCCATTGCTTCCTCCCCACTCTCCTGGTCATGTTACAGCTTGCTTGGGTCGGCGGGCAGGCCTTCCCCAAACTTGTAATAAGCCGCACATGCCCCCTCAGCACTCACCATACAGGGACCTACAGGGCTGCGGGGCGTACAGACGCGGCGGAATAGCCCACAGTCCGTGGGATCTATGGCCCCGCGCAGCACCTCACCGCACCGGCACCCGGCGGGTTCGGGGACCGCCTCGACCTTCAAACAGAACCGTCGGGCAGCATCACGGTGGGCTAGCTCCGGCTGTATGCCCAGACCACTCGCGGGGATAGTGCCGAAACCGCGCCACGCCACGGGAGCAATCTCAAAAACCGACTCAAGCATCCGCTGGGCGACGGCGTTGCCCTCAGGCCGAACGGTGCGCGGATAGGTGTTGAAGACACCCGGTGTTTCTGTCGTCACCGCGTGCACCAACGCCGCCACAGCAGCAAGCAGATCCAATGGCTCAAATCCAGAGATCGCGCAGGGCATCCCATAGTCGGTGGGGAGGAAGGACCATGCGTCGCTGCCGATGACAGCGCTGACATGCCCCGGCCCAATAATGCCGTCCAATGCCACCTCACCGGCATCGAGGATTGCACGCATCGCGGGAGGGGTGAGCTTGTGCATACTCAGGACGCTGAAATTGGGCATCTGCTCCTCTTCGGCCTGCAGAACGGCAGCGGCAATGCCGGGCGCCGTCGTCTCAAAACCGACCCCGAGGAAGACAACTTCACGATCGGGGTTGCTGCGTGCTATCATCAGGGCATCCAGAGGGGAGTAGACCATCCGCACATCCCCGCCCGTGGCACGGCTGTCTTGCAGTGTCCCCCGGCTGCCGGGCACCCGCATCATATCGCCAAAAGTGGCCACAATCACGCCGGGAATCTCGGCGAGCGCAATAGCAGCATCGAGATCGGAACCGGCTGTCACACAGACCGGGCAACCCGGCCCCGATCGCATCTCGACATCCCCCTCCAACATCTGTCGCAAACCAAAGCGGAAGATCGCGTGGGTGTGCCCTCCGCAAAACTCCATCAGGCGTATCGGATGCGTTGGGTCTGTGCCGTTCGCTTCACGGTATGCGGCAACCGCACGCTGTATCCCACTCACGAGCTTGCGGGCCAACGCCGGGTCACGGAATTCATCGATGTATTTCATATCTGTGCCAGGTGCGTTTAAGCCCTGCCCTCTTCTTCCTGCTCAAGCTCTTCCTGGATACGCGCGAGTTCGGCGAACACTTCCAGAGACGCCTGAGCTTCTTCCGGGTCCATCAGCGAGATGGCATAGCCCGTATGCACCAAGACGTAGTCCCCAACCTCCGCTTCTGGCGTCATAATCAAGCTCACCTGTCGTTCGACGCCGCCAAGCTCAACGGTCGCGGCTCCATTTTCGTCAATTACCCTGATCTGGGTGGGGATAGCTAGACACATAGATCTGTCTCCTGCACTAATAACATGGATCTTACTCAACTTTGCCTTCCGGAAAGGCTCAGACTGAGCCATCACTTTCGGTAAATGCCGCAGCGGCAGCCTGACCCAATGAAATACCTCCGTCGTTGAACGGGACTTGGTTGTGTAGCAACACTTCAAATCCGGCACGTGCCAACATCGGGAGCGCCAAATGAAGCAACAATCGGTTCTGGAAGACGCCGCCGCCTATTGCCAGGGTGGTGATTCCGGTCCGCTCTCGGATTACGCGGCTGACATGAGTCATCATCTCGGCAGCGGTGACGTGGAAGCGCAGAGCGATTTCGGACACACCTTTTCCATCTTCGAGGTCGTCCAGAATTGCCTCGAAGAGAGGAGTCAGGCGAACGAGATAGGGGACCGTGTCCTCATCCAGTTCGAAAGGATACCCCAGAGCCGGTGTGACGGCGCGCAAGGTCACCGCCTGCTCCAACTCGATCGCCGGTTGCGCCTCATAGCTCGCCTGATGGCAGATACCCAGCAGCGCACTCACCGCATCGAAGAGCCGGCCCATCGAGGAGGTCAGCGGCGCGTTCAGATTGCGATCGACCATGGTGCGAATACGCATCACATCCGCCGGACAGAACTCGCCCAACGGCAAACTCTCGTCAAGCCCCAGAGCGTGCACGTAAGCGACGGCAATACGCCAGGGATGCTGGACGGCGGCGTCCCCGCCGGGCAGCGGCAGATACTCCAGATGCGCGACCCGCTCGAGGCCCCGGTAATCCCCGACAAACCACTCACCTCCCCAAATGCGCTCGTCCTCACCATAGCCTGTGCCGTCGAAAGCGACCCCGATCACCGCACCGCTGTCCGGCTCCCACCCTGCATCGGCGAGGCAGGAATATATGTGTGCCTTATGATGTTGGACATGAATAGGAGCGGGAAGACCATGGTGGCGTGCAAAGGCCGCGGCCAAACGCGTGCTAACATAGTCGGGATGCAGGTCGCAAGCGACCCGCCTGGGCTCGATTCGGAAGAGGTGGCGATATGTGTCCAACGCCGCCTGATAGTGCTCCAGCGTGTCCAGATTCTCCAGATCACCGATATGCTGGCTGACAAACGCGTAGTTATCACGAGTTAGCGTGAAAGTGTTTTTGAGCAAAGGACCGGCGGCGAAGATCTGGGGTGCCTCAAAGGGCAAGCGAACCGGGAATGGCGCATACCCACGGGCTCGGCGCATCATCTGCGGCTTAATGCCTACTTCCAAGCCCGGACCGCGGACGTCTCGTCCGCCGGTAGCCTGTGGACGAGACGTCCGCGGTCGGAGTTCG
>SLDA01000574.1 GCA_007125545.1 Thermoflexales bacterium | reverse complement strand
CGCCATCCTCCGGAGAGCGCTTTGGTGCTGACCGAGCCCCGGCCCTCGAGGTCGGTACGCTGCAAAGCGGCTTCGATGCGCGCGCTCAGTTCGCGCTTCGGAATGCCGTACGCGCGCCCGTAGAAGCGGAGGTTCTGCAGCACCGTCAGATCGTCGTAGAGGCTGAAGCTCTGGGCCATATAGCCGATGCGCGACCGGATCTCAGCAGCGCGTTCCCCGACCGGGACCCCGAGCACCCGCACGCTCCCCGACGTGGGCTCCAGCAGCCCCAGCATCATCCGAATGGTCGTCGTCTTCCCGGCGCCATTGGGACCGAGCAGGCCGAAGATCTGACCTCGGGGGATGTCGAGATCGATCTCATTTGCAGCTGTAAAGTCGCCGAAACGTTTGGTCAGTCCGCGAGCTACGATCGCCGGTTCGTTTTCTGCCATCCTATCCTCCTAGTCGAGCACGCGCCGTATGTAGAGCAGCGCGAAGAGTCCGATGACCAGGCCCAGAACCCCCAGGGCGGCGACATTAACCCACAGGACGTCAAGCCCCGCACCTTTCAGTAGCAGCTTGCGCAGGATCGTGAGCCAATGGTAGGCGGGCACAAGACGGGCGATGCCTTGCAGAATCCGCGGCATCGACTCCACGGGCGCGGCAAATCCGGTAAACATAAAATCTATCATACCGACGAGGAGCACCAGCAGAAACGCCTGATGCTGCGTCCGGGAGAAGAGTGAGATGATCAGGCCCTTGCCCAATTCGACCATGACATATCCCAGAGCGAGGAAGAAGAGCAACACCAGCGACCCTCGCACCGGCACACCGAAGGCGAAGTGGATGACGGCGAGAAGTAGCCAGAAGTCGGCCAGGCCGATCACAACGGCGGGAATGGACTTGCCGACGATCAGCTCGAATGAAGAGAAAGGCATCACGAGGAGCTGCTCCAGCGTGCCCAGCTCTCGTTCGCGCGAGAAGGCGAGCGCGGCGAAGAGCAGCACCGTCCACTCCAGGATGAGGGCCAGCTCCGCGGGCGTCGTGTAGAGCGCGGCGCTGAGATCCTCATTGTACCTGACGGTGAGATTGGGCTCGAAGCCTGCCAGAGCCTCGACCTCAAGCCCCATGCGTCCAAGCACGACCTCCTGCGCGTACTGCTGAATGATCTCCTGAGCTTCGCGCACCGCCGTCTCACCGGCCATGCTCTCGGTTCCATCCACCCAGAAATCGAGGGTGGGGCGCCCCTCCATCTCGCCCACGTCTGCCTCGAGGCGGTTCTCGAAGCCCTGCGGAATCATCAGCGCGGCGCTGATCGTGCCCTCCCTGAAGGCATCTTCGATGGCGGCGACGGTGGTGACATAGCTATCGATGGCAAAGGTATCGCTTTCCTCCAGGTTCTCGACTATAGCACGGCTGGCGGCGCTGCGATCCTGATCGAGGATCATCAGGGGCAAATTCGTGATCGGACGCGCTGTCGCCCACCCGACCGCGAGCAGCTCGACCGCCCCTCCGATGAGCATAAACGCCGGAAGCCACCAGTTGTGCCGCAGATGCAGGAATTCCTTAATCGCCAGAGACCATATACGTTTCAGCATAGATCATCCCAGCCTTTTCTTGAAGATGAGCGCTGCCACGACTGTGAAAGCCAACCCGAGTGCCGCCAGTATCGCGGCTTGGGGCCACAGGATCTCTAGCCCCAGCCCTTTCAGGAAGATGCCGCGCGTGATAATGGCATACTGTGTCCCCGGTAGGAGCTCCGCTTCGGCTCGTATGATCTCCGGCATAGACACCAGCGGAAAGAAGATGCCGGTCAGAAAGAAACCGGGGAAGAAGATGACCAGAAAGGAGAGCGCCAACGCTACCGGTTGGGTTCGAGCGAGAACGCCGATGATCGTGCCCATCCCCAGTATCGCGAAGAGGAAGATGACGGAGAGCAAGAAGAAAAGTACGAAGTTGCCGCGAAACGGAATGTCGAAGGCCCAGATGGCCACAGCCGGGATCACGACCACGTTGATCAGACCCACCAGGATGTACGGTATCATCTTGCCGGTGAGCAGCTCGGCCTTGGTTACCGGGGTGACCAGGAGCTGTTCGAGAGTGCCGTGCTCGCGTTCGTGGGAGAGCGCGAGTGCAACCGAGAGCGCAGGCATTCCTAGCACGATCGAGATCAGTCCGGGTACGATGTCAATCCTTGGCTCCAGGTCCGGATTGTAGAGTGCCTCCACGCGGAGATCGACCGGCTCGAGAAGATGGGTGGGTAGGCCGGCTTGGGCCAGTTGGTCAGCGGTAAAGTCCAGGATCTGCGTTGTTATCTCGTCGATGGCAAAGTGACCGGTCTGTGGCTCGGTACCATCGATGATGATATGGACCGGCATACCCATCTGCTGAGCTACAGCTTGCTCAAAGCCCTCTTCAACGATCACCCCCGCCTTGATACTCCCGTCAAGCAGCATCTGCTCAAGGTCCTCACGGCTCGCCACGGTGGCGTAGAGGTCGAGCTCTGTGGGGTCGGTTAGCTGTGCCGTGAACTCACGGGAGGCTTCGCTACCGTCCTGATCCAATATCGCTATAGGCACGCTCTCGATGTCCACGGTCAGTGCATAGGCCATAATGAAGAGCAGTGCCAGTGGGGCCAGCAGCACCAGGATGAAGGTCGACCGTGTTCGTAAGATGTACTGAATCTCTTTGCGAGTGATGGCTCTGATGTTGCGCAGGGACATGCTATTCCCACCTTTCCTGCTCTCGTTGATCTACCAGGGAGAGGAAGGCCTCCTCCATGCGAAGCTGGGTTGGCCGTAGCCGGCTGTAAGCTATTCTCTCCTCCTCCAGGTGAGCCTCGACTTCCGGCAAGCGCTCGGCGGCGTTATCGACGATAAGGTGAAGCGTGGTCCCATAGGTCTGTACCTGGAGCACGCCTGGAAGCTCGCCGACTGCGGCCCGCGCCGCTTGCCAGTGTTCCGCGATGAGCTCGATCAGTTCGCCCCTGACCTGCGAGCGGATCTCATCAGGCGGCGCACACCGGATCATCCGTCCCTCATACATCAAGCCGACGCGGGTGCACCGATCGGCTTCGTCCATATATGGCGTGCTCACGACGATCGTTCTCCCCCGCACATGAAGGTCGGTCAGGATCGACCAGAACTCACGCCGTGAGACAGGGTCCACGCCGGTGGTCGGTTCATCAAGGAGCAGGATAGGCGGATCGTGGATGAGGGTGCACGCCAGCGCGAGTTTCTTCTTCATCCCTCCGGAGAGGTGTTCGGCACGCCGTTCGGTGTATGGCGTGAGTCCGGCGAAGGAGAGGAGCCGCTCCGTTCGCTCCTTCCGCTCCTCGAGGGTTACGGCGTAGAGATCGGCGAAGAAGTTCAGGTTCTCCATCACCGTGAGCTGCGCATAAAGGCTGAACTGCTGCGCCATATACCCAATCTTGGGTTTGACCGCTTCTGGTCGTTCGGTGAGATCGTGTCCGGCGACGTGCGCGGATCCGGACGTAATCTTCAGGAGCCCGGCAAGGAGCCGCAACAGGGTGGTCTTGCCGGCACCGTCCGGGCCCACCAACCCGAAGAGCTCGTTGTGGCTGATACGCAGATCCAGGTTGTCCACCGCCTTGATCTTCTTGAACTTGCGTGTGAGGCTGTCGGTCTCAATTACAGTCTCTTGAGTTGAGTCAGGCGTTCCGCGCGCTTGCGCGGGATTGGCGTTCCGGTCGTTCACGGTTCTGCCTCCAATCCTTTGAGCAACACCTCGACAAAAGCGGCGTGACTGCGCATCAGGTCGAAGTCGGGCTTGATCATCATGTAGGCTGCAAACCCGTCATAGGTAGCCATCAGGGCCCAGGTCAGGGCGTCGGCATCGATGGTTCTGAACTCGCCGGAGGCGATGCCCTGGTTGATCACGCCGGTGAAGATCTGCTTGTACTCCACGAGCAGATCAAGCCAGAGGTGCGAGGCTTGCTCGCGGTCGTCACTGGACGCCCAGAACTCTAAGAAGAGGTTGAAGAGGCCTGCCGCCTGCTCCATCACGACGACCGCACCCTCTATCAGGAGGCGCAGTCGGTCCGCCGCATTATCGCAACCCTCCAACGGAGCCAGCGCTTCCTCTCCGAACGCATTCTCGAAGAACCAGCGGATGGTCGACGCGAAGAGATCGTGCTTGCTCTGGAAGTGCCAGTAGAGCGTACCCTTGCTGGTACCACTGGCGACGGCGATATCATCCATCGTCGTGTTGTGGTAGCCCTGGTCGAGGAAGCACGCGTGTGCTGCGGTCATAATGCGCGCCCGCGTGTCCCCTGGCGGACTCGTCGGTGTTGACATAGATTGCCCTCCTAGACTGACTGGTCAGTCTAATAATAACATAAACTAGATGAGGGTCAACACCTGAGTCTTCACCGGGTGCGCGTCAGTCTAGCGCTTGGGGTCGCGGGCGCAAGATGTAGCGCAGTGCCAACACCCTACGTCAAGAGCGGCCTCGCAAGTCCGGGATTCCTGCATGCGTAAGCCTCCATCCCCCTTTCCCGCATAGGGGCAAGTCTCCTTGCCAATTCACCACCTTGGTGACATCGCATCCGGTGACGGCAGGCGGTTGCTTCATCCACTATCTGCACTAAAATCGCACTTGAATCTCTTACTACTGGATAAGGAGGCAGCCATGCCCGACCATCGCTCTCTGAAGCAGCGCATCCACAATGGCGACGCACTCGCCATCGCCTGGGCATCGCTCGCGATGGACCGCGATACACTGATGTCCGCACTCACCGAGGAACCCTGGGACCTCGTCTTCGTCGACGCCCAGCACGCGCCGTATGACGAGAACCGTCTCGTAGCCTTCTGTCAGGTCGCGGCGGAGGTTAACGTACCGGCGCTGCTGCGCATCCGTCACACCCGCCTGGCCTTCCTCGCCGGCAACTACGCCGATCTCGGACCGCTGGGCATCCTCGTGCCTATGGTGGAGACGGAGGCGACCGTGGACGAAGCGATAGAGCAGTTCTACTACCCTCCGCTCGGCAAGCGTAGTTGGGGCCCGACCTTCGGCTACGGGCGCGCCGCGATCCAGGATCGCGAGGCTTACGCCGAGTGGTGGAACATCCACGGCATTCTCGCCCTGCAGATCGAGACCGTCGGTGCCGTGCGCGACATCCGCACCCTTGCGAAGCCCGGCGTCGATCTGCTGCTCTTCGGCAGCAATGACCTCAGCTTCAGCCTGGCGAGCTCGCCTGCCTGTCCCTATGACACCATCGAGGCCTGTTGGGAGCACGTTGCGGCGGAGACGGCAGGGACCGGCGTTCGCATCGCAGCGGGCATGCTGCCCTATGGGCGGTTCGAGGCGCTGAAGTAGGACTGGGTCGGCTCGACGGCGGTGCAACAAATGCCTCCCCGCTGCGTACTATAGGTGTAAAAGCGAGATTGCGAGGAGTGAAACCATGAGCGACGACCTATCACCATTTGACGAGGGCCCCGAAGAAGAGGGTAGGGAGCGTGAAGACCTCTGGGAGCGGGAGGATCTGCGCGAGCCTGAAGCGTTGTGGGACCGTGACGACCGTCCTGTGCGTCAGGATCCACAAGCGCGTCGACAGGGTCGGGCACGGGAGGATGTAGAGCGCCGTCAACGCGATCGCGTGCGGTCGAACCCGGGCGGGTTAATCGGTGGGGCGATTATGTTGCTGTTGGGGATCGGCCTACTGCTGCGCAATCTGGGAATCGACGTCCCCTTTTTCCGTAACTGGTGGGCCGTCTTCATCCTTATCCCGGCGGTCAGCTCTCTCACGCGGGTATGGAATGAGTTACAGACTCAGGGACGCCTTAGCAGTTCGTCGACGAGTGACCTGGTGTGGGGCTTGGTCCTGCTTATGGTTGCTGTCACCTTCCTTTTCGGGCTGGCCTGGAGTCTTATGCTGCCCGCTCTGCTGATCCTGGCAGGGATCAGCATCTTGATCACCGCGATTGTCGCGAACCGGTAGCCCCGTCCGGCAAGCCGGAGGGCCGGCAGGGTTCCTGGTCCGAAGAAGGTGTCGATGCGGGGTTCAGACATCTTCGAGCTCCTCATATACTTCGTCCCGAAACCGCGGTGTGCAAATGGCGAGAAAGATGAGATCGTCCGCCCCTGTGTTGGTGATCCGCTGGCGGCACAGCGGCGGGATCAGCACGACGTCGTCGCTACTCACCTCCCTCGGTGGAAGGTCGCCGATCTCCACCCGTCCCTGGCCCGAGACGATGACGTAGCGTTCTGTCGTCCCGATCAGCCGGTGCCACCGCGTTGTGACGCCCGGCAGCACCCGTGCCCGCGCGATCGAGACCTCCGGGTCGTCGGGCGTATTGGATAGCTCGAGTATGTAGCACGCTTCGGATGTATAGAACTCGTCACTCGGATCGCTGTGCTTGATCGCTGCGCGCATTTCGTCTCCCGTCTTTCTGATAGGCTAATCCTGTCTCTGAAGTCTCCGGCATTAACGAGTGCAACGTTGAAGCAAGGTGCGCGGCAACGGCTCAGGCGAGATTCGCCGGTGAAAGCCCTTCAACCGAGTAAGCGGCTCAACGTCCGGGTGGCTTGTATGGATACGCGTCCAGGATCGACCGTGCGGGAAAGGTGATCGCCCCAGGTTTGCAGAGGTTTGCACAGGAGCTACACCCTACGACGCAGCCAAAGGGATCGGCGACCCGCACCTTGCCCCCATCCGTGGGACCCAGGACGCCCGTGCGGCACAGCTTGAGACAGGACCCGCAGCCGTTGCACAGGTCCTCGTTGACGGTCGGATACCAGGGGATCTGCTCGCGAGGATAACCACGCCACGTTCCATAGCCGCGCTGTCGTCCGCTTCCCATCTCGCCGCGTGCCAAATAGGCGGCATACTCCCTCACGAAGGCTGCGGCAAAGAGCTCTCGCGCGTCATATGGAATATAGTTGTCCTTGCTCATCTGCGTCACGATCTCGACGCCGAGCCCTTCGTCCTGCGGGGTTCGGCCCTGCGCCTGCAGATCCACGAACAGCTCATCAAGGCCGCGAAGTCCCACCGGCGAGCCGTCGACCACGATTTGTCGGTACCCCATGCGCATGCGGTCCCACCTCATCTTCGGCGCTGATACTGATCCCCTACTGACCTGATCGGTACGTTTCTGACGGCCGTTAGATGCGAAGCGAACAGACACGCCGATAGCGCACCACACGCCGTTAGATGAAATTATCGTACTTCATGTTCGTCCATTGACAACAGGTCGCGAAGTGCAACGAACGCCTTTCCCCTCTTGACAACACGATGCATTTGTATATACTTCAATGGACGTTAAAGTAGTTTCGGCATGGATCGTTACCGGTAGAGGAGTGAGTATGAGTGATGTGCAATTGCAGGAAGTCGTAACGAGCGAAACCGGGGACGGCACGGACGCGGATGGTGCGACGGTCGAACTGACGCGGGATGACCTGATGCGCCTGCTCAAGGCATTGGCCGAGCCGACCCGCCTCAGTATTGTCGACCTGCTTATGGAAGGCGTCCAGTGTAACTGTGAGATTGCGCAGCGCCTCGACCTTTCTTACAGCCTGATCTCTCATCATATACGCGTGTTACGCCTGGCCGGCCTGGTCGAGAGTGAGCAAAGTCCCGATGATGAGCGGTGGATCTACTACTCGGTCGATCGCGGGACGATGGAGCAGTTGCTGGCGATGCTGCAGCGGCTTCTGGATCCTGCGCGCATACAGGCTCGTGCTCCTGCATGCGGGCCACAGCGCGGAAAGTGTGGTTCATAAGATCAGTCCGGATTCTTGCCCGGACCGGATCGATCTGTCTACCTATGAGTTCAAATTCCTAGCGAAAAGGAGATTCAAGAGTGTCTACTGCGTCCACAGAAAAGAAGCTATCCTTCTTCGAGAAATACCTCTCGATCTGGGTGGTCCTGTGTATTGGTGCCGGCATCGCCCTGGGCAGGCTCGCGCCTCAGGTCGCGATTACGCTGGACTCAATCCAGCTCTATCATGTCTCGATCCCCATCGCGATCTGTATGTTTTTTATGCTTTATCCGATCATGGTCAAGATCGACTTCTCACAGTTGGTCAAAGTCAGTAAGAACCCGAAACCCATCGTCTTAAGCGTTGTCATCGACTGGCTGATCAAGCCTGCTACCAAGTACGTATTGTCCATCTTCTTTCTCGGCTTTGTATTCCGTGGCCTGATCACCGGAACCGAGATCCTGAGTTCCGGACAAGAGGTCGAGTTGTGGCGCAGCTACACCTCCGGACTCCTCCTGCTGAGCGTGGCCCCGTGCACCGCGATGGTGCTCGTGTGGAACTATCTGGCCGACGCCAGCATGGAGCTAACGCTTGTGATTGTGGCTCTGATGTCGCTGCTCATCCTGGTGCTGTTTGCCCCGATCGCGACCCTGATGTTGGGCGGTATCGGCGTCGTGATCCCGTGGGAGACCATGCTTCTATCGATGGCCATCTATGTGGCGCTTCCGCTGGTCACCGGGTATCTCACCCGTAAATGGATTTTCAAGCACAAGGGTCAGGAATGGTTCGAGACCCGCTTTGTGCAGGCGCTGACTCCGGTTAGCATCGTGGCACTGCTGACCACGCTGATTCTGCTCTTCTCCTTCAAAGGCGAGGTCATCCTGGAAAACCCGCTTCACATCCTGTACATCAGCATCGTGCTGACGATCCAGACTGTAGGCATCTTCGTGCTGGCGTACTTCGGTATCGCGAGGTGGTTCAAGCTGCCCTATGAGCAGGCTGCGCCTATTGGCCTCATCGGGACCTCCAATCACTTCGAGGTTGCCTTCGCCACGGCGGCGATGCTCTTTGGCCTCTCCTCAGGCGCTGCCCTGGCGGCAGTGGTAGGGGTTCTCGTCGAGGTGCCCACGATGCTGCTGCTCGTGGAAGTCTGCAAGCGGACCAAGCATATGTTCCCCTCCGAGAAGCTTGCCGTGGAGGGTGCAGCCCTGGCACAGCAGTCCGTTGGAGCTGTATCGCCGTCGGGAGAGTGAGCCTGCCAGGCCTACCCGACTAAACCCACCGGCGCGAAGTTGGCGCAAGCAATGAAGCAAGG